>JBBPYY010000062.1:0-16649 GCA_038199445.1 Terriglobales bacterium | reverse complement strand
GATGAATTTTGGTCGACATCCGGCGGGCGTTCGCGCTTATTCTTCGCCTATTTTTAAGACCGCAAGGAAGGCTTCCTGGGGGATCTCGACTCGCCCGATCCGCTTCATGCGCTTCTTGCCTTCTTTCTGCTTTTCAAGCAGTTTGCGCTTGCGGGAGATGTCACCGCCGTAACACTTTGCGATGACGTTTTTGCGGAGGGCGCCCACGGTTTCGCGAGCGATTACTTTGGCGCCGATGGCGGCTTGAATCGCGACTTCGAATTGCTGCCGGGGGATCAGTTCCTTCATCTTTGCCGCGAGCAGGCGGCCGCGTTCATACGCAAAGTCGCGATGCACGATGATGGAAAGGGCGTCCACCGGTTCTCCGGAAACCAGGATATCCATCTTGACCATGGGAGATTCCCAAGTGCCGGCGAGATGGTAGTCGAGCGACGCATAGCCGCGTGAGACGGATTTCAGGCGATCGTAAAAATCGAGAACGATCTCGTTCAGCGGCAGTTCATAGGTGAGCATGACGCGCGTGGGGGTGACGTACTCGAAGTTCTGTTGCTTGCCGCGTTTATCTTCGACGAGCTTCAAGATGTTGCCGACATATTCTTCGTTGGTGAGAATGGTCGCGATGATGACCGGCTCTTCGATGCGTTCGATCTCGCTGGTGTCGGGCCAGTGGGCGGGGTTGTCCACTTCAATCGAGGAACCATCGGTGAGATGGATGCGATAGCGGACGCCAGGCGCCGTCGTGATGAGGTCGATGTCGTATTCGCGCTCGAGCCGCTCTTGAATGATCTCCATATGCAACAGGCCGAGAAAACCGCAGCGGAATCCGAAGCCGAGCGCGACGGAGCTCTCAGGCTCAAAGAAGAATGACGAATCGTTGAGCCTTAACTTTTCGAGCGCATCGCGCAGCAGCGTGTGCTCATGCGAGTCGACGGTATAGAGTCCGGCGAAGACCATCGGCTTCAGTTCTTCGAAGCCGGGCAGCGCCTTGTCTGTCGGACGATCGTCTTCAGTGATGGTGTCGCCGATCTTGGTGTCCCCGACATTCTTGATATTGGCGACGAGAAATCCGACTTCGCCGGCGGCAAGTTCCTGCACTGCAACAGGCTTGGGCGTCATCACGCCGAGCGATTCCACGTTGAAGGTAGTGCCGTTCGACATCAAGCGGATACGCGCGCCAGTGCGCAGCGTTCCCTGCATAACGCGGGCCAGGACGATGACTCCCCGGTAAGAATCGAACCATGAATCGAAGATGAGGGCTTCGAGCGGGCCGGTGGGGTCGCCGGTTGGCGGGGGGAGACGATGCACGATCGCCTCAAGCACTTCAGGTACGCCAAGGCCGGTCTTTGCGCTGACGGGAATCGCGTCGGTGGCATCAACGCCCACGGCACTTTCGATCATCTCCTGCGTGCGGGCAACATCCGCGCTGGGCAGATCGATCTTGTTGATGACGGGGATCATGTCCAGCCCGTTGCTGATCGCGATGTAGGCGTTGGCAAGAGTTTGCGCTTCGACGCCTTGCGATGCATCGACGACGAGCAGCGCGCCTTCGCAAGAGGAGAGGGCGCGCGAAACTTCGTAGGAAAAGTCGACGTGACCGGGTGTGTCGATCAGGTTGAGCTGATAGAGCTCTCCGTTGCGCGCCTCGTACATCATGCGCACGGAGTGGGCCTTGATGGTGATGCCGCGCTCGCGTTCGAGATCCATCGCGTCAAGAACCTGCGCGTGCATGTCGCGCGCGTTGACGCTGCCGGTCAGTTCGAGCAACCGGTCAGAGAGCGTGCTTTTGCCATGATCGATGTGCGCGATGATGGCGAAGTTGCGGATGTGTGCGGAGTCCATGCGGCCCTTTGGAAGTCAGCAGGGGGAAGAAAATCTTCTTGTGCCGGAAAGCCAAGTTTATCATCGCGGACCTTGTGCGTTGGCCGCTTTGGCCGCGTGGTTCGCCCAATAAAGCAAATACAATGTGCAGAGTGCCTCTGACTTTGATTCGAAAATGGGATGTAGTGCGACGGCCGGTTGCGCAACGGCTGGTTGCACTGCGGTTGGTTGCGCCGCGACTGATTCCACTCGTTCTCGGTGGCGCTTGCTGTGCCGTGATGACGGGCTGTCCGCAAGAAGCGCACTCGCCGGCGGGGATGAGCCGTCAGACAAGCGCACCCTCGATTCAACGCGCGCCGTCACCCACTGCCCCAGCGCGCGCGGCGCATCCCGATCCACAGGCGAATCTGCAGAGAGCCGCTCCAGTCAGTGATGAGACACAGCAACTGATAGACCGCGCAGAGGCTGGCTATAAAAGCGGCTTGGCAAACTATCACGCGGGAAAGCTGGATCAGGCGCGCGCCGATTTCGATCAGGCCGTCGACTTGATGCTGACCAGTGGGCGCGATCTGCGGAACGACCCGGTGCTGCGGGATGCATTTGAGCATCTGGTCGACAATGTAAACGCGGTCGAGATGCTGGCGCTCAAGCAGGGCAATGGATTTTCGCCGGCTGAACCGACGCTGGTCGAGTTGGCCAACGACGTTACCTTTCCGGTGGACCCGAATATCAAAGCGACTGCGGAAGCCGAGTTGAAGACGACGCAGTCAGACTTGCCGCTGGTGATGAACGATTACGTCGCCAGCTATATCAACTTCTTTACGAACTCGACGAAAGGCCACGGCACGATTCGCAACACGCTGCAGCGCGCGGGGCGATATCGCGAAATGATCCAGCAAGTTCTGCGGGAAGAGAAAGTGCCCCAGGATCTGATTTATCAGGCGGTAGCAGAATCGGGCTTTAAGCCGCAGGCGCTGAACGCGCGGTCGGGGGCCGCCGGTATGTGGCAGTTCATGCCGTACAGCATGAACGGCATGACGCGGAATGCGTGGTTCGACGAACGATTCGATCCGGTGAAGTCGACGCATGCCTACGCGCGCTACATCAAGGAGCTCTATAACCAGTTTGGCGACTGGTATCTGGCGATGGCGGCGTATGACTGGGGCCCGGGCAATGTGCAACGCGCGGTACAGCGTACGGGTTATGCAGATTTCTGGGAACTGTATCGTCGCAACGCGCTGCCGACGGAGACGAAGAACTATGTTCCCATCATTCTGGCCGCAACCATCATGGCAAAGAATCCGGGACAATATGGCTTGGGCGGCGACATGGATCCGCCGCTCCTGGTGGATACGGTCACGACGAATTACGCCATCGACCTGCGCCTGGTTTCGGATTTGGTCGAGGCCCCGGTTGCCGACATCGTTGTCCTGAACCCGAGCCTTTTACGGATGCAGACGCCGCACGAGATGTCCTTTGACCTGCACATTCCGGCGGGAACGCGTCCGCTCTTTGATGCGCGGGTCGGGCAGATTCCCGAAGAGAAGCGGGCGAGCTGGCGCTATCGCCGCCTGACCGACGAGGACACGCTCGACAGCGTTGCACGAACCTATCACGCGAGCGCGAGCGAAATTGCCGCAGTGAATCAGATCGGGGCGGATGGAGATTTATCCGAGACCGACGCGTTGATTGTGCCGGTCGCGCCAGTGGTCGCCCCAGCAGTGGTGCATGCCTCGCGCTATAAGACACGCAAAGGCGACACGGTGGTCACAGTGGCCGACCGGTTTGGCGTGACGCCCGCGCAGGTGCGGCGGTGGAATAAAATTTCGGGCAGCCGGCTGGCTCCGGGCAGGATGCTGGCGGTGTCTGAGCCTATACATCTGGCTCCTCGCATGGGCCGTGCACGACACGGCCGTGGCAGGAATCGCGGCCATGGGGCGGGGGCCGCGAGCCGACGGAGCCATTCCCATTCAATCAGCCACAGCCGACTGGCCGCGGCCAGCAGCGAAAAAAGGTCCGGGAGGACTCATGTGGCGGCGCACCGCTCTGCATCCCCGGCGCACGCGGCAAAGTCCACGAAGAAAAAGAAGCGATAGTAAAAAACAAGCGTGGCAGAGGAGTCCGTTGACATTTCGTCATGGGCCCTTGCTATACTTCGCCCTCAGCACGCATCGCAATATGCGTGATGCGAACACGTTTCGTCGTAGCTAAACAGGCGGGCGTTTAAGGAGAGCGACATGAGCGAAGACATGTACAAACTGCTTGCACGCGACGAGGATGAATATTCCTCCAAGCACGACGAAGATCACGGCAACGGCCCAATGGCATCGGACTACGACGAAGAAGAAGAAGAGATCACCATTTCGGTGACGTCAGACGATGACGAAGAAGTAGACGAAGAGGATGCCGACGAGGAAGAAGAAGAGAACGAAGAGCCGCGCGAGACATCCGGTGGCGCGGGCGAATCGTCTGTTTCAAGATCGCTAGGCACGAGCGCGCAGGACGCATCACGCAACGCGAAGCGAGCAACGCCGAAGAAGGCAGCAGCGAAAAAGAGCACTGCAAAAAAGAGCAGCGCGAAAAAGAGCACTGCGAAAAAGAGTGGCGCTGCAAAAAAGAAGAGTGCAGCAAAAACAGCCGTGGCGAAAAAGAGTCCAGCAAAAAAGAGTGCTGCAAAAAAGAGTTCCTCTGCTAAAAAGGTTGCAGGAAAAAAGTCGTCATCTGGTAGGGCGACCAAATCTGCTTCGAAAAAAGGGAGAACTATGGCAACCGCAAAAAAGGCAGCAAAGAAATCACCCGCGAAGAAGGCAGCTAAGAAGGCACCCGCAAAGAAGGCTGCGAAGAAGTCTTCTGCAAAGAAGGCGACCAAGAAGGCTACAAAGAAGAAGTAACTTCTCCGCGTTTCAGGCAATAGAAAAAGCCCGGCCAACTGGCCGGGCTTTTTCTGTGCCGTGCGCGAGCTACTTCGCCTGCAGCGTCTTCAATGTTTCCAGCACATCCTCGCTGTGCGACGCGGGATTGACGCCGGTCCAGACCTTGGCGATGTTGCCTTTCGGATCGATCAGAAACGTGTTGCGTTTGGCGATCTTGTAGCCGGCGTAGTTGCCGATCGAGCCGTACTGCTGAACGACTTTCTTATCTGGATCCGCCAGTAGT
Organism: Terriglobales bacterium; assembly: GCA_038199445.1. GTDB lineage: Bacteria > Acidobacteriota > Terriglobia > Terriglobales > Acidobacteriaceae > JBBPYY01. The sequence continues at coordinate 11,675 of JBBPYY010000062.1, read as the reverse complement.
TTGAAGGTAAGGCTGTCTTTGGCGCAAAACTGTTTATGACTGTCGACGGAATCGACGCTGACGCCCAGCACGACGGCATTCGCCTGATCATATTTCGCGAGGTCGCGCTGGAAGTTGTGCGCTTCGAGGGTGCAGCCGGAGGTTTGGTCCTTGGGATAGAAGTACAAGACGACCCACTTGCCGCGAACGTCGGCAAGGTGAATGTTAGTGCCATCCTGAGAAGGCAGCGTGAAGTCAGGCGCGGGCTGACCGGCCTGCGGTAAGTTTGCATCGTCTGCGGCAAACAGCACGCGCGCGGTGCCGATGCCCGCGAAGACGAGGACTGCGATGATGGCGAAGCGCATCCAGTTCATTTATTTTCTTCTCCGAATTTCCTTTTTGCAGCTCGAGCGCGAAATGCTCGCCTAAAGCGATGGTACGCGCGATCGTGATTCCATGTTGTCACGATTTAGTCACCTTCGTCTGACGCAATCGCAATCTGCCCGGCATCTGCAGCCGCGACCACTGACGGGGGATCGAACAGCAGCGTGCGCTTTGCGTCGATCGCAAGACACGTCGCGCCGGCCGACCGCATGGCTTCGATTGTCGCCACACCGACTACCGGAACGTCGAAGCGCATATCCTGATTTGGCTTTGCGACTTTCACGACGGTGAAGTGGCGAGCGAGGGTGGAAGCATCACCACCATTGTCGAGTGAGCGCATGAGAACCGCTGCGCGGGCGATGGTCGCGTCGGTTCCCTCCATCGCTTCGACGGCAACGCAAGCGCCATCGGCGATGACGACCGTCTGGCCGATGTCGAAGCCTGCGATGCCGCGCGCGACGGTGCGACCGTATCGAATGTCGCGGAGTTCGCGTTCGTTAGGGCTGCGCTGGGTCAGCACTCCGGCTCTTGCGAGCAAGGGTTCAAGATAGGTGGTGGATGAGACGAGATGAATTCCTTCGTCTTCGAGCACCTTCGCGACCGCACCGAGCAACCTATCGGTGGAGCGGGTGCCTAGATTGAGCAGCAGCTTGGCGAGACGCCAGTCGGGGCGGATGCCTGAGAAAATCTGCTTGTGTTTCACCTGGCCCGCCATCACCGCTTCGGTGACACCGGCGCGCTGGAAGGTTTCGATGAGGCGGCTGAGTTCTCCGAGCGACAGCCAATGGACGCTAACGCTACTATCGAGATCCGCGCGCTCGTTCATCTCAGGGTCGGTTTCTTCTTTGATCGCGGCGACAACGACCTCGCGACCAGCAGCGCGGGCCGCGTCGAGCAGCAGAAATGGAAAACGTCCGTTACCGGCGATGAGTCCCAGCTTCATGGCTCTACCCCTCGGACAAAAAGATCGTTCAACTCCTTGAGGCGTGACGCGCCCTCCAAATGTCCCTCGTTGATCTTTCGTAAGTAAGCAAGAGAAATAGAACGTACCCGTCGCTTGTTGAGGGGCCGTTTCTCACAAAGTTCCACCGGGAATTTCCTGTTGTAGGCCTCTCGAAATCCATGTTGCTGATCAAGAACTAGAACCAAAAGAAGATCCGGATTCGGCCCCTCGGCTATGGAGACGGACTTTCCAGCAGTTAACTTGATTTCTACTGTTCTGCCGTCAAGGGTCTTCGCGTCAAAACCAGGATTGGAACATTTCTCCAATCTGAGGTTGTATACAAACGCGGCAACGACTTCTCCGATGCTTCCAACTAGATGACCATCGGGGGTGAATGGTCGTCCCGGAAATAGAGCGTTGAGCTTTCTAACGATGGCGTACAGTTGCGTGATCAGATCGGGAACTTGGCGAATCGGCATGGCGGAGCTATTTCACCACTCCGCGCTCCGAGGCCTCGATGAAGCTGGCCAGGTACGCGAGGTGTTCATCGTTCTTTGCGGCGTCTTTGATTTGTGCCAGCGCCTGTGAGGTGTTGAGCTTCGACGCAGTCAGCATGCGGAAAGCGCGATAGAGCAAGCGCACCTGCTCCTTGGTGAAGCCGCGGCGCTCGAGACCGATCTTGTTCAAGCCGAAGGCGTGCGTCTCGCGTTTTGCCGAGGTGAGCGAGTACGGCAGCACATCCTGCGTCACCGTCGTGCCGCCGCCGGTGTAGGCATATTTGCCGATGCGGCAGTATTGATGCACCTGATTGAGTGCGCCGACGGTGGCGAAGTCTTCGACGATCACGTGGCCGGCAAGCGTTGCAACATTCGCGAGAATAACGCCGTCGCCGATGACGCTGTCGTGTCCCACGTGCGCGCCCGTCATGATCAGGCAATTGGAACCGATGCGGGTGATGCCGCCACCGCCGGCTGTTCCCCGCGAAACGGTGACGCCCTCTCTAAAGATGTTTCCATCGCCGACTTCGAGACGCGTTGGCTCGTTTTTGTACTTCAGGTCCTGGGGCGCGACGCCGAGCGCGGCAAAGGAGAAGACGCGGTTGCGGGCTCCGAAATGCAAATGACCATCGAGCACGACGTGCGAAGTCAGTTCACAGTCGTCGCCCAGCATGACGTGTTCTCCGACGATGCAGTAGGGCCCGATGGTGCAGGTCTCCGGAACGACTGCGGCGGGATGCACGATCGCGGTCGGGTGGATCTTCAATTTTTTTCCAGAGACGACTCAGCGGGTCCCGCAGCCCCCTCGGAGGACGAGGGCTTGCCTCGCGGAACGACCTGGCACTTGATGATGCTCTCGCAGACAAGCTTGCCGTCGACCAGCGCCCTGCCCTGCATGCGCGCGCCGCGGCGGCTCCAACTGAGGGTGTCGACCTCGATGCGCAGTTGATCGCCGGGCACCACGGCGCGCCGGAACTTCGCTTCGCCGATGCCGGTGAAGACGACGAGTTTCTGATCGCGGTCTGGAATTTCGCTGAGCAGTAGAACGCCGCCCGCCTGGGCCATGGCCTCCACGATCAGCACGCCGGGCATCAGCGGGTAGCCGGGAAAATGACCGGTAAAAAACGGTTCATTGATAGTGACGTTTTTGATCGCGACCAGGCGCTTGGTGGGCTCCATCTCGATGACGCGATCGATCAGCAGAAACGGATAGCGGTGGGGCAAGATCGTCATGATCTGGTGGATGTCGAGCGCGCCGGTTGGAGCGTCGATTGATTTCGTTTGCTGGTTCGTTTCGGACTCGGTGTTGATATCCATCGTGGCTGGGCACGAGTATAAATTGCCGGCGTTTGCCGGCGCTTACTTCTTCAGCTTCGCCGCGGCGGCATCGGGGTCAAAGGCGTCCGGCGGCCCTCCACGGTTATATTGCGCCGTGAACAGGAAAATTTGATTCGTCATGTCGCCGTTGTGGTATCGCGTGATTGCGAACGCGGTCTGAATGCCGTCGAACGCGTGGTAATCGTCATACTCTTCTGCGTCTTCATTCTTGTCGTGGTACAGCGGATCACGCCACTGGAAGGAGCGCCGGATCGGCAAATGCGACTGGCCCTCAAACTCAATCGTAGCCGCGTCGTTATGGCTGTCGATGAGAGAAACTCTGTCCGCGAGGTGGCGCTCAACCATCGTCTGGCCTTCATAGATCAAGACCGTGGCGGGATCGTTCGCCCACTGTGCCAGCAGCACTTCGAGAGAGTGTGCGCGGTCACGGAGGTAGTCGCCCATCTGCTTTGCAGGTAATGCCTCTTTGCCCTTGTATGTAATCTCCCAACCTTTGTCGCCCGAGAAAATCTGGGCGACATCGCGCCGCTTAGTGAATTCGTAGCGGATCTGGTCTGGGAAGACTCGATACTCCCAGAAAGGCACGATGTCGCCGTTCGGCTTGCCTTGATAGAAATGCGACCTGCGGCCGGAGCATTCTGCGTCACGGCGGTGCAGCCACGCATCCCCGCCAAGTGCGGTCACGGCCTGTTGTAGTACAGCGCGCGCTTTTTTCTGGCTGGCGGCCGCGCTGGCGTCGGCGTTCACATCGGCCTTCGGATCGCCGGCCGCGGTTTGTGCGGCCGCGCTAAGCGCGAGCGCAATGACTGCGAAGGGCAAGAAGACTGCTCGATTCATGGGTCTGCGCTGCCTCTTTTAACCGACCAGTACGGCGCCGCCGTTGACGTTCATGACTTCGCCGGAGATAAATGCTGCATATGGGGTGCAGAGAAACAGGATAGGGCCCGCGATGTCCTCAGGGGTCGCGACGCAGCCCAGCGGAATGACGGAGAAAATCTTCGCTCGCGTTGCCGGATCGTTCAGCGCCGACGCTGACATCTCTGTTTCAACCCAACCTGGCGCGACGCAATTTACGTAGATGCGCTGGGCGGCAAGTTCCGACGAGAGACTCTTCGTCAAACTGATCAGCGCGCCCTTGCTGGCCGCATAGTCTGAGTGAAACGCCTCGCCACGCTGGCCGGCTGTCGACGCGATGAGGACGATATGACCGCGCGCGCCGTGCGCGTCAGGCGATTGCTGTTTCATCTGCGCCACTGCGCTCTTCACCAGGCCGAACACGCTTTCGAGATTCGTGCGCAGTGTGCTTTGCCACTGTTCGTCTTCCATCGCGTCGATGCCTGCATCGCCCGGCGGCCAGACTCCATGATTTGCAACGAGCGCGTCCAGTCGCCCGAAGTGCTTGACCGCGGCGTTTACCAAAGCTCGCCCATCGGCCGCGCTGTCCAACTGTTGCTGGACCCCGAAGCAGATATCTGGGCCGCCGCACTCCGCGATCAAGTCGTTGGCCTGTTCCGTCGCACTGCGGTAGCTGAAACACACCCGCGCACTCGCACGCACGAACAGACGCACGGTGGCCGCGCCGATGCCGCGCGATCCTCCCGTAATGAGCACCACTTTGTCAGCAAGCGATATCGTGACCGGCGAAACAGAGTTGTTGAGAGCCATGTGCTCTTGACGCTATCGGACATTGCGCCGGGCCGCAACTTTTCGCTTTTCCAGCAATGCCTTGCGGGCCGCGATCAACTTGGCGCGCGCTCGCGGCTCCATGACCAGAACCGCCTTCGTGCGCGGTGGCAGCTTCGCATATACCAGCGAGTGCGCGGCTCGCAACAGCTCCTCGAGTTGCGCCGTGCGGAAGACGTTCCATCGCTCCAACGCGACCCAGTAAATTCTCGCCATATACGGCGCTGGAATCACGCCTTCGACTTCAACCAGTTCTGAGAAACGCTCTGGTCCGGCGGGGAACGACATCACCGCCTTACCCGCGCCGCTAAGGTTCATCACGACAAACATTTTGCCGCCAATGCTTTTGTCGCCCACCCAAAGAACAAGATTGTCGCCCCACTGCGCCGTCTCTTCGACATGCGGCAGGCTGAGCAGAAAGCGGCGGAGTCTTTCAGCATCCATCGCAAACAGTATGGCGCAGAGTGGGACGCCCTGGTTAGCGCGGACGCCACTTTCTGCATCTATCGGTATTGCGTGCAAAACACTGCGTGACCACAACAAGTTCGGTATTGTCCGTAGCCCAACCATTGCAAGGAGATTCAACGTGATCGAGAAAAACGCTTTTCGCAAACCATGGTTCAAGCTTTCAGCGGGCTTGTTATCGATGCTCTTCGTCGTTGGATGCGAACAGAAGCCGCAGCATGCAGATGTGAAGGATCTGGTGGTCGCGGCATTGAAGGCCAACAATTTGACAGATGTGAGCGTTGCGCAGGATCGCGATAAGGGCGTGCTGACCCTGACAGGAAACCTGCAGACCGACGCCCAGAAGATGACGGCGGAGAGTGTCGTAAAGCAGAACGCGCCCGACTATGTGGTCGCGGACGAGATCGGCGTTCGACCCGTGGGGGCAGAGGGGCAGGCGAAGGCCATCTCTTCGAACCTCGACGACGCGATCGAAAGCAACTTCAAGGCGATGCTGAAAGCGAACCCAAATCTGGACGATCAGAGCATTCACTACAAAGCCAAGAACGGCACATTCGTGCTTACGGGCAGCGTGAAGACGGCGGCGCAAAAGGCGCAGGCTGGATCTTTGGCGACCAGCGTGCCGAATGTACAGTCGGTGGTGAATGAACTCGAGGTCGATACCGGTAAAAATTCGACCGCCAAATAATTCACTCGACGCGAAACGGTTTCCATCGGATCGACGCGGTTGAGTCGGGGATGGAAGCCGTTTTCTTTCCTTCGCTACTTCTTTTTCGCTTTTGGCTTACAACTACCTTTGCTGAATGCCTTCTTGCCGATTACTGGTTCGTATCCGGGCCAACAGCGTTTCTTGCTTCCGCCGGAGGAGGATTTCTTTCTCGTAGCCATGCGTGTTGAGAAGCGGTGATGTGCGGCGAGGTTTGGTCTCGTGCGGAGTTCGCATTCATCCGCTGAAAAGGCGGGTCAAGTCAGCCGCAATCGGATTGGCCCGCGTGCTGTTGAGCCGTCGACGATGCGGCCCTTTTGCGTAATGACGATGCGCCCTGCAGCGACGAGTCGACGGGCTGCGGAACGCGCGCGCTCCATCAGGGGCTCCCACTCTTCCCGGGCTTCGCCTGCGACCGCGCGGGCGGCCTCTGACGGACAGATGGTCTTATCGCGGCCCCGCGCAGTGAGCAGTTCCAGGATCATCTTTTCGAGCGCGGCGTCGTGAGCATCCGGTTTGTGTTGGCGGCAACCGTCGCTGCAATAGCGCACGCTCTGCCAGTCGCGTTCCCACTTCTTCCGCCAGGTAATTTTGCGACCGCAGGTTACGCACAGCTTCGTTTCCTCCAATTGGTTGGGCGGCGACTCTGAACGTTGAGGCATCGCGACTCTTTATACTGCGTGATAATGATGAGCGAATTCTTACCAGCCGACGAGCAGCTTGATCTGCTCGAAAAAGGTGCCGCTGAAATTATCCGTACTGCCGACCTGCGCACTCGTATCGAGGAGTCGCGCAGATCCGGCAAACCCCTGCGCGTGAAAGCGGGATTCGATCCGACTGCTCCCGATCTGCATCTCGGTCATACCGTTTTGATGCGGAAACTGAAGCACTTTCAAGACCTGGGGCACACAGTTATTTTTTTGATCGGCGATTTCACGGGATTGATCGGCGATCCGACAGGCCGCTCCGCCACGCGCAAGCCGCTGACGCGCGAAGAACTGAACGCGAACGCAATCACCTACACCGAGCAGGTGTTCAAGATTCTCGACCGCAAGCGGACCGAAGTGCGTTTCAATTCAGAGTGGCTGAGCAATCTCGGATTTGAAGGCATCATCCGGCTCGCCGCGCAGTTTACTGTGTCGCAGATGCTGGAACGTGAAGATTTTCACAAGCGTTTCGATGCGGAGCAGCCGATTTCTCTGCATGAGATGCTCTACCCGCTGGCGCAGGGATACGATTCAGTCGCGCTCGAAGCAGACGTGGAACTGGGGGGCACGGACCAGAGATTTAATTTGCTGATCGGCCGCGAGTTGCAACGGCATTATCAGCAGCCTTCGCAGATTGTGTTGATGACGCCAATTCTTGAGGGCGTGGATGGCGTGCAAAAGATGTCGAAGTCGCTGGGGAATGCGATCGGCATCCATGAGCCGCCGCCGGAGATGTACGGCAAGATCATGTCGATTTCAGATGAGCTGATGTGGCGGTACTGGACACTGCTGACCGACCTGCGCCAGAGCAACGTCTCCGCAATGCAGGTAGAGGTCGCGAACGGCACGCTGCATCCCATGGAAGCGAAGAAGCGGCTGGCGCGAACCATCGTTGCGGATTTCCATTCGGTGGAGGCAGCGAAGAGCGCCGATGAAAATTGGGAGCGGCAATTTCAGCGGGATGAGGTGCCGGAGGATCTTGAGGAAATTTTAGTGAACGCTGTGGAACTTGGGTGGAGTGCAGACCAGGCGGCCATTAGCGTCGACAAGTTGTTATCGCGCTGTGGGCTGGCCGCTTCAACGACGGAGGCCTCGAGAAAGCGCGCGGAAAAGAGCGTGCGCATCGATGGCGAGGTGATTACGGCCGCGAAGTTTCCGCTCGCCGGGATTCCAGCTCGGCTGCCGCTGCGGGTGGGCAGGCGCGCAAAGATGGCGCTTATTCATTAACCTGCGTGCCTGTTTTGTTTTCTAAAACGCCAATGGCGAAGCTGCCACTTGGCGGCACGCGTCGGGCAGGTTACCGTTTGCTATCATGTCCCCCCTATCTTCCTTCAGGCTTGGGTACCGGGCCTTGTTCTTGCTTGCACTGCTATGGGCTCTTACGTTGTTGCCTGCGGTTGCGGCCGGGCCAAGAGTTCATACCGTCGCGCTGGGAATGGGCAAAAAGGTTCCTGCGCTGCCCAGCACGACTGCGGAGAGTGCAGCCGCCACAAATGACATGCTTACTCTTCGTGTGCGGCCGCTGGTCGTGGATGGTCGTGTCAAGGAGTGGACTACGGGCGACGCGCATGATGTGACCGATCGCAGCTTTGCCGTGCGACGTGCTGTCAGAATCAACGACACGCTGCCGCAGGAGAGCGCGTTTCGCTGGGTCTGGGAGCGCGGCCCCTGGCTGCTGATTGACCGCAGCAATGGGCACGTTGCCGTGTTGCATCCTCCGGAGTTTGATCCCGCCGTTTCTGAGGTCGTGTGGTTTCGCGACTACGCGGCGTATTGCGGCATTCATCAAACTCCGAAAACACAGCACGTGACAGCGGTGGTTTATCAACTTGGCTCGCGACGTCCTTTGCTGCAGAAGCAGTTGTCGGCCTGGAACGCGGACACACAGACCAGCGGCGCTTGCGACGTTGCGACCTGGCAGAGAAGGCCGTTGCGCGTGACCTTCCGCCCGGTCGGCGGCGAGCCGATGAACTTCGACATCATCGGGCTTTCCGCGGCGATGGTGGAAGAAGCGGACGGCGACGTCGCGGAGTAAAGCTCCCTCGCCGTAGGTCCGCGTAAAATCACACCATGGAAGCATTGGATGAACTGCTGCGCAAAGCAGAATTGGCTCATGGGCATCTGTGTGCCGGGCAGGTGCTGGGCGTTCGCCTGGCCATGCTCGGTTGCCGACGTTTGGGCATGGACGATCCTCGCGGAAAAGACCGGAAACGTCTTGCGGCGTTCGTGGAAATCGACCGCTGCGCGACCGACGCAATTTCAGTGGTTACAGGCTGCCGCCTGGGCAAACGCACGCTGAAGTTTCGTGACTGGGGCAAGATGGCGGCGACATTTGTGGACCTGAGCGAAGACCGCGGCATTCGTATCGCCGCGCGGGAATCTTCAAAAGACGCGGCGCGCGCGCTACACCCTGAGATAGAGAACAAGAATCAGCAGCAGATGCTGGCGTATTGCGAACTGTCGGATGCGGACCTGTTCACGGAGCAGTGGGTGCGGGTGCCGATGCTCGCGCCGGCAGTGGCGGTGAAGGAGCTACCCGGCTACAAGGGCGCGCGCACGGCTTGCGCGGTCTGCGGCGAGGGGATTAACTTTGACCGGTTCGTGGAGCGCGAGGGAAAAATGCTCTGCCGAAGCTGCGCCGATCCCGCGGCCCGATACTGGCAGCCGGTGGAGGATCGTGGGCTGCGCTAGAGCACGCGGATGACGACCATCGTCATGTCGTCTGCCTGTTCCGCTTCGCCTGCGAAATCGTCAGCAGCCTGGACGAACTTTTCAATAATCTGAGCTGCGCTTTCCTGTTTTAGACCGAGCAGAATCTTCTCCAACTCGGCTTCGTCCCAGATTTCGTCGTTCACGTTCGTCGCCTCGCTGATGCCGTCGGAGAAACAAACCAGGACGTCGCCAGAACGCAGTTCGATGGTCGCATCTTGAAAAGATGCGACGCCCATCAGGCCGACGGGAAATCCGCCGACGTTCAATTGTTCGATGAACGGGCCTCTGGCATCGCGGCGCAGCAGGAGCGGCGGAGTCTGGCCAGCGTTGAGGTAGGTTAATGTTCGCTTCTCTTTGTGAATCAGCCCGCAGAAAAGCGTCGAGTATTTGTCGGCCGTCGACGTGTCGTACAGTACTTTGTTGTAGCTGTTCATCATGCCGGCAAGCGAGGTGGGCGCATTGACAAACTGCGCGCGCAAGGATGCCTGGATGCTTGCCATCAAAACGGCCGCGGCGATTCCCTTGCCCGAGACATCGCCGAGGGTGAACGCCATGGCATCGCCGCAGGATTCGATGAAGTCGTAGTAGTCGCCGCCTACAAATTTCGCGGGGCGGCAGTAGGCGGCGCAGTCGAGGCCTGCGACCTTTGGCAAGCTGACCGGCAACAGCTTTTCCTGCACATCGTGGGCGATGCCGAGTTCGCGATAGAGGATGCGCGCCGACTCGGCGACCTTGCGCAGCCGCTGGCCTTCGATGGCGGATGCGGAGTAGGAGGCAGCGAGGCCGAGCAGGTGGGCGTCCTCTTCGGTGAACCCCCCGGGCTTGTTCAATGCTTGAAAAGCCCCGATGATTTTGCCATCGGGGGAATGCAGAGGGATGCAAAGAACAGACCGTGTGACGTATCCGGTGGAATGGTCGACGCCGATGTTAAAGCGGCTATCTTCGTGGGCATCCTTCACCAGGATGGGCTGGTTGCTGGAGACGCACGCGCCGACTAATCCATGGCTCACGGGCACACGGATTTCATCCATGCCGTGCGCGACTTTGGTCCAGAGTTCGTTGGAAGAGCTGTCAATCAGCCAGATGGTGCAGCGGTCGGCCCCGAGCAGATCGCGGGCCATGCCTGCGTTGAGGCGCAACAATGCGTCGGTGTCCTGTTCGCCACCGATCTTGGCCGCATAATCAAAAATGACCCGCGAGATCCGCTGGGCATCCTGATCGCTGTGCTGGTAGACCTGCTCGCCCTGGGTTCTCAGAATCGGCTCCCCATTCCGAGATGCGTTGGCATCTCAGCGAGAATACAGCTTCTTAGCAGCAAAAGGGGAGGTAGAAGAGACTAGGTGGCGTCCCGGTCGACTTGTTGCGCATCGGACGAAGCGGCTTAGAGTCCGGGTGCGGCACGATATCGGCCGAGGACGCGCACGGTGCTGCCTCGGGCGCGAAGCGCAGTGATCGCTGTGTCCGCTTCGGCCAGCGATGCGCATGCAAAGTCTGCGAAGAATCGGTACTGGAACGGGCGCTCTGGAAGGGGGCGGGACTCGATTTTGAGTAGATTGAAACCGCGCGCCCCGAAGTCGGCCAGTGCGTTCGACAGCGCGCCGGGTTCGTGGGCGATTTCGAAGAGGACGCTGACCTTGTTGGCGGAGGGATCGGGCCGCACTTCGCCGGCGCGCCGCAGCATCCAAAATCGAGTGCGATTTTCCGAGTTGTCCTCGATGTTCGTCTCAAGAACCTGGGCGCCGTAGTGTAACGCTGCCTGGCGGCTTGCAATCGCCGCAAGAGCTGGATCGCCTTGGCGCAGGATGTGGGCCACGCTGCCGGCCGTGTCATAAAAAGGACTGGCGTGCAGCAGTGGATGGCGGGCAAAGAATTTGCGGCACTGCTGCAGCGCTACAGGATGCGAGAGGACTTCCCTTACTTGGCCTGTCTCCGCGCCTTGCAGGCCAATGAGTTGATGCTCAATGCGAATCACGCATTCGCGCTCAATTTCTACTTCGTTCGCAGCGAACAAATCATATTGCTCGCTGACCGAGCCGACGATCGTGTTTTCAAAAGGCAGCACGGCGGCATCCAGGTACCCGTCCACGAGCTGAGGGTAGACATCTTGAAAATAACTGAAGGAGAGCAAGTCATCCTGACCGGGCAGCAGCGACTGATTTCCGGCTCGAAGGTGACGATTAAGGGGCCAGGAGCAAAGGGAGCCGCACCAAAGGCAGCAGGGACAACGGAAGCAGGAGCAACAAAATGACAGCGATCTTCAT
>JBBPYY010000061.1:0-17053 GCA_038199445.1 Terriglobales bacterium | reverse complement strand
CGAGATGGAGCACCTCATCGCTCAGCCCGGTCTCGCCGCGGCGACAGCGGATGTAATCGGCAGCGCGCTCGAAGAAATCGAGCGCATGGCAAAAATCGTCGAGAGCTTGCTCGCCATTTCCCGGCTCGATGCCGGCGGCGAGATCGCTCTCACGCCGCTCGACCTCGGCGCGCTCGCCCTGCAAACGACGGAGCAAATGCGGCTTGTCGCCGACGAGAAACACGTTCTGCTGAACTGCGCTAGCGATGGGCCCGTCATGATCAAAGGCGATTCGATCCGAGTTTCCCAAGTCATCGTCAACCTAGTCGACAACGCCATCAAGTACACGCCTGCGGGCGGTCACGTCTTCGTCGAGGTCTCTGCTTCTGATAAACGTGGCGTGCTGCAGGTGCGTGACAACGGCGCCGGCATTCCGGCCGAATCCCTCCCCCATGTGTTCGAGCGCTTCTACCGCGCAGATAAAGCGCGCTCGCGCTCTTCCGGAGGCGCAGGGTTGGGCCTCTCGATCGTCAAGGCGATCTGCACCGCACACGCAGCCGAACTATCCGTAACCAGTGTCGAAGGCAAAGGAACAACCGTGCGCGTTGCGTTCCCGCTTTCAAAAAATGAAGTAACGGCCAACGAAGCTTCGGCGCGGCTTAATCCGGCGCGTTCCACGCTTCGCGATACAACAGAATTTGAGGAGCCGGCATTGGATGCTGTCAGCCGCAGACTCTAACACGCGGTGCGATCTCTCCGGCCAGCCCTCAACCGTTCCTTGGTAGATCTTGCAAGGCACGCCGCGGTGCAGCGATTGCCACGGTGAAAGGGAAACTATGAGAAACCTATTTCACGTTACTTTGCGGGGACTGCTGGCGCTCTTTACTCTTACTCTCCTGACCGCTGTGGGACACGCGCAAGTGTCGACCGGCACCATTCTCGGTTCTGTCACTGATGCTTCAGGAGCCGTCTTGACCGGCGCCACCGTAACCGCGAAAAACAACAACACCGGCATTGCCACCACGGCAGCCACCAATCAAAGCGGCTATTACTCAGTGCCCAACCTGCAGCCGGGCGATTACTCCATCAGTGTTTCCGCGCCCGGTTTTTCTCAAGAGGAAACCGCCAGCGTAAATCTCGACGTCGGCGCGTTGAGAGAGGTGAACTTTGCTCTGAAGGTTGGCGGCGTCGATCAAAAGATTGAAGTCACCACAGCCGCCGTCAGCGTCGACCTGGCCGATTCCACCATCAAGCCCGTCGTCGATCAGCGCACCATCGTTGAGTTGCCGCTCAATGGCCGAGACTGGACACAGCTCGCCGCTTTGCAGCCCGGCGTAGCGCCGGCACGGAGTCAGCCCGCTCTTGCAATCAGCAACCAGCGCGCCAACCGAGGTGTCGGCAATCAATTGACCATCAGCGGCGCACGCCCGCAGACCAACAACTACCGCCTGGACAGTGTCAGCATCAACGACTACTCCAATGGCGGACCTGGAGGTGTCATCGGCTCTGTGCTCGGCGTTGACGCCATTCAGGAATTTTCCGTCGTCACCAGCACTCCCTCGGCCGATTACGGCAAGACAGCCGGCGGCGTAATCAACGCCATCACTCGCGGGGGCACCAACAAATTCCACGGCAGCGTGTATGAGTTTTTCCGCAACAGCGCACTCGACGCGCGCAATCCATTTGACCCGCTGGGCATTATTCCGCCGTTCCGCCGCAATCAATTTGGCGCATCCATCGGTGGCCCTATCTTCCGCGATCGCACCTTCTTCTTCGGCGACTACGAGGGGCTGCGCCAATCTCAAAGCATCTCCGCATCCAGCACCGTGCCTTCGGCAAATGCACGCCAGGGTATCCTGTGTGCCGATGCCGATCCTGCGTGTATCAAGACGACGACAGTCACGGTCGATCCTACTGTCGCGCAGTATCTCGTTTTTTACCCTCTACCCAACGGGCCGGTGAAGGGCGATACAGGCCTCTTCAATTTCACCGACCCAAATGTCACGAGTGAAAATTTCTTCACTATTCGCGGCGATCATAAAATCTCCAACAACGACTCGCTGACCGGCACTTACTTCTATGACAACGGCACGCTCAACGCTCCTGATCCATTCGGACTTCGCATCAGCGGCAACATCGCAAAACGTCAGCTCGCCACTATCTCCGAGTCTCATACATTCGCGCCAACACTAGTCAACTCCATCCACGGTGGATACAGCCGCGTCGTCTCGATCGCTCCCACTACCCTCGCTGGGCTCATCCCACAGATTGGCGACGCGAAGTTCGGCTTCGTGCCGGGACTTCCGGTCGGCCTGATCAACATCGGCGGACTCTCTAACTTTCAGGGCGGCCTGCGCGCCACCGGCGAGTTCGATTTCCATTACAACTCGTATCAGATATACGACGATCTCTATTGGACGCTGCAGAAACATTCTTTGAAGTTCGGCTTTGCATTCGAGCGTCTGCAAAACAACCAGCTAGGGACGGCCAATCCAAACGGGCAATACGTTTTCAGCAACCTCCGCCAGTTCCTCACAAATAATCCGGCATCTTTCAATGCGCCTCTTAATCAGGGCGTTTCTCCGCGTGATCTGCGGCAGTCAGTGTATGGCGCATACGTGCAAGACGACTACAGGATCCGGCAGAACGTCACGCTCAACCTCGGCCTGCGCTATGAGCCCGCGAGCGTTCCCACTGAAACAGCGAATCGGATCGCCGTCTTGCGCAACCTCACCGACCCGCTGCCCCACCTTGGCAGCCCTTACTTCAACAACAACTCGTATAAAAACTTTTCCCCGCGCGTCGGCTTCGCGTGGGACCCCTATGGGCACGGCACGACTGCCATTCGTGGCGGGTACGGTCTTTATGACGCCCTCGAGTTGAACTATCTCTTCGAAGGCCTTTCCATCTTCACCGCCCCCTACCTGCTCACTGGCAACACGGCATATTCCAACAATCCTGACGGATCGACCACCGGCCACTTACTCTTTCCAACCGGCTCTTTCAATCAAATCGCAGCCGCAAAGAGCCTGCGCTACAGCTTCACCGATCACAACCCGAAACGCAGCTACATGCAGCAGTACAACCTCAACGTGCAACAACAATTGCCGTGGGACATGGTCGCGCAAATCGGTTACGTCGGCTCCAAGGGCACACACTTACCCTATCGCTTGGATGACGTGAACACGGTGCAGCCGGTTCTCATCCAAAACAACAACTACTTCTTCTTCGGCAATAACGGCAGCAACAAGCCGCTCGTTGGTCCGCGCCTCAACCCCAATCCGGGCGTGGGGCAAATCAGTGCGGTGTTCTTCAGCGGATGGAGTAAGTACAACTCCCTGCAGGCATCGCTCAATAAGAAGTTCGCGCATGGTGTCCAGGCTGGAGCGTCCTACACCTGGTCCCGCTCCTTCGACGACGGTTCATCCTCCACCTTCGGCGACACGTTTATTAACTCCGTCTCCAGCCTGCCCATCTGGGCGCCGCAGCGCCGCAAGGCGCTCTCCGACTTCAACGTCAACAACAACGTCGTTGTGAACTGGCTCTACGAACTACCCAAAACACACTCTCAGAACTTCGCCAGTTACTTCGCGAACGGCTGGCAATGGGGCGGCATCTTTCAGTACTCCACCGGAGTGCCCTTTACGCCACTGATCAGCGGCGATCCGTTGCGCCTCAACGGGTCTGACAACTTCGGGTTCCCCGACCGCTTGACCGGCAACGGATGCGGCGGCAATCCCGTCAACCTGCAGAAGAAGAGCTATGTGAAGACGCAGTGTTTCGCGTTTCCGACCTTCGATCCAGTCACCGGTTTCACCCGGCTCGGCAACGCGGGCCGCAATTCCATCTACGGCCCAAACCTGGCGGACCTCGATACTGCGTTCACCAAGAACACGCGCTTCACCAAAGTCTGCGAAGCCTGCAATCTCCAGTTCCGTGCGGAGATATTCAATCTGCTCAATCGCTCGAACTACGCCACACCCGTGAAGGTCGGTACCCAGCTCTTCTCCGCAGGGGGTGCACCGCTTTCCGGCCAAGCCGGCCAACTTAACGCCACCGCAACCACGTCACGCCAGACTCAGTTCGCGCTCAAGATCATCTTCTGACGCTTAACCGGCGCGATTCGCTATGACGAAGTGAAACGACTCATCGACAGCGAGGAAATTTGCCCCGGAGCAATCAACGTTGCAATGCGAAGGCTAAATGCCAGAAAGTTTTTGAAACCGCGATAAACAAATTTTCTTTGAGAGCCGCCAGAACTGTGGCACAGTAAAGATGTCGTTCCCTTCTGGTCGTGCCGCACCGCACGTACGTTAAAAGTTCGCCGATGGAGCCTCACGCATGCGCCGTTTTCGCTCGACGCTTACGTTGCAGTTTTTCTTCCTGATTTTGTGCTGCGCTCCAGCACTGGCGCAATCTGCGTCTCCAGCCCCGGATGAGCGGCTCGCAAAGCTCGAACAACAGGTCGCACTCGCACAAACCTCTGCCGATAATGGCTGGATGCTGGTCAGCGCTGCCCTGGTCCTGCTGATGACGGGGCCAGGTCTCGCCCTGTTTTATGGCGGCCTGGTTCGGCGCAAGAATGTACTCGGCACGATGATGCAGAGCTTTGCCTTGATGGGCGTCGTCACTGTGGTCTGGGCCCTCTTCAGCTACAGCCTCGCGTTCAGCGCCGGCAATGCTGTGGTCGGAGGACTGCACAACGCACTCCTCCGCGGTGTTGGCCTTGCGCCCGATCCAGACTACGCAGCCACCATCCCGCTTCAGACGTACATGATTTATCAGTTAATGTTTGCCATCATCACTCCCGCGTTAATTACGGGTGCATTTGCAGAACGTATGAAGTTCAGCGCGATGGCGCTGTTCACCACCTTGTGGTCGATCTGCGTCTACAGCCCAATGGCACACATGGTCTGGGGAAAAGGCGGATTTCTGAACGCATCGCTCGGCGGTCGCTTCCCAACGCTCGACTTCGCCGGCGGCACCGTCGTCCACATCACGTCCGGAGTGTCCGCACTCGTCTGCGCCCTCTACCTCGGCAAGCGTATCGGATACCCCACCGAAGCGATGCCGCCACACAGCGTCGTCCTCAGCTTTGTCGGCGCCTGTATGTTATGGGTCGGCTGGTTCGGCTTCAACGCCGGCAGCGCACTCAGCGCCGGCACTCTCGCGACGAGCGCGTTTGTGAACACGCACTTCGCCGCCGCGACCGCTGCGATCGGCTGGGCCCTCGCCGAGCGGATTCGCAGTGGCAAGCCCAGCGCCCTCGGTGCAATCTCGGGTGCTGTGGCTGGCCTCGTCGCAATCACACCCGCGGCTGGCTTCGTCTCGCCGATGTCCGCGCTACTGATCGGTTTCCTTGCTGGCCTCTTCTGCTACTTCATGGTTGTGAAGGTGAAGAACTGGTTCGGCTACGACGACTCGCTCGACGCGTTTGGCGTGCATGGCGCCGGCGGAACCATCGGCGCGCTTCTCACTGGAGTGTTCGCCCGCAGCGCAATCAACCCCATCTTCGGCAAAGACACCGCAGGAAACGCGAATCCGACCGGTTGGATCGATGGCAACGGTCACCAGATGTTGAATCAGTTTGTTGGCATAGCAATCGCATGGGCTTTCTCCATCATGGGCACGCTCGTTCTTCTCAAACTTGTCGATGTCGTTATCGGATTGCGCGTCAGCGCAGACAACGAACAAACAGGGCTCGATCTTTCTCAGCACGGCGAAGAAGGATACGACGCTGCTCATTGATCCACACGTTCATTTCTCAACCGCTGCACGAGGAAGTCAGGGATGCAAAAGATCGAAGCGATTATTCAGCCCGGCAAATTAGAGGCTGTCAAGACGGCCCTGATTGAGGCGGGCATCGATGGCATGACCATTCTCGAGGCCCGCGGTCATGGCCGGCAGAAAGGTCACACAGAGTTTTACCGAGGCCGCGAATACTCCGTCGACCTGCTGCCTAAGATCAAACTTGAAGTCGTGGTCGACGATGAAGTCCTGGATAAAGCGGTCGAAGCGATCCTTACTGCAGCGCGCTCGGGAAAGATCGGTGATGGCAAAATCTTCATCTCACGAATTGATGAAGCGATCCGCATCCGCAACGACGAGCGAGGCCCTCGAGCACTCTAGCCAATAGCAACACAAGAGAGGCGTCCCCATATGCCGCCGTCAAAGGCACTCCCTCAGGCACGCCAAACTTTTCGCACACGGTCTGACGCCGTGCGCAATGCGTTTCTGTCGACCGGCGCGGGTCGAGCCTGTGTCGCTGCGCGGTCAGATCTGATCGATGCCACAGCCGTCAGTCTTTGGCAAATCTTTGTTGAAAGAGACGAGTACGGGCCCGCCGGCTTGACGTTGCTTGCGACGGGGGGATTCGGGCGCCGCGAACTCGCTCCCTTCTCTGATCTGGACATGCTCTTCCTCGCTGCTTCTCCTGAACGCGAGCAAAAATACCGTGAATTGATACGGCAACTGACACAGGAGATGTGGGACCTCGGTCTTCGCGTGAGCGCGACGACGCGAACCATCTCGGAGTGCGCCGACACCAGCGTCGACAATCCTGAGTTCGCTATCTCTCTGATTGACCGTCACTACGTAGCCGGCGATTTCGAGATGTTCGAGAAGTTCGACAAGCAGCTGGTACCCTCTTTCCTCAAAAAGCTTTGCGACCCGCTGATCCAGAACGTCGCGTCGCTCTACCGAACTCGACACGACCGCTACGGAAACACACTCTTCCACCTCGAGCCGAATATCAAGGAGTGTCCGGGCGGCTTGCGCGACTCGCATGTCAGCGAATGGATCGCCACGCTCCTCGATGGAACGCCCGACAAAGAAAAACCCTCAAGCGAGCAGCAAGCTGCCTCGAATCGCGAAGAGTGGCAGGTCGGTGTGGACTTCTTGCTTGGCGTGCGCTGCTTTCTGCACTACCGCAGCGAACGCGATGACAATGTTCTCTACTGGCAGGCCCAGGATGATGCGGCAAAGCGGGGCGTCGGTTACGGCGCCGAAATGCCCGTTGAACGGTGGATGCGTCATTACTATCGGCATGCCCGCGCCATCGAGTGGCGCGCCCAGCGCGCGATGGAACGCATACAGCCACCGCAGCCGCGGCTGACATATCGCCTGCGTCAGTGGCGCAGTAATTCGCCTAAAGGCAGACCGGTAGCGCTGCATCGCGGAAAACTCATACTCGCCGACGCATCCGCGGAGATATCTTTCGACGCCGCGATGACCGTCTTCCAACGAATGGCACAGACAGATGCGCAGCTAGCGCGCGAAACAGAAGAAGCTTTATCTGGAGCGTTGCAGCATCTCGCAAGTCAACTTCCGCCAGGACGCGCTCTATGGAACCAGATACGTCCCGTCCTGCAAGCGCCCTTCGCCGCGCAAGCTTTGCGTAGCATGCACGCTTTCGGCATCCTGGACATGCTGATCCCGGAGTTCCATGGCATCGATGCCCTTGTCATACGAGACGCGTACCACCGCTACACAGTCGATGAACATACTTTCCTTACGATAGATCATCTGCACCGCCTCGAGAATTCGGATGCTCCGTGGGGAAAGGAATTCGCAAATCTATACGCCGAACTGGATCGCCCGGATTTGCTGCTGCTCTCCCTCTTGCTCCATGACACCGGAAAGGGCCGCAGTGACGCGGCACATACTCCGCGTAGCGTAGCAATGGCCGCGTCCGTTGTTGACCGCTTCGAGTTTTCACAAGAAGAACGCGACCTTGTAACGCAACTGATCTCAATTCATCTTGAAATGTCGGCAGCCTTGCGCCGCGACATTTTCGACGCCGAGACCGTTCGCGCGTTCGCGGCTATCGTCGGTTCTCCGGAAATGCTGCGCGTGCTTGCGTTGTTGACGTATGCGGACATCAAAGCAGTCCACACGGATGCCTTGACCCCTTGGAAAGCCGAGAATTTGTGGCGGCTCTACATCGCAACGTCCAATTTTCTCGATCGCAATCTTGATGAAGTGCGAGTTCACGCAGATACTGCATCCACACGGTTGAAAGAGATCTACGCCGCAAGCGCGGTCGAGAATGCGACCATTGACCGCTTCGTTGAAGGCCTTCCAGAACGCTACCTGCGCACGAGAAGCGCGTCTCAAGTCTCGGGTCATGCGCGTCTCGCGGAAGAGCTTTCCAAACACCCTGCGCGAACCATCCTGGATATTTCGGACGACATCTGCCAATTGACGGTTCTCGCCCACGACCGCCCGTTTCTTTTCGCTGACCTCGCGGGCGCGCTGTCTGCATGGGGCATGGATATCGTGACGGCCGAAGCATTCGCCAACCTGCAAGGCGTTGTCATCGACACTTTCCGCTTCACGGATCGTTACGGCACCCTGACGCTGAATCCTGAAGAACATCCGCGTTTTAAGCAGATGGTTGGCGACGTTGTCTCTCGGAAGACAAGCGCCGAAGCCCTGATGAAGGGCCGGCCCTCCAATCTCAAAGCGACGCGAAGCGGAGTGCGGCGAAAGGTCCGCGCATCACTCGATCTACGCTTCGACGATACATCCTCGAGCCATAGCACCCTGCTTCAGGTCATAGCCCCTGACAGCCCGGGATTGCTGCACCTTTTGACGCGAACCTTCGCCGAGCATGGCTGCGATATCGGCGTGGCGCTCATCGATACAGAGGGGGATGCAGCGATCGATGTCTTCTACCTGACTCACGCTGGAGCCAAACTCGAGGCTGAATTACAGGCGACGCTGGCTGCTGATCTGCGTCGACTGTTAGAGAAGCCGTGACGCATCAAACTCGGCCGTGTTAGACGGTGGTTGTCGCGAACAGAGATTGAACTCCCTTGACGAACGCCTCAGGATTGAATTCACTGCGGATAATTTCATCAGGGCAATCGGTTTGCAGGGCAATCCGATAATTGCAGACGAAGGCCACAAGCTGCGCGGGGTTGGCCGTCTTAACCTGGGAGCACAGCTCCTCTGCTTCTGGAATTCGCTGCTCATTCTCGAGGTCGATCATCACCAGATCAAAACTTTTCTCGGAGAGTTTTTTTCGCGCCGCTTTCGCTTCCAAAGTGGATTCGACCTGATAGCCATTGATACGCAGGACCTCATCGCGCAGGGGACGAAGCATCTCGCGATTGCATACGTGCAGAATCGTTTGGTTGGTCATCAGGCCTCGAAAGCTCTATAACGGATTGCACTAGATTCTACATGAGCAAGAGAGGTTGCCTAAACGACAAAATATTTTGCCTGAGGATGATGCACGATTAACGCGTCGGTACTCTGCTCTGGCTCTAGATGATAGCCCTCGGTCAACCTCACCCCGATCGTCTCCTCTGGTTTGAGTAAGGTAAAAATCTTCGTCTGGTCCTCGAGATTGGGGCACGCCGGATAGCCGAAGGAATACCGCGATCCCCTATATTTCTGGTGGAACAAATCTTTAACGCGCGGCGCATCCTCACCCGCGATTCCCATTTCTTCACGGATTGTCTTGTGCGACAGTTCGGCAAGGCCCTCTGCCGCCTCGACGCTGAGACCGTGAAGATACAAATAGCGCGTGAAGTCACCAGCATCGAAAAGCTGTTTTGTCACTTCGCTGGCCCGGCTGCCGATCGTGACCACAGAGAATCCGATGACATCCATACGCCCGCCGTCTACAGGCTCAAAAAAATCTGAGATCGCGAGCCGACGGCCTTCCCGCTGACGCGGAAAGCTGATCCGCAACAACTCCTGCGACCTCTTCTCCGGGTCGAAAACCACGACGTCATTGCCGTCCGCCTGGCATGGAAAATATCCATAAACCACCTTTGGCTCGAACCAGCCTTCGCGTTTTACCTCCTGCTTCAGAGATTCAAATACGGGGCGATATTTCTCTTCGACCAGCCGTATATAGTCCGTCGCCGAAGCGGTCTTCAGTTGCCACTGATTTTTGAACAACGCCGTCTCGTTGATGTAGGCAAATACTTCGTCCAGATCCCAATCCTTCTTGACCCTTACGCCATAAAAGGGCGGCTGGGGGATATCGGAAGACGGGGCTATAACACTGGACCGTATCGTCGAATCGGCGGGCGCCCTATCCGCTTCTTCGTCCGCAGTAAGCGCCGCCGCCTTGGCATAGACCTTCACCGTGCGGCCATCCGTCAGTCGCTTCTCGCGAGAATCGTCCAACGCGGTCAGATCGGTCATCACGTGCAGGCCCGCGAACGCGTCCTCGGCGTAGTAAACCGCCGATGAGTACTCGCGGCGCAAATCGTCTTCGACATATTTGCGAGTCAGCGCCGCGCCTCCGCAAATCACGGGAAATTCGAGCTGCATGCGCTCGAGATCCTGAATGACATACTTCATTTCGAGCGTGCTCTTCACCAGCAAACCGCTCAGCCCGATGGCGTCGGCCTTGTGCTCGCGCGCGCTCTGAATGATGACGTCGGCCGGCTGCTTGATGCCGAGGTTCACCACCTTGTATCCGTTGTTCGAGAGGATGATGTCGACAAGATTCTTGCCGATGTCGTGCACATCGCCCTTCACCGTCGCCAGCACGATTGTTCCCTTCTGCGAACCCTCCACCTTCTCCATTTTCGGTTCGAGATATCCAACCGCCGCTTTCATCACGCCCGCCGAGTCCAGCACCGAGGGCAACTGCATCTTCCGCGCACCGAACAATTCGCCAACCGTCTTCATCCCGGCCAGCAAAACGGTGTTGATCAGGTCAAGCGGCGTATATGTTGTCAGAGCGGTGTCGATCACCGCTTCAAGCGGCTGCGCAGCTGCTCCCTTGCCAATCGTGCGCTCCCCGTTGATGATCAAGCGTTTCAGCTTGTCTTCGACGGAAAGCGTTTCAACCGGCTCTTCTTCTTCCAGTTGCGCACCGCCTCCCTGCAGCGCATCGAAGTGCGCCATGTAGATCTGCAGAGGGTCGCCTGCGCTCTCGTCTCGAAAAATAAGCTTCCGTGCCAGATCCACTTCACTCTCAGGAATCCGAAAGACCGGATAAATCTTCGCGTAGTTTACAATCGCGCAATCCAGGCCGCGGTCGACCGCTTCCTTCAAGAACACGCTGTTCAACACGCGCCGCGCATAGGTGTTCAGGCCAAAAGAAATATTGCTGACCCCAAGTACCGTTTTTGCGTCAGGCAATTCCTGCTTGATCAGCCGTACTGCCTCCAGAGTCTCCACGCCGGCCGAACGGTAATCGTCTTGCCCCGTCGAAATCGGCAGCGTAAGCGGATCAAAGATGATGTCCTGTCCGCGCAGGCCATATTTCTCGGTCGCCAGCTTATAGATGCGCTTCGCGATCGCCAGCTTTTTCTCCGCGGTCAGCGCCATTCCGTCTTCGTCGATGGTCAGTGCAATTACCGCTGCGCCATATCGCCGCGCCATCGGCAACACCAGCGAAGTGCGCTTCTCCCCATCTTCAAGATTGATTGAATTGATCACCGGCTTGCCCGGGATTCGCTTCAGCGCCTCTTCGATGACATCCGCTTCTGTCGAGTCAACCGAGACCGGCGCGGGAACGCGCGTCGCGATCTTATCCAGCACCTCGCTCATAAAACGCTTCTCGTCTTCGCCGACGATGGCGCAGCACAGATCTAGAATCTGCGAGCCTTCCGCCGCCAGCCGCTTGGCGAGTGCCAGAATTCCGTCGTAATCCCCCGACGTGACCATGTTGCGGAAAGTCTCGACGCGCGTCGTCGTATTCATTTCCTCAGCGATGATGACTGGCTGGCCATCTACTTCGAGCGGCAACGCAGCATAGGCGCTCGCGACTACGCTCTTCGCCGTCGCACTCGTCTTCGCCGGTTCCAGCCCCGCAACCGCATCCACGACAGCCTTCAAGTGAGCGGGCGTCGTTCCGCAACATCCGCCGACGACTCGCACACCATATTCAAGAATGAACCGCCGGTGATACGCAGCCAGTTCTTCCGGAGTGAGTTGATAGACCGCGCGTCCACCGACGTTTTGCGGCAGCCCTGCATTCGGTTGCACGCTGACCGGCCTCGTTGCGTTCTCACACAAAAAACGCACGGCATCATTCATCTCACTCGGTCCGGTCGCACAATTCAGACCGACGATGTCGGGCATGAAGCATTCGAGCACAGCCAATGCCGCGCCGATTTCGCTGCCCAGCAACATCGTGCCGGTAGCTTCGAGTGTGACCTGCATCTGCACTGGCAGACGACGGCCCATCGTACGCATTGCCTCCTCGCACGCAGCGAGGGCAATCTTCGCCTGCAACAGGTCCTGCGACGTCTCGATCAGCAATACATCGACGCCGCCCTCGATCAATGCCTCGATCTGTTCGCGATACGTGATGGCCATATCGTCATAAGAGATATGGCCCAGCGATGGCAACTTTGTAGTCGGCCCGATCGATCCAGCGACGAATCTCGGCCTTGAAGGCGTAGAAAACTGCGCAGCCACTTCCCTCGCCAGTCGCGCAGCGGCGATGTTCAGCTCGCGAGTCTGCTCCTGCAGGTCATATTCCGCAAGCACCAGGCGCGATGACCCGAAGGTGTTGGTCTCGATAATGTCGCTTCCAACCTCGAAGAAGCTCGCGTGAATCGAGCGAATAATATCCGGCCGGCTCAGCGTAAGCAGTTCGTTGCAGCCCTCTTTGCCCCAAAAGTCGTCCACGCTCGGCGCATGCGTCTGGATGCTAGTGCCCATGGCGCCGTCGTACACAACGACACCTTCTCTAACTCTCTCAAGAAATTCACTCATAGTTGGCAGTCAGTGTGGAACTTGGAATAGCAAGTTGGGAAACGAAAACGTTGGCTCGCGAAACGCACTCCTATGTGGAGCTTTCCATTCGCTCGGGCATCAACGGTTCTTTGCGTAGCAGTTGTTCTTTGCGGTACACCAGAGTCGTCGCATTCAGCGACGCGAGTTCAAACCCGTGCCCATGTGTGATTGCATCCGTAGGGCAAGCCTCGACACAATACCCGCAAAAGATGCAGCGGTTGTAATCGATGTTGTAGACCTTGGCATACCGCTCAGCGCTTGAGATGCGCTTCTCTTCTGTGTTGTCGGCGGCCTCGATATAAATACAGTTCGATGGACACGCCGCTGCACACAAGAAACACGCCACGCATTTTTCCAACCCGTTCTCATCGCGTTCCAGCACGTGCTGGCCGCGAAAACGTTCCTGAAACTGCGCGCCGCGCAACGGCCCCGGCCCGTCAGGATAGTTCTCGACTTCGGTAGGCTGCAGCATCTCCCTGAACGTGATGCTCATGCCCTTTGCTACACCGGCGATATCGCGGACGATGGACATGCCTTCAGTATAACTTGCGATCGCATTCGATCGCGTCTCCGGGGTCACCCTGCTGCGCTACGATAAAAACATCATGACCTTGAACCGCAAACTCATGCAGGCGAAATAGGCACCCATGCTTTCACCGTCCCGCATCCTGCGTCTGCACGACGCCATGAACACTCTGTGGCACGAAACGGAAGACGCGTCGCCGTTAGACGCAGGCGCCACGTTCGAGGACGCCGTCATTGCTCAGCACTGGCAAAATTTCGTACTGTGGCATGAAGAGGATCAGACCCGAAATCCGCTCGCGCCCGACACACAAATCGCAGCCGTAAAACGCAGAATCGATCGATTTAATCAGCAACGCAACGACCTGACCGAGCGATGCGATGAATTGTTGCTCGCCTTTCTATGCGAACAAGGTTTGCCCGCGCGAGGCGCGGAGTTGCACACCGAAACGCCAGGAATGATTCTCGACCGGCTCTCAATCCTTTCGCTGAAGCGATACCACACTCTGGAGCAGACCCTGCGCAAGGGGGTTGGGCACGAACACATTACGCGCAATCGCGAGCGGTTGCAGACGCTCGAACAACAGCGCAGCGATCTGGCAGCCTCGCTCGACCTGCTGTGGCAACGCATCCTCAACGGAGAGCGCGGATTCAAAGTCTACCGCCAGCTAAAGATGTATAACGATCCGGCGCTGAATCCCATTGTTTATAACGCCAAAAAGTAACTAATCAATTCCGAGCTTCTTCCAGATTGCATCCACGCGCAGTTTGGTCTCGGCGCTTGACCCGACCATTTCCGGCCACAGCCGCGTATGCCCTTCCGCTGCCCACTTGCGCGTCGCGTCGATGCCCATCTTGCTGCCGTACCCCGGCAACCTCGCTGCGTGATCCAGCGAATCGATCGGTCCCATGGTGAACTGAATATCCCGCTCCGGATCGATATTGTTAGCAACCCGCAGGGTCACTTCCCCAATATCCTGAACGTCGCAATCTTCATCGACGACAATCACGCACTTGGTAAACATCGCCTGGCCCAGCGACCAGATCGCGTGCATCGCCTTGCGCGCATGGCCGGCATAGCTCTTGCGAATCGACACAATCATCAGGTTGTGAAAGACGCCCTCTACCGGCAGATTGATGTCGACAATCTCCGGAATGGTCAGCCGCATCATCGGTAAGAATATGCGCTCGACCGCTTTCCCCATCCATGCATCTTCCATGGGCGGCTTGCCCACAATCGTCGCCGCATAAATCGGATCGTTGCGATGCGTGATGCACGTGATGTGGAACACCGGATAGTCGTCCTGCATCGTGTAGAAGCCGGTGTGATCGCCGAACGGGCCTTCGCTGCGCAGCTCGTCGAGTCGCACATACCCCTCAAGCACAATCTCCGCGTGCGCCGGCACTTCCAGATCTACCGTCTCGCACTTCACCAGATCGACTGGTTTCTGCCGCAGGAACCCCGCGATCACAAATTCCTCGATCTCCGGTGGAGCTGGGACGATCGCTGAAAACGTCGTGGCTGGATCGGTGCCGATCACAACGGCCACTTCCAGCCGGCCATCCTTGAGATTGCCAAAAGCGACAGAGCCCGCATCGCCAGAAGTCGCAGCAGACGGCAGAAACGCCCCGCCGCCGGTCTCCGCCATAATCGCCACTCGCGAAGCTGCATCTCGCCCACTCGCCGCGCGCAGCCGGCCGCGATAATGCTCTGCCGCCACCTTCTGCCGCTGCCAGTGCATCCCGGTCGTCTGGCCGTCATACACCTGCATGCGATACATGCCCATATTTCGCTTGCCGTGTTTCGGGTCCCGCGTGATCACACATGGCAGCGTAATGAAGCGGCCGCCGTCCTGCGGCCAGCACTGCAGCACAGGAAAGTCGAGCACGCTGAACTTCTCGCGCAACACCACTCCCTTGCATGGCGCATCGCGCTTATCTATTACGCGCGGAAAAAACTTTCCGACCTCTGCCAGCATCGGCAGCATTTTCAATTTGTCGAGAAATCCGTCGGGCGCCTTGATGTTCAGCAGCCCTTGAATGCGTACCGCGACCTCATCCAGAGATTCGACTTCGAGAGCCATCTTCATGCGGCGCTCGCTGCCAAACTGGTTCATCAGGACGCGTGCGCCCCTGTGTCCCTTGATGTTTTCGAAAAGCAGTGCAGGGCCACCCGGCGCATACTTCGCAGACCCACGACCGGCCGGTCCCGCGCGACCAATTTTAGAAACGCGGTCCGTAATTTCCGCGATCTCAAGAATCGGGTCAACTTCTTCGCGAATCCGGCGCAGTTCTCCCGCGCGATCCAGCACGCGCAGCCAGCTTCTCAAGTCGTCGAAAGGCAAAGGCTCTCCTCTACATCGAGCCACTATCTTAACGGCGAGAAGGCACCGGATACCCGGCGGGCCACGTAGCGCGCTTTCATCCGGCTACAGCTGCCGGATCGAGTCCCACATGTAAAACACAGCGAGTGCGAAGGTCAGCACCCCGGCCGCACCGCCCACTGCGGTTACCCATGGGTCGATACGCTTCACTTTTACCATCAGGTCGCTGAATTGTTTGTGGTGGTGACCAGAGGAGTCGTCCAGGTACATCGCGTCCTCTTCATAGCGCGTCAAGCTGCTGCGATAGATCATCAGCACGAGAAGAGCCACAGCAAAACCACCCCATACCGCCCACATCAGTATTGGTACGGTTCCCATCTTTCACCTCACTGGTCGCCAGGAAACGACGCTGATCTGAAACTGGGGGTGCAACGATCAGTTCGGGTCTCCGGCGAGAGCAGATTACACCTTTGTCAATAGACGCGCCAGCAATAACTTGCATCAAAACATTGCTTTGGCAACTACCTGGGTGTCCTTCGCTTCCTAGCCAGCAAAGGCTTCCTTAGCCAGCGAGGCGCTCTCATGATTTCGGCAGCTCTGGTCATTTCCACGCACCGCCGTGTACGCTATACCCTAGCCGCGCAGGCGCTCCTCGCAATCGCCCTCGTGGCGGGCTGCAACGCCAAGGATTCCCGCGACGATCAACGGATTCGTCAGCAGGCCGCACAGACTACGTCCGACGTCAAAGCGGGCGCAAAACAAGCCGGGGACCAGATCAAAGAGGGCGCGGTCAAAGCAGAACGCACGCTCGACGACGTAGCAGCGGGTGTAAAAGACGGTTTAAAGACGCCTGCCACCGACGACCCGACCGCCGCTGTCGATATCAATTCCGCAACTGAAACGCGCCTCACCCACCTTCCCGGCGTGGACCCATCCGAAGCCAAAAAGATCATCCGCAATCGTCCCTATGACCGCGCCCACGATCTCGTGAAAAAGGGCGTCATGGATGAGGACGCCTTCGCCAAGGTCTCCTCTCGTGTCGTCGTCCGCTAATCAATCAATATAAGCGACGCGAAGTTTCCGGGAACTGGACCTTTCAGGCACTTCAGAAATGTTCCGAAGCACGTCATTCGTAACGGGACCTGACCAGTCGCTCTCGCGACCGACCCCTTCACAGCGTTTGCAGGAAGGTGATCAGCTCCGCTTTCTCCTCAGGGCTTGAATCTCTGAAACGGTCGGCGGCCTCGCCGGCTTCGCCATGATGACGCGCGATAGCATTTTGAAGAGATAACGACCTCAGGTCATGCATGAATCGCGGCTTCATCCGCAACCCCCAGAGTGGTGCAGTCCTCAATTTGTTGGCCGTATCCTGCGGCCCCACCTGCACAATCCCATCTCCAGTTCCAATGTCGTGCAGCAAAAAATCACCAAAAGGATGAATCACTTTATTCCCCAAAGCTTCTGGAACCGTAAATGTGCCACCATCAACCACCGTCCCTGCAGGAGCCGTGGTG
>JBBPYY010000060.1:0-8455 GCA_038199445.1 Terriglobales bacterium | reverse complement strand
TCTCGGTCTTGTTGATGGTGGGGTCGACGGTGTTGCTGTGTCCTTCATTGCCGTATTGTGAGTACGCAGCCGAGTGTGCGGGCGAACGGTCATTCGCGTAGACCACATGGCACGCGGAGCAGCCACCGCTGCGATAGTCGCCCGGTTGGTCGTTGGTGCCTGGGAGTGAGAGCAGCGGATCGAGCAGGCGCGTCTTTTGCAGGCCGAGGAAAACGGGATCAGTGCGCAGGTTCGTGCCAATACCGCGGTCAGACAGTTTGGTGTCGGGCGCGCCAGAATCTTCCTCAATATTCGGATCGCCAATTTCGCCGCGTGGTCCACCGCCGCGCTCGAACGCGCGCAACATGTTGCCCGGCTGCGAAATCTCCCAGCGCTGCAACGGATCGAGGTAGGGCAAAACGCCCTTGGCCCTGGTTTCCTCGGCGGTCGGCGGCGGGAAGGTGCGGATGCGCTCGGGCTTACCATCTTCGCCATACGCTTCGCCGAAGTGCGGGTTCTTTATTGGGTAACCGCCATTGTTGTAGAGCGCGGCGCCCCAGAGCATGGCCCCGTGCGTCATCATGCTGGTCTTCACGTTGCGCGTTTCCTGCACGTGGCATGCGCCGCAGGTGTGCGGAGCGACTCGCAGATCGCCGGGATTGGCGAAGCGGACATACTCAAAGCTTTCCTTAAGCCACTGTGTATAGGCGCGTTCGGGGCGGCCACCATGCGCGGCATTTTCCTGGAGGCGCGGCTCGACGTGCGCCTTTCGCTCGGCTGCAGCATACTCAGCCGAGCCTTTTGTGCCTGCCACTGTTACATTTGCATTTCCACCGTGACAATCCGCGCAGCCGAGGACGACGGTCGCTTCATTGTGCATGTTCGGGTGTTCGATCCTGACATGGCAACTGATGCATCCCGCGCTGGCCCGCTCCGCTTGCTCAAGGGTCTCGACACGCTGCAGGGTGGTCCTACTTGCCGGGCTGGCGGCGGGTTGCGGGGTGAGCGCCGTGGCGGGTGTGTTCTCTTGCGCGCGAACGATGTGAGCTCGCATGTTGCGGACGGCGGCAAGAGAAAGCAGTGCGGCTGACAGCAGCAGCAGGGCGATCAACGCGCTGTTTATTCGACCGGGGAACATTGGGCGCGAGTGTATCTTTTGTTGCATTCGATGCATAATGTGCTTCATCAGAATTGAAACCGCACGGTGCCAAAGCCGGAGATCAGCGTCTGCCCGGTGTAGATGTCGCGGAGACCGCGGCCGGGCTGGAGCACAGCGGTTCCAGCGGTGATAACGATATTGTCCGATAGCAGCGGGCGATAGATGACGCCGAGGCTGGCGTCGGTTCCGATAGTGCGGCGAATACCCGCCTGCTGCTGCAGAAAAACAAGAGACTGCGTGCGTGCAAATTGAAGGAAGCTGACGTTGCCGACCAGCTTGATCGTTTGCGTCAGTTTGGCGTCCGCTCCGGCGTTGTAAAGATAGATTCCCGGATTGACGAAGTTTGACTGGCCCTCATCTTTACTGGCGCGCAGGTCGGGCAAGAAGCTGTCACCGGGATTCAGGGCTACTCCTGTGCCGGTCAGGCGAATGCTCTCACGATTGAAAAAGCTGAATTGGCCGCCAGCGAAGCTTTCCGCGTCGACGATCGAATCGAATCCACGCGCAACATGATCTGTTGGGTCGCTGTCTCCGCTCGCATAAAGGAACGACGTTCGGAAGCGGAGCCAATCCATGTCGCGCGAGAGCTCAAGCTCGACTAACTGGGCATTGATGTCGACTTTCTTGTTCACAATAAACGGATTGCGGAATGGACTAAAACTGTCATTGCCAAACACCTGATAGAACGCGTGATTGATGTTGAGGCGGCCGATGTGTCCGTCGCCCGTCCAGCCAATGTAGTGTGCATCCACCCGGTGCGTAATCGGCTTTCCGAATGGCGCCACAATGCCAATCGGGGCGGGACGCACGAGGAATCCGTTGTCGTCGTAGTGAAGGTTGCCGTTATCGCGCTGGAAGTGATAGCTGAACTGGGCTGTATACCCCTTGGCGAAGAAATCTTGAATGAAAATATTTGCGATGGCGACTTCGCGGCCCCGGCGGCGAAAGGTATTCAGGCCGCTGTTCGTATTCTTCTCAAGTAAGTCGAACGCAGCCAGGTTGTATTGATATCGATTCGATCGCAGATTGCCGAAGAGGCGCACTCCATTTTGCTCGTCGGCGAAGATGAGTCCGCGAAAGTCGGAAACGAATTGCTGGATGCCGACGCGCAGATTGACGAAGTCGTAGTTGGGACCGAGATCGCGCAGCTTTACCTCGCCGAACGCTTCCTGGAGGCTGACGTGACCATCGATGCGCGAGGTGCCGGCGCGTACGTCAGCGTTCACAACCTGATTTTCCTGGGCCTTCAGAAAATTGATGTTCGCGGCAGGGGTGATGCGTATGCGCCAGTCCACCGGACGAAAGGCGGAGGTGTCGCCGTGGAAGAGGTCGAAGGTGAATCGAAAAGTCTGGGCGACAAAAAAAATTCCGCCCTTACCGAAGAATTTCGATGCGTTGGTTCCGGCGGTCGACTGGCCGGAGGGAACTGGCAGGCGCTTGCCGTCGAGCGCGGTGATGCTGTCGCCGGTGAAATTGAAGAACGTTTTCTGCCCGCGGATCGGGTAGTCGCCTTTGAACCGGTTGCGGTTGAAGGGGTCGTACCAGTGGCCGAGCACGAATGGCGCTTCAACATTGCCCGGGTAGCGGTGATATTCCGGCATCTCCGCATTCCAGCGGTCAGGGCGTGGCAGGAAAACCATATTTTCGGGGGCGAGATCCAGTTCCTTGGCTGCCACGATAGCGCCGTTGGCGTCGGGTCTCCGGCTTAGCTCGTGATACCCGGCTTCACCGACCAATTCGGCGGGCGCTTGCGGCAAAGGCATCGGGTGCAACGCGTTTTGAAAATCGCCGAGATGAATCTCGACGGAGAGGACTTCGCCGGAGTTCACGCGAACCTTGTTGCGCTGAAACGACTGTCCTCCTGAGGCGGTAAAGAGCAGGTCATAGACGCCGGGTGGGATTCGCAGAATGCGAAAGATTCCGTCGCCCGCTGTTTGCGCGGCAGGTGCGCGGCTGTTGTCCGGGGGGATCAGCCGTACTTCTATGCCGGGCAACGGTCGTTGGTCGGCATCCATGACCATGCCCTGCAGCGCGCCGGTGATGGCATTCCGCTGCTGCGGAATGCGCTGCGAGGGACTGCCGCTGCGCTGCACCTCCTGAATGTCCTGAATCTCCTGCACGTCCCGATTTGATTGTGTCGGAACGGCAACGGGAGCGGGCGCCGGGACGTCTTGCGCGAGAGCGACAGGCGCACACACGGCGAGCAGCAGTAAAGCCGCGTGAAGGGTTATTTTTTCGCTACGCGCTTTCGTTCGGCGTTTCATGGCGATTTCATTTTGGAGGAACGGAGGCAGAGTCAAAAAAGGATGGACGCAGCGTATCTGCTCGTGGGCCTTGCCGCAAGGGCGAAAGCGGGCATCTACTGGACCGCTGAACTGCTGGAGCGTTTGGTACACTCGCGCCCATGTCAGGCACTGACCTCGGTCCTTTGGTACAGGTTCTCGAATACTCGAGCCGGCTCGAGTATCTCTACAAAATTGTCGAAGACACGCAAAACACAATTCGCTTCATCGACACCAAAGCGGCTTTTTGCGTGACGCTGTTGTCGGCGATGGCGGCCGGCGCATTGCAGGTGGCACATGCGCCTACGCCCGGGCATCGCATCCTGTTCGTCATTTTTATGGTTGCGGTTGCGGGGTCGGTATTGATTTGTCTGAGAACGATTTTTCCGACCATCAAACCGCACGGGCTGCATGTCGGGGCGCGTGGGCCCAAATTTTTTATCGGACATAACAAGCGGCATCATTGGATTCTGCACACGCTTCGCAGCAACGTGGCCAACGTGTTGGACGAGACGCACGAGAGCTATGTGGCGAAGTTTACGGCATCGACGGATTCGGATTTGCTGTCTTCGATGTGCGACGAGGTGCTGATGATCTCGTTGATCCGGCAGGTAAAAAGCGACCGGCTGCATGCGGCGATGTTCAGTGTGGTTGGCGCGCTGATTGTCTTTGTGGTGTTGATGCTGGTGTGATCGTAAGGCGCGAGCCAGGCTGTGTTTTTTGAATGCGCTGGTAGATTTTGGCCGCCTGCGGGGAGAGCGGCTGAACTTGCTGCACTCTGCACCAAACGCTAAGCAGCAGGATGAGAATGAAACTGAGGGGGCGTGCCGAAGATCGCATGTGGGCGAAGTCTAGCACTGCGCAAACGCTACTGCTGCGCCATGACCTGATCGATGCTCTTGATGTATTTGCGTGCGCGGTCGGCTTCGTTGGCTTCGGGGTTGGCGGCTATGACCATGGAGAAGTGCGTCTTTGCTGCAGCCAGCAGGCCGAGTTGGTTCGCCTGGTTGAACTTCTCTGAGTAGAGGATGCCGAGCCTGTAGTTCGTGAACATGTCTTTGGGGATGTAGGTCAGTGCGTGTTGGCAGTAATTGATCGCGCTGTCGAATTTCTTCTGCATCCACTCGCAATCGCAGAGACCCAGGTTGGCCTGCCCGCGCAATTCGCGCCAGATGTCTGTCTGCGCGGCGCGCTTCTTGCTGCCAGCGCCGAAAAGATATCCGGCGAGGTAGTAGTTCATTTTGCCGCTCAGGCCAGAGTCGAAATTGCTGAGGGCGAGATAGCTGGAGTATTCGTTTTCTGCTTCGACTGGCTGTTTCAATTGACGTTGGCACTCTGCCAGCCAGAAATGTGCCTCCGCATTTTTCGGATTGAGTTTCACGGCCTGTTCGGCGGCCGACTCGCCTTGAGGATAATCGCCCTTACGCGCGTAGGCCTGCGACATCAAGTACCAGGCCATTCCACTGGATGGATCGCGGCGCGTGACGACGTTGAGTTGGCGAACTGCTTCGTCGAGATCGCCGGCATCAAGCAGCGCGGCGGCGTAACTGGAGCGCGCTTCGGTGTAGTCAGGATCGGCGTCGATTGCGACTTTAAATGCGGCGAGCGCCTTCTGATCTTCGAAGAGGGCGTTTTCGACGCGGCCGAGATAGAGCGCCGCCTGAGAGTATTTGGGGTCGATCACTAGCGCCTGCTGAAAATCGTCTGCGGCTTTGCTGTAACTGGAGAGATCGCCCTTGTTGTATTGCTCGATGCCTTTGTCGAAGAGTTCCATGGCGGCATGATTCCGATTGCGAGCGATCAGGATGCGCACGCTGACGGTCGTGTCCTGACCGGGATAGACCTGCTCATCGCGCGGTCCGTCGGGTTCATAACCCATGTGCACGCCCTTGATGGTATGAGCGCCGGGCGTGATGCCGGGCAAACGCAGTGGCGTGCCCTTATTGACGACGCCTGCGCTCTTGCCGTCAATCCATATTTCAGTGTTGTCCATGTTGGCTTCAATGATCAGGTTGCCGTACTGCGGCGGAGGCAGATTGGCACCCTTAACGTGCGATGGGTTGTAGGCGAGAACCATGTCGGGGTCAAAGCTGCCGCGTTCTGAAGTCGGGTTCTGCTGCGCGCTGGTCGCAAGGCGAACATTGGTGTGAACGTACTCTGCCAGCTCATCGGCAGAGACGATGCCGTCGCCGTTGGCGTCCGCTTCGCCTTCAATTCCTTTGACAACGTAGTAAGTGAAGATGCCGTGGCCGCCGCCCCAGTTCGCGCTCTCAAAACTTTGTTCGCGGTCGCGGCTTGCTGTAAGTGAGAAGAGCGATTTCTGCAGGTCAAGCAAAGTCTGGTTGACTTGCTTACGGTCGGCCTCGGGCGTGATTGCGCCGGAATGGCAGGAATCCGTAATCAGCACTTTCCATTTGCCCTTGATCTTGCCGCCGATCTCGGAGCCGAGCGTGTCCATCGGGTAGGCGGTGGCGCTGATGCTGTGGATGTCGACATCGTAGGGCGCGAGGTAGGCTTTGCCGCCGGACACGAATCCGTGGCCTGCGTAGTAGATCAAGACACGGTCGTCGTCTTTGGTAACGGAAGGCAGCCATTCCTCGAGCTCATGACGAATATTCGCGACGGTCGCCTTTTCGTTGATCAGCTTGTGCACGTTTTCAGCGGGGAACTGACCGCCCTCAGGGGAGATGAGCGCGGTGTAGATATCTTCCGCGTCGCGGTTGGGATATTGGAGCTGGGCGGTCGCAGGCAGATTTTTATAACTGGCGATGCCGATGACCAATGCATAGCTTCGCGGAATCGCGACCGTCGGCGCGGCCTTACCCTCGGGGCGAACTACCTTCAAGTCGCGCGTGTCCTGCTGTGGCGATACGGGGGCCGACGGCGGCGGGGATGTTTGCGCGGCTGCTGAGAGCGTGGCCAGAAGCAGAGTCGAGAGCAGGGTGCGGAAGGACATTTCAGTACCTCAGTGGTGCGCCAGGCGGAAGGTATAGATGACGGGTGCCTTGCCCGCGTTGGTGCCGACGGTCGTGGAGTCATTGTTGCGCGTGAAGGTGATATCGCGCGATGCTGAGCCGGCAAGAGGGGAGATTTCTGGTGGCAGCGGAGCGTCGGCCGGAAGCGCGCTGGGTCCAGCGCTGGTGTCGGTGCACTCGCCGCGTGCGCGGAACACAGCATCATTGCATCGCGGCTTCAACGAACTTGCTGGCCCAGGCATGACGAAAGTGGAAGCTGGG
This sequence comes from Terriglobales bacterium, assembly GCA_038199445.1. Taxonomy (GTDB): domain Bacteria; phylum Acidobacteriota; class Terriglobia; order Terriglobales; family Acidobacteriaceae; genus JBBPYY01. Next base: position 1,799 of record JBBPYY010000060.1, on the reverse strand, counting down.
CCGGTTCGTGCGGCTGGCTGCGCGAGCGGTGTCGGGCTGAGCAGGAAGTAGAGAGTCTCAAAGCCAGCGGGGCCGCTGATCTTGAACCATCCACCAGCAGGGACTAAGTAGTCACCTTTGGGAGTGATGCGATTGTCGCTGCCAGCATCCGCCGACGGAAACAGAGTGGAGAAATCTCCGGAAGTGCTCTGATTCATTACATAGAGGTAGCCGTTGTAATCGCTATGCAGTTTGAATCGGACCACATCGCCTTGTTCGAAGACATGTTCGGCAGCCATAGGCTGAGTGGTCTCCCCGACCTTCTTTTCCAGGGTGATATCGAGCAGTCCCTTGGCGGGGGAGGTGGGCTGAGGACGGACAGAGTGCTGGCCCAAGACGAGAGAAGGCAGAAAGAGCACGGCGAACAAAAAGCGATGCATCGATGCTTTGCGCCTCCCGGCGCTGTTCTTTTGCGGGGGCCTACTAATAGAACGCGGTAGACGACAAATGGATTGGCGCTGCCCAAGCCGTCTTTGGATATTTTGGCGGTTGTAACACACAAGAAATCGCTCTGTGAAGCAATTTTCACAAAAGTCTTTTCGAGTGGTAATCTTTCGACCCGTTCGTGAGCGCGGGGGTACACTGCTTTCGCGGTTGATGCCAATTCAACCATGACTCCAGGAATGGTGCTGGAGGTTCGATCGCATGTTAAGCGCAGGGGGGCACAATGACGCAGTCTGATTCAGGCAAACGCAGCAGGCAGCCTTGGCTGCTGTGGGGCACTGCAACGACGCTGATTGTCTTGCTGTCGATGCTGCCGGCATTCGCTCAGCTTTCTGGCGCGACGTCTGTGCAGGCCGCTCCCACGAGTCTGCATATCGTGATTCTCGATGGCGAGGGGGCGCTCAACAATATTCGCGAACGAACCGCTCGAGAGCCCATCGTTCAGGTGGAGGACGAGAATCACAAGCCTGTGTCGGAAGCAGCCGTGGTGTTCCTGATCCATGGCGGAGACAACGGCGCCGGCGCGAGCTTTGGGAATTCGCTGTCATTTGCGACGAAGACGGGGCCGGACGGAAAAGCGCAGGCGCAAGGCCTGCAGGTCGGTCAAGCGCCCGGCTCTTTCACCATCACTGTGACGGCGACGGTGGGCAGTTTAGTCGCGGAATCTGTGATTCATCAGAGCAACATTATCGCCGCGCTGAGTTCGAAGCCGCCCGCCACTGGGCATGGCGCGACCGCGACGCATGGTGGGATTTTCGGCGTTAGTAAAGTGGTTGCTGTCGTTGTCGCGGGAGCGGTCGTGGGGACCGTGATTGGAGTGGTGGCTGCTACAAACAGCGGCAGCTCGACCCAAGTGACTACCGGGCCGGGGACCGTCGGGCCACCCAGCGCTGGCGCGCGACCAGTCCACTAGCAAAGAACCTCTTCGCCACATATCACGTCACGCAAAGGAATGGGTGCGTATGCCCAGCCCTGATGGGCAGAGTCGCGAACGGACTGTACACTGAGGACTCTAGACTTACAGGGGATCAGGGAATCGATGCGATTAGGGGAATGCGAAGCGAACGCGCCCGCGAGGGTCGGCTGCGAGCCAGATAGCCTCTTTGAACGATGTTCCTGGTTTTATGCACTATGCCGTGAATATTTATTCCGAGATCATACCCGTGAGATCAATGAAACGCTGTGGCCCAGCAGGGGGCCAGATCCGAAATCACATGTCTTAGAACTCGGCTGCGGCCCAGGCTTCTACTCCTGCACACTGGCCGAGCAGCACCCCCAAATTCAAATGACCGGTATCGACCTTTCAGAGAACCTGT
>JBBPYY010000059.1:0-17535 GCA_038199445.1 Terriglobales bacterium | reverse complement strand
TGCCAATCAGCGTTGCATATCGCAGCTTGCTGATGCCTGACTGGATCGTCAGCAACGCAGGCAGAGGCATCTCGACATGCTGGAACCATCCGTCTTCCAGTTCGCGCTTCACGCGAATGCCGTTGTCGCTTTTCTCCACCTGCATGATGATCGTGCCGTGCGGAATGCCTAGCAATTCCGCCATCACCACGCCCGTCTGTCCCAGACCAAGATCATCTGACTGCAAACCCGTCAGAATCAGATCCGCGTTCTCCGCCTTTACCGCAGCGGCCAGCATCTTCGCAACGCCCAAGGTGTCGAGTGTGTTTAGATCATCCGCTTCGATGTGGATTGCGCGGTCCGCACCCTTAGCCAGCGCCTCGCGAATGGTCTGCGAAACGCGATCCGGCCCGGCGCACAACGCGACTACTTCGCCGCCATGCTTTTCCTTCAACTGCAGCGCCTCTTCCAGCGCATACGCATCCGGCTCGTTGATCTCGTAATTGAGGTCCTGCTCCTCAATCCACTTCCCTGCCGCGTCTACCTTGATGTTCGCGTCGCGCGACGGTACCTGCTTGATTGCCACAATGATTTTCATTTGGTTTCTTTAAGTGCTCCAGCTTCTCTTACCACTCTAACTTTGTGGCGGCGTGACCGTTGCTCGCTCCGGCAACTGCATCGCCGTAATCTGCGCAATATCGAGCAATTTCGGCGGCACATCACTCGTCGCACTCAGCGCATCCCGGAACATCGTGTTGCAGAACGGGCAAGCCACGCCAACCACCTGCGCGCCTGTAGCCACCAGCTCTTTCGCCCGGTTGTGGCTTACGCGCTCCCCCTGCTCCTCGCCCAGAAACGCCAGGCCGCCGCCCGCTCCGCAACAGAAACTCCGTTCCCGCGCGCGCGGAGGATCGATCACCGTCCCCGAGCGCGCCAGCACCTCACGCGGCTCGTCGTACACCCCGCGATAGCGCCCCAGATAACACGGGTCGTGGTACACGATCATCTCGCCTGTGTCCTTATTTGGGAGCCGCGACTGGTGCCGCGCCATGAACTCGCTATGGTGCTCAATCTCCGGCGCAACGCCGTACTCTTTCCAGTCCTCGGCCATCGTCCGCACACAATGCGGGCAGATAGAAACAATCTTCTTAACCTTATTCTGTTCGAAGTTGCGCAGGTTCTCTTCGACCAGCGTCTGGAACACGAGGTCATTGCCGAGCCTGCGTGCCGGGTCGCCCGTACACTTCTCTTTCTTCATCACGCCGTAGGTCGTGCCGAGATACTCCATCACACGCGCAAACGAAGTGATGACGTCGCGACCCTGCGGATCATATCCACCCATGCAGCCGAGCCACAGACAATATTCCTGAGTCCCATCGAAAATCGGAAACTGCTGTTTCGCAACAAACTTGTCGCGTTCCGACGAACTCAGCCCGAGCGCATTGCCATTTTTCTCAAGCGCGAGAAACAACTTCGTCCCGTGATCGTCCTCCCACATGCCGGTATTCACAGGCCCGCGCCGCATGCCGATGATCATCGGCAAATGCTGGATGCCCACCGGACACTGGTACTCACACGCGCCGCACGTCGTGCATTGGAATAGCGCTTCCAGTGACTCGTGCTTGCCGATCAGCGGCTCTTCCGACTTCGGCCCCAGCTCATTCAGATAGCTGCGTAATCCGAGAACCACTTCCTTGGGATTCAGCACCTTGCCGGTAGTCGCCGCCGGACAATGCTCCGTACAGCGCCCACACTCCACGCAGCTGTATGCCTGCAGCGCAGCGATCTGCGTCAGATCGCGGCCTGTCACCATGCCGAAATCTTCATCGCCCACTAGTGGGGGAATCCGGCTGAAGCCGTTGCGCTTTAGAAACACCGTCACTGGACTCAGCACTAGATGCAAATGTTTGGTGTGCGGAATCAGGGGCAGGAAAATCAGCAGTGCTAACGTATGCGCCCACCACAGCGCCTTGATCTGCCCCGTTGTCGCACGCGGGTCAAACGCCGCAAGATACGTCACCATGAGCGCGAAAATCAAGAACGCAATGAACAGCGACTCGTAAGAAACTTTGCGCCCCAGCCAAATCGGGCGCACAAACAACCGCCGCACGAACAAGCCCGCAATCGAAACCGCAGTGAGCAGAGCGAACGCCGCCGCAAACCAGAAATAAAATCCGCCAGTCCAGCTTTCACTCTTCAGGAACGGAAAGCCAACGCCGCTTGCAAAATGATTCAGCGTCACCAGAGCAAACGCGCAAAATCCCCAGAACACAAACGCGTGCGCCAGACCGGGCAAGGGCCGCTCTTTAATCACCTTACCCTGGCACATCACTTCCCAGATGAAATCCCACACCCTACGCCCGATCGGCGCCAACTTGAAGTCCGCGTCTTTCTTTGACTCGAAAACCCGCACCAGCACCTTGCCGAAGCGCGCGAAAAATCCGGCCAGCGAGGCGATCGCCAGCAAGAGAAACAGCGCTATTTCCCAGCGTGAAAATGCAGCAGGTTCTGCATAAGCGATGGCGAGCGGTGCGAAGCTCGGGCGCGACAGCCCGGCGAGTAGAAGCATTTCGTGGGTTCCTCGGCAGAAGTCCTGGTTGGACGTCGCGTGATGAATCGCAACTCACTTTTATAGGGGAGCAGGCGCAACCCTGTCCACCCGCCAGCCAATCCCTTTGCAGCCTTGACAAACTCCCGCCTTAGAATCGCCTCTCGCCTTTTGCCATCGAGCTTCGGCTCTATAGAAGTCCAGCCTTGGTCTGGACCAAGTCCAGACTTAAAGTCTCTCAATCGGAGACTTTGAGACTTAAGTAACCTCCATAGGCGGTATCCCTCTCCGACGCCCAGGGCCGAGGGTTCAATTGACTTACCTGCACCCGCAATTTACGTTCCGAGGAGACCGTCCAGGGGAAATCCTCTTTGTCCACTACTGCCGCGCCCTCCGCGCTCGATGCCCACAGTCAAGACACCAGCAAGTCTCTCGGCCTGTTCGATTCCACCATGCTGGTCGCCGGCTCGATGATCGGCTCTGGCATCTTCATCGTTTCCGCCGAAATGTCCCGCGAACTCGGCAGTCCTAGCTGGCTGCTGCTCGCCTGGTGCGTCGCCGGTCTCCTCACCGTCACCGGAGCGCTCTCCTACGGCGAACTCGCCGCCATGTTCCCGCGTGCAGGCGGTCAATACGTATATCTCCGCGAAGCCTTCTCGCCGCTCTTCGGCTTCCTCTACGGCTGGACGCTATTTCTCGTCATCCAGACCGGGACCATCGCCGCCGTCGCGGTCGGCTTCGCGCGCTTCCTCGGCGTGCTTTGGCCCACCATCTCTGAATCGCGCTATATCGTCCCGCCGATCCACATCACCAGCGGCTACGCCATTTCCCTCTCCACAGCGCAACTGGTCGGCGTTCTCATCATCCTGTTCCTCACGTGGACTAATTCACACGGCCTGAAGTACGGCAAGATCGTTCAGAACGTTTTCACCTCAAGCAAGTTGCTCGTTCTCGCGGGTGTGATCGTCGTAGGCCTGCTGCTCGGCCGAAACGCCACCGCGATCCACGAGAACTTCGACAATTTTTGGCAGCCCCGCGGATTCACTCCGATCGCCACCGGCCTCAGCGCCGCCACGCTGCTCGGCACACTGGTAGCCGTCTGTGTGGCGCAAACCGGCTCGCTCTTCTCCGCCGATGCGTGGAACAACGTCACCTTCACCGCTGGCGAAGTCCGTAATCCGCGCCGCAACATTCCACTCTCGCTTGCGCTCGGCACCATCGGCGTCATCTCGCTCTACCTGCTTGTTAACGTCGCCTATCTGGTCACGCTGCCCTTTGGCGCCATTCAGCAAGCGCCGTCTGACCGCGTAGCGACCGCGATGCTGCAATCGGTCTTCCCCGGATTCGGTGTGACGCTGATGGCGCTCGGCATCATGATCTCCACCTTCGGCTGTATCAACGGAATGGTGCTCTCAGGCGCGCGCGCCTACTTCGCCATGGCCCGCGACAAACTTTTCTTCGATCGCGCCGCCAAACTGAACAAAGCCGACGTTCCCGGTTCCGCGCTGATTGTCCAGGGGCTTTGGGCCGCCCTGCTGGTCCTGCCGCGCACCTACAGTCCGGCGACGCAGACGTTCGGAAACCTCTACAGCAATTTGCTCGATTACGTGATCTCTGCCGCTTTGATTTTCTACATCCTGACGATCGCAGGAATCTTCCGCCTCCGCAGCACCCATCCGGAGATCGAAAGGCCTTACCGCGCCTTCGGCTATCCGGTGATCCCTGCGCTCTACATCCTCGGGGCCACCATCATTCTTGCCGTCCTATGCATCTACCGCCCCGCGACTGTCCTCCCCGGGATCGTCCTCGTCCTGCTTGGCGTTCCTGTCTACATCCTGCTCCGCCGGCGCACCGCAAATAATCCATCTTCCTGAGCGCAACGCCGCGTGGCACTTTGCATCCGCCGTGAAGTCTTTTTCATTTCCACTTCATGCATATTTCATTCCCCACTGTATGAATGGTCAGCGGCCTTCGTGGAGAAGAAATGCGCGCGTCGCGTCGCTCGTACTCGGCCAAGATGTCCTGAATTCGCTTCCCCTATCGACAACAGTCAACTCCTGCTGTCTGATGGTTGCGCCACCGTCCATGCAGTGAGGTCGTGATCCGCGGCATGCATATTGATGAACCAAATTCGTCCGCCGTCCGGGAGCAGAACACTCCCGGCTGGCAGTTCGCAGTGGCCTCAGGAATTCTCGGTTGGATCCTCGACGCATTCGACTTCTTCGTCGTCGTATTTCTCATCACCGAGCTCATGGGAAAGTTTCACGTCACTCGGGCCGCGATCGCATGGTCCATCACTCTCACCCTCTTCATGCGCCCTGTCGGAGCACTGATCTTTGGCTCGCTCGCCGATAAATTCGGTCGCAAACGGCCACTGATGGCCTGTGTCATCTACTTCTCTACTATTACAATCCTCAGCGGCCTTGCCCCCAACTACATCGTGTTCCTGGTCCTGCGCGGACTCTACGGGATCGGCATGGGCGGGTACTGGGGTATTGGCGCGTCCTATGCGATGGAGAGTGCCCCGCGTCACCGTCGCGGTTTTTTTTCCGGATTAATGCAGGCTGGCTACCCCTTCGGCCAGGCATGCGCCGCTCTTGCGATGAATTTCATCGCGCCTATCTGGGGCTGGCCGTCCATGTTCTACATCGGTGCGATCATCACTGTCGTCATCGTCGTGACGACCCTCTTTGCTCCGGAATCTGAGGCTTGGAAACTGAACAAAATGCCGGCGCTCGGCAGCATGCTCAGAACGCTGTTGCATCACCTGCGTGTGTTCATGTACCTGCTGCTGCTCATGACCATGATGTCGTGCCTTTCGCACGGTACGCAGGATCTCTATCCAGATTTCCTGAAGACGCTTTCGTTCATGAAGGGCGTGAAGATTCTTGGCTTCCAGGCGACGCTCGGCACGGTCATCCTATACAGCATCGGCGCGATCACGGGAGCCTTGGTCATAGGCCATTTATCGGAAAGACTCGGCCGACGGTATGCGATCATCTGCGCGCTGTTTATCTGCCTGCTTGCAATGCCCGCGTGGGCATTCGGACATTCGCTGCAAGCCATCATGCTCGGCGCATTCGCGATGCAGTTCGGAGTTCAGGGCGCATTCGGAGTCATCCCGGCCCACCTCAACGAACTCTCCCCTGCCGCCATCCGAGGTCTATTTCCTGGTTTCGTTTACCAGTTGGGTGTACTTGTCGCGTCGCCTATCGTGCCCGCGCAAAACAAGCTGCGCGAGCACCTTGGCTACCCGTGGGCGCTAACCATCTTCGAAGCCAGCGTCATCGTTATCCTGCTCTTCATCTACTTCTTCGGCCCGGAAAACCGGGGGCGCGATTTTAAAAAGAAAGACACGCAGGACCTCCGCATCGAAACAATTGGGAAAGCGTGAGGCCGGTGCTTACGCTCGAACAGGACTGAACCGCAAGACAGATGGACCTTTGCCGCGCGCAATGTTTTACTAGCGGTAGTGCGAAAGTGGCGAAATTGGCAGACGCACCAGACTTAGGATCTGGCGAGGCAACTCGTGGGGGTTCAAGTCCCCCCTTTCGCACCATCTTTCTTGAGACAGCTAAAGAGAAATGAGCCGTATGAGCCAGCAGAACCCAACGTTTCAACTAAGCCAGACGCCGGATTATCGTGACAATTATTCCAACAGCGTGCAGGTCCGCGTAAGTGTCTGGGACTTTTTTTTGACATTTGGCACCGCGCGCCAGGATTCACCAGATGCTGTGAATGTTACGAACTTTCAGGGAGTTTATCTCAGCCCGCAGCAGGCAAAGGCGCTACTAAACGTATTGGCGCAGAACGTAAAACAGTACGAAGAGACATTCGGTGTGTTGCAACTTGAATCGGCAGCAGTAACGCCTAACGGTCCAATCCACTAGACCGACAAAGGATGACTTGGCTCCCGGGCACATGGCGCAAACCGATCCTGTTCTACCAGCCGAGCCCGAATCGTCCGCTTCCTCTGTGGATGCTTTTTCCAGTTTTTTTCGTGGCGATCTATCTCTCGCACTTGTCGTTGCTGCGATTGCCGTATTACTGGGACGAAGCCGGCTATTACATTCCGGCAGCCTATGATTTTTTCCGTACCGGCTCGCTGATCCCGCACACCACACTGACGAACGCGCACCCACCGCTGCCTTCTGTGCTGCTCGCAGGGTGGTGGTCTTTCGCCGGATTTGTTCCGTCCGCAACTCGAACGTTGATGTGCATCATTTCTTCGTTCGCGCTGCTGGGCGTGTACCGGCTTGCGCGATTGCTGACAAATGTGCCGGTGGCCTTCGCGACCACGCTGCTGGTCGCGCTTTATCCCGTATGGTTTGCTCAGAGCACGTTGGCGCATGCGGATATGTTCGCCGCCTCAGCGACCATGTGGGCGCTGGCAGCCTACTTCAGTAGCCTCGCGGATGAGGGGCAGTGCAACTCGAGCTATGGGACATTGGCCCAGGCTGCTGTTCTGTTTTCAATCGCAGCGCTTGCAAAAGAAACGGCGGTCGTAAATGCGTTTGCGCTCGCAGCGTGGGAAATCTCACGCGTGATACGCAAACAAATGCCGGTGCGCTCTGGGGTGGTTCGCGCACTGATGCTTGGCGCGGCCGGTTTTCCCCTCGCCGTCTGGTATGCGTATCACCGGCACAAGACTGGATTCTTCTTCGGCAACCCGGAGTTTTTTCGCTACAACGCCAGCGCGACGCTGACACCATTGCGCATATTGCTGGCCTTTGCACATCGCGTTTTCCACGTCACGGCGCATATGAATATGTTCGTGCCGACGATCTGCATGATCGCTGCAATGTTTCTGCCACCGCGCATAGACGACATTCCTGAGGGCGCGCCCGTCGTCAGACCGGCCGCGAGGCACCGCGAGGTGCTGCTGCTTATTATTCTCACGAATCTGATTGTGTTTTCTTTAATTGGTGGCGCTTTATTAACGCGTTATCTTATGCCCGTCTATCCGCTGGTACTGTTGGCCGCTGTCGCAACATGGTGGAGGCGCGTGCCGCATTGGGGCTGGCTGGTGGCTTTCTCTGCTCTCGCCTTTTTTCTTGGGCTTGTCGTGAACCCCCCATACAGGTTTGCGCCGGAAGACAATCTCGCTTACCGCGACACTATCGTTCTGCATCAACATGCAATCGCACGGCTGCATAAGACTTCGCAGACAGCAATCGTGATGACGGCGTGGCCCGCGAGCGACGAATTGAGCAAGCCCTGGCTGAGTTATGTCAAGACTCCGTTTCAAGTTGTGACAATTGAGAACTTCGCGCGCGAGAATCTCACGGCCACGCCAGGTGCTCGTCCTACTGCGAATGTGGCCTTTATTTTTTCAACAAAGTACGCGCCCGCCGCTTTGCCGTTTCGCCTGGGGCAGCGAAACGAGGAATGGGAGCATAGCTATTTTGGATTTCATGAGGATCTGAACGCTGACGACGCTACTGCTCTCCTCGGCGGCCACGTCCTTTGGCAAGAGGAACGGAAGGGTGAGTGGGCCGCACTGCTTGCGTTGCCTGCGCAGGGCCAGCGCCGGTGAACACCTTTCGGACGGAGAACTATAATCTCTATGCAGTGAAGCCATCATTATCTTACCGCCGCATGCTCGCAGCGATCGTGGCCGTCTCGGCTGTGTCTTGCGGGTCGCAAACCTTCAAAGAAGACGCCGCGCAGGAAGTGAATGGCCGCGTCGTTCTAGTTCTTCCCTTTCAAAATCGCACCGGTCAAAAGGGCCTGGACTGGATTGGAGAATCGTTTCCTGAGACTTTGAACCAAGGATTGGCCAAGGCAGGATTTCTGCCGCTGACCTATGATGACCGCACGTACGCACTCGATCACCTCGGTCTGCCTACGAACTTCCACCCGTCGCGTGCGACCACCTATCGATTGGCGCAAGATGTGGATGCGGACGTTGTCGTCGTTGGCAGTTACACGCTGAGCGACCAACGCCTGACCGCGACATCACAGCTGCTGTATGTAAAAGCAATGCGCATGAGCCAACCGCTTATTTCGCAAGCGGAGTTGCCTCAACTGCTCAACGCTGAGAATGCGCTAACGTGGCAAGTCGCGCGCATACTTGACCCGATGTTCAGTGCCACGGAGCCAGAATTTGTCGCGTTGCTGCAGAAGCCGCGGCTCGATGCGTATGAGAATTTCAACCGAGGCTTGATAGAGAGCGATCGAAATGAGCGCACACGCCACCTTAAAGAGGCGGTTCGCCTTGCTCCTTCCTATGCCCCCGCACTGCTTGCGTTGGGCAAAGCCTACTTCGCCGCACAGAAGTGGGAACAGGCGGCAGCCACACTGCAGCACGTTGCCAAGTCAGACCCCATCGGCCAGGAAGCCACATTTTATTTTGGCCTCGCGTCCTTCTACAGCGGAAGCTATCCGCGAGCGGAAGATGCGTTCGCTTCTATCGCGTTGCAGTTGCCGCTGCCCGAGGTAGTCAACAATAGGGGTGTCTCTGCGAGTCGACACGGGAAAGATGGAGCTGCAGACTTTCGTCAGGCCATTGCACTCGATCCCGAAGACGAGGACTACCACTACAACCTTGCGGTCGCGTTACGACGGAACCATGAAGATGCATTGGCTTTGAAAGAAGCGGAACGCGCCGCAGCCCTGCGGCAGAGCGATTCCGAAGCAAACGCCCTCGCGAAGACGCTCGCTCGCGAAGCGGCCAGTAATAATCAGGCCGTCCCCACCGAGAAAACTTCAGCAGACGATGAAGATGCACAGCCGCTTGAGCGCATTAAGCGCACGTATGATGAAGCGTCATTTAGACAGGCGGCCTTCGCACTCGAACAACTGAAGGCGGCGCGCAGCAAGGGTGCGCCGTGAAACACGCCGTTGTTCTGATTGCAGGACTCAGTCTTACCTTGGCAACGATTTCATTTGCCCAGAAGAGTGCAGTTGCGCCTGTCGTTTTGCAACTCTGGCTGCGGGATACGATCCAGCCGGTCACGGCCGCCTACCTAGCACGAGGATTTGATCGAGCGGCGTCTCAGCACGCCGATGCGATCATCCTTGAACTAAGCACGCCCGGTGGCCTGCTCGATTCAACCCGCGATATTGTGCAGAAGATCGAGTCGTCTCCTGTTCCGGTAATTGTTTACGTGGCTCCGTCGGGAAGCCGGGCGGCCTCGGCAGGTTTCTTTATCCTTGAAGCAGCCGACATCGCGGCAATGGCGCCCGGAACCAACGCTGGCGCTGCGCATCCAGTCTTTGCCGGTGGTGCACAGCCAGACCCGATTCTGAAGCAAAAGACAGAGAACGACGCGGCGGCGTTTCTGCGGTCTTACGTCGAGCGCCGGGGGCGGAATGTGGCGGCAGCGGAAGATGCCGTCCGGAATTCAAAAGCCTATTCAGCGGATGAAGCTCAGCAACTGCACTTGATCGACGTTATCGCGCCGAATAGCGCGGCACTGTTTGAGACGTTGGATGGCCGCTCGATCAAGCGATTCGACGGTACTGCGGCTACTCTTCACACTCGTGGCGCGACGGTCATCGCTTTTCGTCCTTCGGTTCGCGAACGCCTGCTCACGCGACTGGTCGATCCCAACCTCGCAGTGCTGCTCTTAGCCGCCGGAGTGCTGCTCATCTATCTGGAATTCAATGTCCCCGGCACAGTCGTGCCCGGCGCTGTCGGCGTGCTGCTGGTTCTGCTTGCGCTGTTTGCGCTGAATCTTTTGCCGCTGCGATATGCATCCGTTGCGCTGCTGCTGGTTGCGATGATGCTGATCGTCCTTGAAGCGAAATATGGCGGACACGGTGCGCTTGCACTTGCCGGGCTCGCTGCATTGGTTTTTGGTTTACTCACTCTCGTGAATTCGCCGGTAGAGGAGTTGCGCGTGCACGTAGCAACCGCAGCGGCGGTCGGGCTGGCGTTCGGCGGAATTACCCTGTTTCTTGTCATCATTGCGATGCGGGCGCGCAAATTAAAAGTCCGCACGGGCTTGGATGCGCTTGTGGATCGGATCGCGAAAACGCTGACTCCGCTCACGCCGAAAGGTCAGGTCCTGATCGACGGCGCGATTTGGGAAGCGTTGTCTGATGCAGACGTGTCGGCGGGGTCACAGGTCAAAGTGACCGGGCATGACGGGCTTACGCTTCGTGTGACCGCGACGCGTCTCGTCAATGAACAGCATCCGCGGTAATCCGCGCAGATAACAGGCGCTCCTACGCGTTAATTTACAATCCAGCTGACCTCGCATTCGTGCCGCATAACGCGCGGAAAGCGGCCCGAGGAGGAGAATCTCGATGCCTGGATTGCCCGTACTCATCATTGTCGTGATCGTGGTTCTATACCTGTTCAACTCCATCAAAATTTTGAAGGAGTATGAGCGCGGTGTCGTTTTCCGTCTTGGGCGGCTCTTGCCAGATGCCAAGGGTCCCGGCGTGATTCTGGTGTTTCGTCCGTTCGATCAGATGGTACGCATTACGCTTAGGCAGGAAGCGATGGAGGTTCCTTCGCAAGACATCATCACCCGAGACAACGTGACACTGAAGGTGAACGCTGTCATCACGCTTCGCGTGGTCGATCCCGTCAAGGCGGTCGTACAAGTGTCTAACTACATCTATCAGACCTCACAGTTTGCGCAGACAACGTTGCGCTCGGTCCTCGGCGAGGTAGAGCTTGACGGGCTGCTCTCTCGTCGCGAAGCACTGAACCAGCGCATTCAGACGATCATCGATCAACACACGGAGCCATTCGGCCTCAAGGTCATTAGCGTAGAGGTGAAGCAAGTAGATCTCCCGGAGTCCATGCTGCGCGCGATGGCGAAGCAGGCCGAGGCGGAACGCGAGAAAAGGTCGAAGATCATTCACGCCGAAGGCGAACTCGGCGCCGCACAAAAACTGGTCGACGCGGCGGCCTTGATGGCTACGCAGCCAATGACTCTGCAGCTGCGCTATTTGCAGACCCTGACGGACATCGGCGTCGAGAAAAATACAACTATCGTCTTTCCCTTGCCGATGGAACTGCTGAATATTCTGAACCGCACCTTGGTCTCGCCGGTCTCGCCGCCAGCTTCGAAATTGCCGGGTGAAACGAAAGAATGAGCGGACTTCTCGACGAGATCGACGAACCGCAAGACCGTGAGATCACGCTTGGAACAAGTGCACTGCTCGCCATTTTCTTCGGTGTAGTGTTGATTTGCGCGGTGTTTTTTGGCCTTGGCTACTCACTCGGCAGGCGCAGCGGAGACGCGACAACGGCAGCGCTGCCAACCGCTAAGCAGTCCGCGTCTTCGAAATCAATCCCGAGCGATCCAACTTCAAATTTGGCAGAGGAAAGTGCCGCGGACAAATCTCGCGCGACGCCTATCCCCGCCAAAGCAGTAGCGCGCGCTGTGGCCAGAACCACACCGGCTTCCGTCGCGGCCGATGGTGCGGATGTCGTGCCTCCCCTTAAACTTACTCCCGCAAAGCAGCCGGCTAACGCGAATGCGGCTGTGGGTTCGGCATCGACTCCTGGTGGGCAAACCATGGTTCAACTCATGGCTGCGGCACAGCCAGAAGATGCTGAGGTCCTCGCGGCTGCACTTCGCAAACGCGGTTATCATGCGATCGTTCGCGATGAACCCGATCATCTCTTTCACGTTCAAGTCGGTCCCTTCGGGAGCAGGGTGGAGGCCGACACGATGCGGCGCAAACTGCAAAGCGACGGATATAACGCGATCTTGAAATAGCTAGCTCAGCCGAGCTCAATCGGGTCAATAGGCTGCATATGCGGCGGCAACACCGAGCGGATGCGTTCGCGCACAGCGGTCAATAAATCATCGACATTCGGGTAGTCGCCGGGGATCACCGCCTCGTGAAAATGTACCGTCGCGGTGCCTGGCAGCACGCGCATGCTCCCCTTATGCATCATGTTTTCCGTACCGGTCACAGTCATGGGCACAATGGGCGCACCACTTTCGAGCGCCAGGTGGAACGGCCCGCGCTTAAAAGGCAATAGACGTCCATTGCGCGAGCGAGTGCCCTCCGGAAAAACCAGAATATGCACTCCCGAACGTAGCGCAGCAACGGCCTGCCGCACAGCCTCCATTGCAGCCTGACGTTCTCCTCCCCGCGCGACCGGAACAAACCCGCCCATCCGCATCGCCGGGCCGAGGATGGGAACCCGCATCAACTCCTGCTTGATAAGAATGGCGCACCGGCCTGGAATCGGTGGCACCATGACGCAGGGGTCCAGATTCGACACGTGATTGCACATAAAAATGCACTTCCGATCACGCGGCACGCCTCCGCGGCCTAGTACAACAACGCGAATTCCTGCCAAACGCGTACCGATGCGAACAATTCTGAAGCTGATGCGATAAAGAAAATCAGGATTGCGCGTAATGAGGGTCCAAGGAAAAGCAATCAGCGCTGCAGGCGGCGCGAGCAATGCGAACGTACCGAATAATAAAAACGCGGCGATCATGCCAGCGTTTCTGTGCGTTGTGTCTCTGCAACATGAGTCCGCAGTGCGAGCGGCAGCTTCTCATAAATATTGTCGAAGCCACCATTCGACAGAATTGCAACAACGTCACCTTCGCGCAGATCCGGCATCAGGCTAGTAACAATCGCATCGGCGTCTCTTAGCAGGCGCGCAGGCGTTCCCTGCTCTTTCAATTGGGAGACCACTCTGTCTGGATGCAGCAACTGCACTGCCGGAATATTGGCCGCTTGAAACACCTCCGCCATAATGACCTGGTCGGCCAGCATCAGACTCTCGACCAGTTCCGCCTGAAAAATATTGCGTCGCAATGTGTTCGAGCGCGGCTCAAGTACGGCAATTAAACGGCGTCCAAAGTACCGGCCGCGCAACGCGCGCAGTGTCTCGCGGATAGCCGTGGGATGGTGCGCGAAGTCATCGATGAACGTCACGCCGCCAACTTCCGCTCGCACCTCGAGACGCCGCTTGACGCTGCGGAATGTTCGTAAGGCTTCTTGAATCGACTCAAGTCTTATTCCGCAACCGAGGGCAAGCGTGGCCGCGGCCGTTGCATTCAAAGCGTTATGTTCACCGGCGAGCGGCATCGTGAACTCAGCCCATGATTTTCCATCCTGCAGAACGTTCCAGTGTGCTCTTTCTAAATGCTGCTGATATTCAACAAGCCGCCACTTCGCGCGCGCGGTGAACCCGTAGCGTTCCACCTGGCAAAATGCTAGCGCAACGCATTCATCCACGTTGGTGGAGGCGTCGAAAGCAACAACCCTGCCACGTTGCGGTACGAGGTTAATCAATCGCTTAAATGCGGTTTTTACATCTTCAAGATCGCGATAGATGTCCGCGTGATCAAACTCCACGTGGGTCAAGATCACAGAGTCAGGAAAGTAATGCAGGAATTTTGGGCCCTTATCGAAGAAGGCGGTGTCGTATTCGTCGCCCTCGAGCAAGAACGGCCGAGAATTTCGCAGCGCGAAGCTCGTGCCGAAATTTTCAGCCACTCCTCCGATGAGGAAAGAAGGCAGGAACTCCGGCTGCGTTTTTGAGGCAGTCTCAAATATCCATGCCAGCATGCTCGTAACGGTGGTCTTGCCATGCGTCCCTGCAACGACCAGCGAGTCACGGCCGATGAGAAACTCGTCATGAATTGTCGCAGCCATGGACTGCAGCAAAATCCGCTGATCGAGCACATGCTCCAGCTCCACGTTGCCGCGCGAGATGGCATTTCCAACGATAACCAGGTCGGGCCGCGGGTCAAGGTTTGCCACGCTGTAGGGTTGTTTCAGGTCGATTCCCAGGGCGCTGAGGACATCGCACATCGGCGGATATGCGGCGTTGTCTGATCCGCTCACGCGGTGTCCGCGCTGCTGCAACAATCCGGCGAGCGAGGCCATCGCAGTGCCGCAAATTCCGATGAGGTGAATGTGTTCCTGCTGTTCCATCTACCGCTCCTGTACAGCGCTCTCAAGGAAACGCATGACTGGCTCGCTCAGCGCGTCCAGCTCGACCTGTATGCCCAATGGCACGGTTATGTTTGCTGAAGCCACATGGCCCGATCGCAAACCATATACGACAGGTCCATCGAAATCTTGGATGAGACGAGTGAGCACATCCCATATCAAGGTGGGCGCGGCACCGGGGGAGACGCAGTCCATCATCACTCCAAATACGATGCCGCGCACGCCCTCGAATTTATCCGCATAGCGAAGCTGCATCATCATGCGATCGACCTGATAGGGTCGAGTGTTCACGTCTTCGAGTAAAAGTACGCTGTCCCGGGCCTCGAATTCATACGGGGTCCCGAGCGAAGCGGCCAGCATCGGCAGGCATCCGCCGACCAATTTTCCCTTGGCGTGGCCTGCTTTCAACGTCGTCAAACCGGAGGATTCGTCCAGTTGCCACGGGGTCGTCTTGTGGAGAGCATTTTCCCAACTGGCGAGCTCGACACCGTCATCACGGCTGAAATCGCCAGCCAGCAGGGGGCCGTGGAAGGTCACCATTCCCGTCTCGCGGTGTATCCAACTCATTAGCGATGTCGCATCGCTGTGTCCGATGAACGGCTTCGGGTTCTTGCGAATTAGCTCTAGATCAATTCCTGGCAACAGCATATTTGAACCGTATCCGCCACGATTGCAGAGTACAGCGTCGATGCTGGAATCAGCGAAGGCAGCATGTATGTCGGCCAGCCGCTCATCAACTGTTCCAGCAAAATATTGCGGCGCAGTCTTCATCGAGTTCGGCATCGGCACTGGCTCATATCCCAGAGCACTCAGAGCGGCCTGGCCGGCACGCCAGCGAGTGGGATCAAACGAACTGGATGGCGAGACCAGCGCAATCCGGCTGCCGCGCGCCAAGGGCCGAGGCTTCAGTGGAGCTACCCGCGACTTCAGTGGCCGAGTCATACGTACGCTTCACCCTTCGCGATCAAATCGGCCGGCCCCGTGAGCAGCATCTGCGCGTCATCACGCTCCCACGCGACCAACTGCGCACCCCCAGGCGCGTCGACACGCAGCTTGCGTGACATCCCATGTAGCGTCATCGCCGCCGCCGCGGCGGCACAGCTGCCGGTTCCGGAAGAGGTCGTCGGGCCTGCGCCTCGCTCATAGATGCGAATTGCAATCTCGTCCTTGCTGAGCACGTGCACAAATTCCACGTTCGTTCCATCAGGAAACGATGGCGATTCACATATGTCCTTGCCCAATTCAACCCACGGTATACCGTGATAAGAAAAATCGTCGTTGTCGACGAACAGAACAAAATGCGGATTTCCAGTCGATACGATCGCCCCCGGAATCTCTCGGCCCTGATAAAGATACGAGCCGGGCGAGACTGCCGGAATTCCCATCTCCGCCTCAATTTCGAAATGGTTTCCTGTCACACTCACGACACGACACGCGCGTGCCCCGGCGTGCGTTCTGAGAACGATTTTCTTCGCGCCGGTGGTGTGGGCAAGCCATGCGGCAACGCAGCGAGTGCCGTTGCCAGAAATCTCGGCCTCTGACCCATCAGAATTAAAAAGACGAATGCTGTGGCCGGCAAGAAATTCAATTCCGTCAGCGCCTATGCCCGCGTTGCGCGCACACATATTACGGGCGACTTCTGCGTGGCAGCCGCCAGCAAAATGTTCATCCACAATAAGAAAATCATTGCCGCAGGCGTGCGCTTTGACATAAGGAATCATTCTGCCGGAAACGCGATGGTAGCACCGCGTGCGGTGTGCACGCCTCGTCTCCCTATCGCCCGGTATACAAGTCGAAACGAGCAGCGTGTGCTGGTGAAACATAGAACCGCGCGCAGGGTTGACCGCTAGAACATATGATCGAGACTTCATTGAGCCCCTGGGGATGCGCAGCAACCGCCGTCGCTACCGCGTCTCCGTCGACCGCGAGCACATAGTCCGCATTAGCGGCCGGGTCGAGCAGAGCCGCCTGCCACTCGCGATAATCGCCTTCATTCAGTGTCTGCCTCAGCGGAATACCGGCGCGCTGCAGCGCACCGACGAACTGTGAGCTGTACATCAGCAAAGTTGCGCGCGGTGGCATGGACATCAGTGTCTTTGCAAGCGCACGTTCAAAGGGAATGCGTGTCGCTGAATTTGCGCGAGCTTCCTGTAAGACCAGCGGCGTGGCGCGCGCGGTGCGATACGTGCTGGACAAAATCAACGCAAGTGCGGAGACAGCGGCAATCTCCCGCCAGCGCCTGCGGCCGTCCGGAATCAGCGCCAACAGGAAGACCGGGAACAAGGCCAGCGCGGGCAGCAACTCCATTCCGTACCGCGTGTTGTACCAGGAGAATGGCCACCATACCGGCAGAAAAATCGGCACGGAACCATATGAGATGGAGTACGCGTAGAAGGCCAGCGGCAGCACAAGGAGCAATAGCGGCGCGACGGATCGCTTGCGATACATCCAGGCACCCGCCGCCAATCCCGCCAGGGCGAGGCCAGCCCACCAATCTCCGGCGGCACCGGGAGCAGCTCCGAGTTTCGCGGACTTAAGGAAGTAAACAGCTGCAACACGAATGCTGTGATAGCCCGGATAGTGCGGCGCTCCTGACACACTCGTGCGCGCGTCTATGGCCTTCGCCGAATAGGGGCCACGAATGAAGTCCAGAGCATCTCCCGTCAAATATAGGTTGTATGCCAGCCAAATCAGAGGCGCGAGCGCCAGCGCCGCGGTCGACAACATGATTGCGCGCCTTATGTCGCGTCGGCTCTGTTGCGAAATCCAAACCGGCACGACAAACAGCCAAGTCGCGAAGGCAAGGATCCACCCGTCGTAGCGAGTAAAGATCGCAGCAACCAAGACGCCCGTCATCCCCCCTAGCGCACGCTTCGCTGCCCACCATTCGCCGCCCGCGATGTGCAGACGGAATGAGATCAGAAACACGACACTCCAGATCATTTCTGCGAGAAAAAGAGGCTCTGTCATCGCGGTGGTTGAGAAGTATAGGAACCCTGGATTGAGTGCAAGGGCGGCGAACGCGACCAGGCATAAGAGCGACGGTAGCCAAAAGCGAGCAAGACGATAGATGCCGGTCGCCGCGGCGATGTAGCACGCCATTGATGGCCATGCCCCGG
>JBBPYY010000058.1:0-3169 GCA_038199445.1 Terriglobales bacterium | reverse complement strand
CTGGGCAATCAGCCACGGTGCTATAAGAAAAGAACAAAACGCAATTGCCGGCAGTCTCATTGGGGAGAGCCTCCTTGAATTCCTAACCTCTTCCGCGAGAGGGTGGTCCGCTAAAGTATATATCAAGCTCCCAAGCTTTGGTGTCGCCCAGTGGCTGGGGACAAACATGGAAGCCTCGGACTGCGCTAGAATTCTGAGTTCGCTGAGGAGAACAACATATGCGCAACCTGATCTTGTTTCTGGGCCTCTGCATGCTTAGTTTAAGCGCGCAGACCAAGAAGATTGTCGTGACCATGCCAGACCCCGACATGCTTCGGGAACTCCAGAGTGCTTCTCCCAAGGTACGAATCGTTCCAGTGACCAGTCAAAACATCATTCAGGAAATCGGCGATGCCGATGCTTTTATCGGAAACATCACACCCGAAGAGGTACGCGCCGGCAAGAAACTCAAGTGGGTGGGCGTGATGTCCGCGGGAGTCGAGAACGTTCTGTTCCTGTCCGGCGGCAACGATCTGCGGGACAGCAACATCGTTGTGACCAACAACAAGGTGGTGCAAGGTCCTGAGATTGCGGATCATGCGTTTGCGATGTTGCTAGCCCTGTCGCGCAACCTGCCGTCGTTCTGGGCGGCTAAGCAACAGGAGCGATTGCAAGCGCGGCCGTACCCTGGTATCGAATTGGATGGACGCACCGCGGTGGTGATCGGTGTGGGAGGGATCGGCATGCAGATCGCGACCCGCGCCTGGGCCTTCGGCATGACGGTGATTGGCGTCGACCCAGAGGACAAGCCATTTTCGCCAATGGTGAAGAAGTTCGTGAAGCCGGACCAGTTGGATATGGTTCTACCGGAGGCCGATGTGGTCTTTATCTCCGCTCCACACACGCCATTGAGTCACAAAATGATGGGCGCAAAAGAGTTCGATCTGATGAAAAAGGGGTCGTACTTTATAGCGGTCAGCCGGGGCGGAATCTACGATATGAATGGCCTGGTCAAGGCGCTCGATGAGAAAAAACTGTCGGGCGCGGGCGTAGACGTCACGGATCCGGAACCGCTACCGCCGGGCCACGCGCTTTGGAAGTTTCCAAATACTATCATCACTCCGCACATTGCCGGACGGTCCGACAAAGACCGGGCTCGCATGGTGGGAACGATCAAAGAAAACATCCAACGCTTCGCGGACGGCCGGCCGCTTGTCAACGTCGTCGACAAGCAGAAGGGGTATTAGCGAACGCTCCATGACCCGCCGACAGATATTCGCCGCTGTCGCTGTTGCGCCATTCGCGATGGCACAGACGCAAGCGCGGTCACGCATGGGTGGGGCTCCCACCGCGTTCAGCCTCCGGATGCGCGCCGCGCGAAAGGAAGGTAAACCGTTCGATGTGGTGGAGCACTGTCACCAGATCGGTCTCAGCGGGGCCGAGGCGATGTTGCCTGCAACTCCGGATGGGGTGAAAAAGCTGCGTCAGCAGGTGGACGAGTACAAAATGCGTTTGGTGCTCAACGCCCCCCTGCCGAAATCCGAAGCGGACCTCCCCACTTTCGATGCGGCCGTGCGCGCATGCAAGGATGCCGGTGCCTTCGCCCTGCACGCCGCCATGACTCAGCGGCGCTATGAGCAGTTTGATTCTTTCCCGGCCTGGAAGCGAAATTTCGAACAGTGTCAACAGTCCGTCGCTCTCGCTGAACCCGTCTTGCGCAAGCATCGCATGCCGCTTGCGATCGAAAATCATAAAGGCTGGCGCTCGGCCGAGCAGGCTGCCTGGATGAAGCGGCTTTCGAGTGAATGGGTCGGAGTCTGCTTTGATTTCGGCAACAACCTTTCGCTGTGTGAGACGCCCGCGCAGACGCTCCAGGCGCTCGCGCCATACGCCCTCATGTGCCACATCAAAGACATGGGACTTAAAGAATACAAGGATGGCTTCCTGCTGTCGGAGGTCGTATTCGGAGACGGGATCGTCGATCTGAAGCAAATGGTGAAGACGTTGCGCGCGAAAGACCCGAACATGCTCTTCCTGATGGAAATGATCACGCGCGATTCCCTCCGTATACCCGTCTACACCGACAAGTACTGGGCAAGCTTCGACGATACCGTCAGCCCCGTTCCTGCGCGCGACCTGGCGCGAGTCCTCGAGCTTGTGCACAGCAATTCGCCGAAAACGCCGCTGCCGGAAATGGCCGGTCTCAGTCCGGAGGAGCAGGTGAAAGCTGAAGATAGGTACAACCTTCGCTGCATCGAGTACGCTCGACAGCACCTGGATTTGTAGGCATATATAATGACCAAGCTCCCGACCCGTCGCGATCTTCTGGACCTCGCGCTACGCTCCGCCGCTTTGCCCGCTGCCGGCCCCTTCTTCACAGAATGGCTGGGGGCTGCGCAACAGCACCAGCATTCGCCTGGCAACAGCGCTCCTCCGCAATCGTCTTTTCTGCGCGATTACAAACCGTCTTTTTTTGCGCCCGAGGACTTTGCGGCATTGCAATCCTTCACGGAGATTCTGATTCCCACTGACGAAACTCCCGGTGCGCGTGAGGCCTACTGCGCGCACTACATCGATTTCGTGTTGCAAGCGTCGCCGCCCCAAACCTCGCAGCAATGGCGCGATGCCATGTCGGCATTGAAAGTCGCCGGCTTTCACGCGGCCGATGCGAAAGCCCGCGCGTCACTGCTCGAAGCCATGTCTAGACCCGAGCGCGACCGCAGCGCCACTCACCCGTGTTACTCCGCATACCGGTTGATCAAGCAGCAGAACACGTTCGCCTTCTACACCTCCCGCTCAGGCATGATCGAAACGCTCGACTACAAAGGCAATTCTTATAATGCGAGTTTCCCGGCCTGCACTCATCCCGAGCACCGCGTCCTCTAAACCATGCTCAAAAAGTTCGACGCGATCGTAGTCGGGTCCGGAGCCTGCGGCGGGTGGGCCGCCATGCAACTCTCGCAAGCCGGCATGCAGGTCTTAATGCTGGAAGCGGGGTCCCGCGTCGAGCCCGCCAAAGATTTCCATCACACTTTTCTTTATCAAATGGATTACCGCGGCATCGGAAAACCCGGCACTCTGCGCCGCTACACCGGCAGCGAACGGAACTATCGAATCATGATGGATAGCGCGGAGAATCCGTACACCACATCGCCCGGTACCACCTATCGATGGTCGCGTTCCCGGTGCT
>JBBPYY010000057.1:0-27657 GCA_038199445.1 Terriglobales bacterium | reverse complement strand
GCCGGCCTGGGAGTTGATCTGTGACAACGGGACGAAGAGGAAGCCAACGGTGGAATCTGTTCCACAGGAGGTAAGTGCCAGGGCTGCCGACAAAAAAATAATCGAGGTCGCGAGCAAACGACCGGTTTTACGAAATTTCATGCGCTTCCTTCATTCCGGCGAAATCACCGGGCTGGAATTACTACTGCGCCCGGCTCTGCTTGTAAGCAGTCTCGGTTCCGGCGGAGCCAGGCAGCGGGCCGGAACGATGCGGCGCCCGCTTCCGCGGGCTGCCGATTGAGTTAGGGCACCACGATCTGTATCGCGTGACTGCCACTTGCGACCGCTACAACGCATGTGGTATCGCCGGTCTGCGTGTTGTAAGGGCTGTTCTGGAGCGGTACAAGCGCCCCCGTCAGATTGCTAAGTTTTGCCCCGGTGATGGTTCCGTCAATAAAGTTGGATATATAGACGAAGCGTCCCGTGGCAGGCTCGATCGCAACGCAGGTCGGACCTGCTCCGGTTACGTTGCTGCTGGAGGCGACCGCTGTCGGGTTGCCGGTGTTCTGGTCTATGGCGTACGCACCCACATTGTTGGCATTGAAATTTGCCGTGTATAGGAACTGTCCGCGAGGGTCGATTACTAGACCGCGCGGCCTGAGGTCGGTGCGAAACGGTCCGTTGATCAGCGGTACCAACAGGCCGTCGGTCTGGACGAGGTACGCGAGAAGCAAATTTTGCGTGGAATCGGTTACGTAGATGAAGCGGCCCTTTGGATCCACAACGATGGCGTACGGTTCGATCCCTGCGTGGATATTAGATACAAGCGGGGTGAGCGCGCCGGTCGCGCCAACAGAGTAGGCCCCGATGCTTTGTGTCCCCTGCTGCACCACATACACGAAGGAGCCGTTTGGCAGAACAGTGATCCCGGTGGGGTTCAGGCCGGCGCTGACGGTTGCTGTCGGAGTGGAGGGTAGGCTGCCGTCTGGCCCGATGGCGAAGATATCGATTTGACCGGGGCCTGGAAGGCTATTGGAGAAGCCGGGCGCGAAGGTGTCGGCTACAAAAAGAAATTTGCCCGCCTTATCGACTGCTGCCGCTACAGGGGAAGTGCCAGCGGTATTTACCGTGTGCTGCGCGAAGAGTTTGCCGTCCGTACCGATCGCGTAGTTGATGATCGTATTGTCGCCATTGTTCACCACATACAGCATTTGGACGGGGACATTGCTGCCAGCGACCTTGTAAGGGCCGGGCGAAATCAGGGCGGCAATCGGCAGTTGGCCAGCGGGGTAGGCCCTATCTTTGGTGAAGGTGAGCGCTCCGGAATCAGAATCAAGCTTGTAAGCGCTAACGGTGCCCGGGCTGTTCTTGGCAGATATGGCGTAGACGAACCCGAGAGTGAAGCTGGTACCGCAGGCTGAAATGCCCAAGCCGACAGCAAGTGAACCAAGCAAGGCCAATGCAATCCGGCCGGTAAGACGAAACTTCATGCGTTTCCTTCATGGTCGGGCGGCGTCTGGGAGCGCTGGGTGCCCGAGGCTAAAGAACATATGACAACGGAAAATGAAAGTGGTTAGCTCATCAGTGATTGTAAAAGCTGGCGCGCAA
The DNA here is from genome assembly GCA_038199445.1 of Terriglobales bacterium. Taxonomy (GTDB): domain Bacteria; phylum Acidobacteriota; class Terriglobia; order Terriglobales; family Acidobacteriaceae; genus JBBPYY01. The sequence continues at coordinate 26,070 of JBBPYY010000057.1, read as the reverse complement.
ATGCGCCAATCTCCCGGTAAATGAAAACAGCCCGCTACAGCCGGGCTGTTTTCTCTAAATCGCAAAATTTACCAGACGCGGCAGGAAGTCTCCGGGTACATAGGCTGGCCCTTCTTGCAGTGAAACGCTTTGCCGAACTCGTCGAAGTTCTGCACCGTGCCGTTGACGCGGAAGCGCCCCGGCGAGTGCGGGTCGGTGAGGACAGCGTTGCGGCTGTACTCTTCGGAACGATTTTCACACCAGACCTGACCGAATCCAATGAAGAAGCGTTGCGCTTCGGTGTAGCCCGCTTTCTCTGTTGTAGCAGGGGTGTGGTCCTCCGCTAGGGCCTTCAACAACGCGATGTAGGCAATGCGAATGCCGCCGTTATCGGCGGTGTTTTCGCCGAGTGTCAGCTTGCCATTCAGCTTGGCGCCGGGAACCGATTCGAAGTTGCCGTATTCCTTTACTTCGCAGTCAGTGCGTTCGTTGAAGGCCTTGCGGTCCGCCGCGGTCTGCCACTCACGAAAATTCCCGAGTCCATCGAACTTCGATCCCTGGTCATCGAAGCCATGGGTGATCTCGTGACCGATGACGACGCCGATGCCGCCGTAGTTGACCGCGGGGTCGATGTTTGGATCAAAGAATGGCGGCTGCAGGATGCCGGCAGGAAAGTTGATGTCGTTGAAGCTGGATGCGTAGTAGGCGTTCACCGTGGGCGGCGTCATGCCCCACTCCTTTTCGTCCACCGGCTTGCCCAGCTTCGCTAGTTCGCGCTTGTTCTCGAAGACTTCGCCGCGCGCAAAATTGCCGACCGGGTCGTCGCGCTTCACGACCAGTGAAGAGTAGTCGCGCCACTGATCTGGATAGCCGATTTTGTTACGGATCAATGAGAGCTTTTTTTCCGCCTCGACCTTGGTGGCGTCGCTCATCCAGTCAAGCTGCTTGATGTCTTCGGCCAGGGCGGCCTCTAGATTGTTGACCAGCTTTAGCATGTCAGCTTTCGATTTCGGCGGGAAATTCTCCTTCACCCAATCCTGACCCACCGCTTCGCCGAGGATGCCATCCGTCTGCGCGGTGCACCGTTTCCAGCGTGCCTGAATTTCCGGCTGGCCATTGAGGGTCTTGCCGTAGAAATTGAAGTTCTCGTTGACGAAATCGTCGGAGAGAGCCGGTGCGGCGTTATGAATCGTGCGCCAGCGGAAGTAGCTCTTGAACACCTCGATCGGCTCGCGGTCGATGACCGTGTTCATATCGGTAAAAAATTTCGGGGTTGCGACATTCAACGAATCAAATTTTCCAATGCCGATGAGTTGGAGATAGGTGGGCCAATCGAAATTCGGCGTGGCCTGCTCGAAAGCCGACAATGCCTGGATGTGATAACGCGCCTCAGGATTGCGAAGCTCGACCCGGGGCGTTTGCCCCTCGGCAAGCGCGCTCTCGATGGTCATTACGTTTTTTGCTTCTGCCTCGGCCTTCTCATGCGAGTCGCCAGCCAGCTCAAACATTTTGGTTACATGCTCGAGGTACTGCGAGCGAATCTTTTCAAAGCGCTCAGTCTTGCCGATGTAATAGTCCCGGTCCGGTAAAGAGGTACCACCCTGGAACGCTTGTGCGATCTGTTTAGTCGAGTCTTTCTGGTCCTGACTTACACCGAAGTTGAAGAGTGCGAGATCGGCATACTTGGATTCGAGCGTTCCTACAAGCTCGGCAATCTGCTTTTTATCGTGCAGTCCGGCGATGGCCTCAAGCGCTGGTTCGAGAGGCTTGATGCCATTGCGGTTCGCGAGATCCTGATCCATGCAGGCAGCGAAGAAGTCGCCATATTTCTGCTGCAGCGCAGTGCGTGAAGCGGACGGCTTTGCAGCGCGCTCCAGCTCGGTGTAAAGCAGATAGCGATTGCGCTCATTGATCTGATTGAAGGCCCCCCAGCGCGGCTGGTCAGAGGGAATTGGATTGTTCTTGACCCAGTTGCCACAGGAGTACTGAAAGAAATCAGTGCATGGGTCCGCAGTCTTATCGATTGATGTTAAATCAAAACTGACGGTCTTTTTCGGTTCTACCGGAGATACAGAAACAGAAGCGGAAGTATCGGCAGGCGTGGTGAGTGCCAACGGGAGCGTTAAATCCTGGGCCCTGAGACTTGAAACGCCGAGCATTAAGCTCAGCGCGACGAGGCTCAAAGAGATGTGTCTGTGAGTCATGGCTCTCCTCGAAAAATTGGTCGCGGCGCTGGGTCAATGCGACCGCGTATGCGCTCGATGGCGACGTCTAAAACGGTAACACGGTGTTGATATCCCTCGCACCTGAGAGCGGGTTGATGGGATGAAAAGGTTTTGGAGTGACACTGCGCGAAGCAGGCTGTCAGAAGACCTTCACGTGAAAAGTAAGGTATTTCTTCGGGTTTTCGCGGATTCCTGTGACAAGGTTTCGCGTTTCAACCAGCATTTGATCGGTCGAATTGTAGAGGGACGGATTCCGGACCAACTGGCCGAGCGTGCCCTCTCCATTGTCGACGCGATTGAGAAGAGACTGTAACTTTGTGACGGTATCGTCAAGCTTCTTTGCGAATTGAGGATCCTTTGCGACAAGCCCCAATCCGCCTTTGCCTGCGTTGATGTCCGCAACGAGCTGATGTGCCTCGGCAAGAGTGGAATTGAGGTTGTTGTACATCGTCTCGTCGTAGATCAGCTTTCCAATGGTTCCTTTACCGCTATCGATCTGGTTTGCGACATGTTCCAACCGGCCGACCGTATCATTTGCCCGGTTATAAAGCTGGTCATCCACCACCAGCTTGCCGATTGAACCCTTGCCGCTGCTGATGATGTCGACGAGCGCCTGGAGTTTCAGCACTGTTGCCTGAGCCTGTTCGTAGAGCGCCGGATCCTGGATCAGCTTGCCGATCGATCCTTTGCCTTGCGTGAGTGAATCCGCGAGCAGATTTACCTTGTCCAGGATCGTATTCAACTGCTCGATTGTGCCTTGACTCGCCTTGATGACGTTAGAAAGATTTGGCGTTTCAGTGGTCGGCAATTCAGCCTGGTTCTTCGGCTCAGGCCCGGTCGCTTTCTTGCTGTCAAGGTCGACGACGGTATCGCCAAGCACGCCCACCGTATCGAGAGAAGCGCGGGTATCGGTGTGCAGGGCTTTTTCATACCCGCCACTCACTTTCATCGAAACTTCAACCGGAGTCAGTTTGCGCTCGGAAACAATCCGGATGGATTTTACATTGCCGATGGTGACGCCTTCGAGGTTTACAGGGGCACCCACTTTTAAACCCGCCGCATTTTCAAAGTAGGCCCTGAGCGTGACTTTGTTGGTGAAAAGGCCCCCGGTGCCGCCGGACATGAGAAATACGAGAGCGACGAGGATGACGACCGCCGCGATGACCAGTACGCCCACTTTCAACTGCGACCAGCGGACCTCTTGCTGACTCGGCACAGGGAATCCTCAGAAAAATCGTTCAGTATTCGCGAATCGGAAAAGCCGCTGCGATGCGTTTGAGAATAACAGAGCATCCAGCCGCGGTCGTTTCAATAGGCGATTAACGCATCCAGCAGATGGATAAGAGACACAGGTGATGCGTTCCAACAACGTGGATGGTGGTTATTCGAGAATGACGTAAGCCATCGCGAGATCGCGGGAGTGGGTGAGCGAAAGTGCCGCGTGTTTCACTCCCAACGAGGCGGCGATGGTGGCGGCTCGGCCATGAAATTGAATCTCGGGTCGCATACCGGGATGGCGCGTGACTTCGAATTCGCGCCACGAAACGCCGCGACTGATTCCAGTGCCTAGCGCTTTGGCCGCAGCCTCTTTCGCTGCAAACCTCGAGGCATAGCTCTCCGCCCCGTTTTTTTTACGACTGCAGTACCCGATCTCGCCCTCGGTGTAGATGCGCCGGAGGAAATGATCTCCGTGACGGGCGATGCTTTGCGCGATCCGCGAGATTTCTATCAAGTCTGTGCCGATGCCGAGGATCATGAGGGTAATGGCGAGTCTACGCCAACCCTATGCCTCCACGAGTCCGTAGCGACGCTGCCAGTGCTCACGCAAACGTGCCCAGACCGCATCGATATCGGCGCGCTTCATCAGTGGGTCAGGTTCGATGGCGAAGCGGACAGCTTCCTGTTTGGCAAGCTCGAGCAGTTTGCGGTCGCGCAACATGTTGGCAATGCGAAAGTCGGGCAAGCCCGCCTGCCGGGTGCCGAAAAATTCGCCCGGGCCGCGCTGCGCGAGATCGATCTCAGCGAGTTCGAAGCCGTCTTGCGTGCGTACCATTGCGTCGAGCCGAGCGTCCGCCTCGGGCGTGACCCGACCACCGGTCATCAGCACGCAATACGATTTGGCGGCTCCGCGGCCCACCCGCCCGCGCAGCTGATGCATCTGCGCGAGGCCGAAGCGCTCCGCGTGCTCAATGACCATGACCGAGGCATTGGGCACGTCGACACCAACTTCAATGACCGTGGTCGCGACGAGAACATCGATTTCCCCCCGCTGAAAGCGGCGCATCGTGACTTCCTTTTCCTGCGCGTCGAGTCGGCCATGCAGCAGGCCAATACGCAGACCCTGCAAATGAAGGGTTCGCAATTCGTCGTACATTGCGGTTGCGGACCGGAGAGCACGCTTCGCAGCGGGCTCCCCGCCGGGGGCTGCGAGGAGCGCGGCTTTCTTTTTTTCTCTTTTTGCGGGTGGGGGGGCCGGAACCGCATCATGGGCGAAGTCCAACTCCGGCTGGTCGTCGCGGGCACCCTCAATGATGGGATAAACGATGTACGCTTGGTGGCCCTTCGCGACCTGGGCGCGGATGAATTTCCATACCGCGGGAGATTTTTCTTCGACGGTGCGACGAGTCAGGATTGGCGTGCGTCCGGGCGGCAGTTCGTCCAGCACGCTTACATCAAGATCACCGTAGATGGTGAGCGCAAGGGTGCGTGGAATGGGTGTCGCTGTCATCACGAGCACGTCGGGCTCGGCGTCATTCGGTTTTTTCATCAGCCGAAAACGCTGCTGCACGCCGAAGCGATGTTGTTCGTCCACCACAACCAGCCCAAGGCGAGAAAACTCCACTTTTTCTTCAATCAACGCGTGCGTGCCGATAACGAGGTTTGTTTCGCCGCGCAGGATGCGACCACGAGTGGCACGCTTGACGTCAGGATCGAGGGAGCCGGTGAGCAGGCCTACGTGGTAATGAGCGTGCGACCGCTCGAGTAGCTTCTTCGCCGCCAGATAGTGCTGGGTCGCCAGAATTTCGGTTGGCGCCATGAGCGCTGCCTGATAGCCGTTTTCGATGGCGACGAGGGCTGCTTCAATTGCGACAATCGTCTTGCCCGATCCAACGTCTCCCTGCAGCAAGCGCCGCATGGGGGTTGCGCGCCGCATGTCGGCGGCGATCTCGCCGAATACACGCCTCTGCGCGCCGGTAGTGCGGAAAGGCAGTACTTGTTTGATGGCTTCGCGAACTTGCTCAGTGGTTTCAAAGCCAATGCCGGGCCGCTCACGCATGCGGCGGCGTTTTAGTTCGAGCCCGAGTTCGAGGTAGAAGAGTTCTTCGAAAATAAGCCGGCGGTGTGCGGGGGTAGTCGCAGATTGTAACTGTGAAAGTGGCGTGTCAGGCTCAGGAAAGTGAACCAGGCGAAGCGCCTCTGCACGGCCGGGCAACGCCAGGCGTTCCACCAGGCTGACCGGCAACGTCTCGCTCGCCTCTTTCAGTTCGCCGAGCAAGCGGTGGATGACTCGGCGCAGCCACCGCGAGGAGAGTTTGCTGCCGCCGAGAGATTCATAGACAGGAACAATGCGACCTACCTCGAGCAACGCCAGTTCTGCCTCCGCATTGTCCGGCAGAATTTCGAACTGAGGCTGCACCATCTTAAAATTGCCAGGGCGCGATCGAGAGCCTTCGACGCGGCCGTACAGCGCGAGTGTCTGACCGAGTTGGAAGCGATCTTTGAGATATGCGCCGTGAAACCACAAGCACTTTACGCTGCGGTTGCCTTGCCCGATGGTGAGTTCGAAGATGGGCATCTTTCGGGTGCGCAGCAGAATGCTGCCTCGCACTTCACCGATGACGCTGACGGTTTCTCCGTCTTTCAATTCATCAAACGGTCGGGGATTGGCGCGGTCTTCGTAGCGAAAAGGCAGATGATAAAGGAGGTCTTCGACGGTGAGGATGCGCTTCTCTTTGAGCGCTTCGGCGATCTGCGGGCCGATTCCTTTTACAAATTGCACCTGGCTCGAGAGGGAGAGCATTCTCAGCGATGCTATCAGCGGCGATCAGGAGCAGCAGGCGGCCAGGTCCTGTCGCGAAACCACAATGCTGCTCTGCTACACTAGCGCGGATTTCTGGAACCTTCTTTGGAAAAAGAGAGCTTGATGCCCACTGTTGCGTTGGAGCATGTATCGAAGGCGTATGACAAGAAGATCGCAGTGGATGATCTGAGCCTGCAGATCGAGCCGGGCACGATGTTCGGCCTGCTGGGTCCGAATGGTGCGGGCAAGACTTCGAGTATCCGCATGATGATCGGCATCACGGTGCCGGACTCCGGTTCCGTGATGCTATTAGGTAAGCCCTTTGACCGAAAGAATCTCGAGCGTGTGGGCTATATGCCCGAAGAGCGCGGTCTTTACAAGAAAATGAAGATTCTCGACCAGCTGGTGCTGATGGGAGAGTTGCATGGTGTAGACGCGAAGACTGCGGCGCAACGCGCCCACCGGTGGTGTGAGCGAATGCAGATCCGCGAGGCGCTGCCGAAGAAGACCGAGGAACTGTCAAAGGGCATGCAGCAGAAAATTCAGTTCATCTCGACCGTGCTTCACGAACCGGAGTTGATCATCATGGATGAACCGTTTTCTGGCCTCGATCCGGTAAACGCAACGCTGCTGCAGGACATCCGGCTTGAATTGAGAGCGGCGGGACGCGCGATCCTTTTTTCCACGCATAGGATGGACCAGGTCGAGAAGTTGTGCGATCAAATCTGCCTCATCGACCACGGCAGGGCAGTCCTTTCTGGCGGCGTGCGTGAGCTGAAGTCGCGCTATCCGCGCAACCACGTCGTTGTGGAGTTTGAGGGCAGCGATGCCTTCCTTTGCAATGACATGGTTGAGGAGGCGCGCAACTTCAGCGGTCACGCGCAGTTGAAGTTGAAGGAAGGCGCCGATGCGCAGGCGTTGCTGCATCAGGCTGCGGCTGGCGCGAAAATATATAAGTTCGATTTGAAAGAGCCGTCGCTGGAGGAGATATTTATCCAGACCGTGGGGGGCCGCGTCGATGCGTAATGTCTGGTTGATTGCGAGGCGCGAGTACCTGGAGCGGATACGCAGCAAGGCCTTCGTGATTACGACGGTACTGGTTCCTCTCGTGATCGCTGCCCTGGTCACGGTGATTATCATCTCGAGCAAGAGCGAGGCTGCAGGCAAACATATCGCTATCGCATCAAACGATCAGGCGTTTGCGCAAGCCGTTCAGGCGCGAATGATGCATGGCAAGAACAAGAGCCAGATGCGGGTGGATGTGTACGCGCCGTCGACGGAAGAAGATAAGACGCGGCTGGAAGCAGATCTGCAGCAGAAGAAGATAGAAGGAATTCTGACGCTCGCCGTCAAAGCAGGAACGGTGCAGCCTGTGACGAAATATGAGTCGCGCGATGCCGCAGATTTCGTGACCACTGGCATTCGCGAAGACGCGGTGGACCGGGCTACGACAGAGCGCGAGCTGGCGGGCCGCGGAATGTCAGTGACCGAAGTAGATACGCTGCTCAAGAACGTGCATATCGAGACGCTGCAAAACAAAAACGGCAAAGTGCAAAAGTCGAGCGCTGCAGGCACCTTCTGGACTGCGTACCTGATGGCATTCTTACTGTCGTTTTCGAGTGTGATGTACGGGATGAATGTTGGCCGCTCAGTAATCGAGGAGAAGACCTCGCGCATCTTCGAGGTGATGTTGGCGACGGTTCGCCCGGAAGAGATGATGGCTGGAAAGCTGATCGGCGTCGGTGCGGTGGGCATGACCCAGCTGCTGATCTGGATTGTCGGAGCGGCCTTGTTGCTCGTATCTCCCATCGCGGTAAAAGCGATCTCTGGCGGCCTGAGTATCCCCATATCCGGCCTGCAGGTTTTTCTCTTTTGCATCTACTTTCTACTCGGCTATTTATTTAACAGCGTGTTGAGCGCCGCTCTTGCAGCCTCTGTCAGCACTGAGCAGGAACTGAACCAATATTGGCCGGTGAACGTGATTCCGATCTGGCTGAGTTTCGGCATGCTCTCGTACATCATTACCAACCCAAACTCTTGGATTTCGGTGGCTGTTTCCTTATTCCCTGCCACAGCACCAATCGTCATGTTTCTGAGGATGGGAGCGCAGATGCCTCCAGCGTGGCAGATCATCGCTTCTGTTCTGCTGCTGGTCATCTCCATTTACTTCATGATCTGGATCGCATCGCGTATTTATCGCGTCGGCATCCTGATGTATGGAAAGCGGGCGACGCTGCCTGAAATCGTACGCTGGCTGCGCTACAGTTAGGATTCGGTGAGACAGAAACGCACCACTTTTTTGCAACGCTACGTTCTTGTCGTCGTGCCCCGTATTGTGGCGTCGATCATTTCGCTGCTCGGGCGCACTCTGCGGTGGGAAGAAGTGTGGGAGCCGGGGGCATTGCCGGACGAGAATTCAGATGTCGCAATCTACTGCTTCTGGCATCGCTCGCTGCTGCTAGCGGCCTGGTTTTTCCATCGACGCAATATCGCCATTCTTATCAGTCAGAGTTTTGACGGCGAGTTGATTGCTCGTACGGTTGAGCGGTTGGATTTTTTGCCCGTGCGTGGCTCAAGTTCACGTGGTGGGGCAGCGGGAGTACGCGCGCTGCAAGCAGCGCTAACCAGCGGTGCCGCAAAGTATGCTGCGTTTACCGCGGACGGCCCTCGCGGCCCGGTGTACATCGCGAAGCCGGGGGCGGTAAAGCTGGCGCAATGGTCGGGTGCCCGCGTAGGGACTTTCTACTTGCTGGCCGAGCGCGCGTGGACGCTGCGGTCCTGGGACCGATTCATGAGTCCGCGGCCCTTCTCGCGCGTCTTAGTCAGTTGGGCTCAGCCTATCGAATTCGCGGCTGGTGAAAGCAGTGAAACGTCACTCGCCGCGCTGCAAGAAGCAATGGATCGCGCGCGGGCTTTGGCAGAGGAATACATCGCTCAAGGCAAGCATGGAACACGCCGGGACATCTACGGCCCGAAGCCTGGGGCGCGCTGATGCTGGTCTCCGATTTTGAATTCCGTCTGCCGCCTGAATTGATCGCCCAGTCTCCGCCGGAAAGGCGAGATGGCGCACGTCTATTGGCGCTGGATCGCTTCAGCGGCGGGATGAGGGACATGCAGTTCCGCGATTTTCCTGAAATGCTGCAGGTCGGCGACCTGCTTGTCCTCAACAACAGCCGCGTAATTCCAGCGCGCTTGTTCGCGAAACGCGTTGAGCGCGAAGAAGAACCTCCGATAGAAGTTTTCCTGACGGAGCACATTGACGGCGCTACGTGGCACGCGTTGACGAAACCGGCGCGGAAGCTGAAAGCCGGGACACATTTGCGCTTTGATGATGCGTCCGGTCGTGAGCGTTTATCGGCAGACGTGGTGGGCATCGGCGAGTTCGGCGAGCGCACGCTTCGGTTTGGGGAGACAAGCGACTTCTATGGCGAGCTTGAGGCAATCGGACACATGCCGTTGCCGCCGTACATTCATCGAGATGACTCACCAGAGGATCGCGAGCGCTATCAGACCATTTTCGCTGCTGAGCGTGGATCGGCGGCAGCTCCGACGGCGGGGCTTCACTTCACTTCGGAAATTCTTGAGTGTATCCGAGCGCGCGGCGTGCAGATTGCTTATGTCACTCTGCATGTGGGGCTCGGAACGTTTCAGCCGCTGCGCTCGGAGCGTGTCGCAGACGTGCGGCTACACGATGAGCATTACAGCATCTCCGCCGAAACCGCCGCCGCGCTGAATTGTGCGCGTGCTGAAAGGCGTCGTATTGTCGGCGTCGGTACCACTACTGTGCGCACGTTGGAGCACTGTGTGCGCGGGTCCGAAGGTGGCGAAATTCAAGCGCAATCAAGCTCCACGAGCCTGTTTCTTTCGCCTGGATCGGATTTTCTGATGGTGCAGGCAATGCTGACTAATTTCCATCTTCCCAAATCGAGCCTGCTCATGCTCACTTGTGCCTTTGGGGGATACGCCTCTGTCATGCGGGCATATCAGCACGCTGTTGCGGTGCGGTACCGGTTCTTTTCCTACGGCGATGCAATGTTCCTATCGTGAGCATGGAGCATCTCGCAAATTGCTAGACTCGGAAGAATGCCTGAACCGCAAAAGCCCGCTATCTTTCTGCTGGACACGATGTCCTTCATCTTTCGCGCGTACCACGCCATGTTGCGTTCGCGGCCGATGTCCACACGGGGCGGGATCCCGACAGCGGCGACATACGTTTTCGTGAACATGCTGAAAAAACTCCGCGCTGACTTTGCGCCGGAATACTTTGCCGCAATTTTTGACCTGAGCGGCCCCGTGTTCCGTGATGAGCGCGCCAAGACGATGACCAGCGTGCGCAAGTTCAACATCAAGACGCAGAGCTTCGACGAGATTGCCTACAAGGGATACAAAGCGAATCGTACAGAAATGCCACGCGACCTATCGCAGCAAGTGCCGTACATTCGCGCTGCGTTGGAGGCGATGCAAATTCCCATGCTGGCGGCTGAAGGGTTTGAGGCCGATGACGTGATCGGTACGCTGTCGTGCGAAGCTGCGAAGGCCGGTCACCCCGTCTTCATCGTTTCGAGCGATAAGGACATGATGCAGTTGGTCGATGAGCACGTCAGCGTATTGAACCCGCAGAAAGATAACCTGGTCATTAATCGCGACAAAGTTCTCGAGCTGATGGGTGTCGAGCCGAAACGCGTTGTTGATGTGATGGCGCTGCGCGGGGACTCCATCGACAACATTCCTGGCGCGCCGGGGATTGGCGATAAAGGATCCGTTGAGCTGATTCAGCAGTTTGGTTCAGTCGAAGAAGCTCTCGACCGCGCGAGCGAGATCAAGCGCAAGACCTATCGTGAGTCGCTGCAAAACAACCGCGACACGGTTTTGTTGAGCAAGGAACTGGTCACCATCCACACGACCGTCCCGATCGAGATTGATTTCGAGGCGATGAGAACTTTGCCGCCCAACGTCGCCGCGTTGCGTACATTGTATTCGGAACTCGAATTCACCTCGCTTCTTAAAGAGTTGGGTCCGCTGGTTCAGCAGCAGGAGGGACCTCGCACCGAATACATGCTTGAACCGACGCCTGCTGATGTCGCTTCGTTACTGCATGGTGCGAAAGAGGCCGGTATCGCAGTGGCCATGGGCATCGCTGCTGCGCCCGCCATTGAGGAAGATGCAGTGGAGGAACTGCCGGTGGAATCGACCGGTGTTCTCAATTTCGCAGTCCCCGCCGTAGACAAGGTTGTCGCAACGCTTTTCGTCGGCGTTGCTGCCGGGCTCGAACACGCCCTGCGGGTAGATTTGCGAAAGGATGAAGTCTTACGGTCTGCGATGGCTGATCCTGCGATTCCAAAATCGGTTTGCGATTGGAAGTCGATGCAGGCACAGATGGAGACTGCCGGTTTTGCACTGGATGGCGTGCGAGACGATCTGGCGCTGTATTCGTATCTGATCAACCCGACGCACAGCACCCACACCCTGCCCGACATCGTGGCCCGCTTTGGGCATCACGCTCTCGAGGAACAGGAAACATCCGCCGCGTTGCCGGCTGCTGCTGACGCGATACAGCGACTGACGCCTGTATTGCGTGCTGAAGTGCAAGCAGCCGAGTCGATGCAAGTGTATGAGCAAATCGACTTGCCGCTGGTCCCAGTGCTACGACGCATCGAACAGGCGGGAGTCCGGGTTGATTTGAGCGTGCTCGACGAGATGTCTTCGCGCCTGCAGCGAGACATGACCGATCTCGCCGAAAATATATACGAGACTTCTGGTCATCGCTTCAACATCAACTCTCCGAAACAGCTTGGCGATGTGTTGTTCAACAAAATGGCCCTGCCAAAGCCATTGAAGTACGGTAAGGGGAAGGTCATCTCAACGGCGCAGGATGTGCTCGAGAATTTAGCGGCGCTGCACGAAGTTCCGCGCCTCGTTCTGGAATTCCGTCAGCTTGCCAAGTTGAAATCCAACTACATCGACGTGCTTCCGTTGCTCGCTGACACCGACACCCACCGAGTCCACACTACGTACAACCAGGTGGGAACATCGACCGGGCGGTTATCATCCACAAATCCGAACCTGCAGAATGTTCCGGTTCGTACGGCGCTTGGGCGCGAAATTCGCGCGGCATTCATCGCTGCCCCGGGCAACGTATTTCTTTCCGCCGACTACTCGCAGATTGAACTCAGGCTGATGGCGCATTTCTCTCAGGATCCTCTGCTGGTGCATGCCTATCGCTCGGGCGGCGACATCCACACCCTGACCGCATCAGAAGTCTTCGGCATATCGCCGGCAGAAATGACAAAGGAAACACGCAATCGCGCGAAGGCGATTAACTTTGGAATCGTGTACGGCATTTCAGCCTTCGGCCTGGCGGCGCAGGGAATTGGCATCGATCAGCATCAGGCCCGGCATTACATTGAAACCTACTTCGAGCGTTACAAAGGCGTGCGCGGGTTCATCGACCGCACTTTGAAAGAGACGCGGCGCACGCAGGTGGTTCGCACTATGCATGGTAGGGTTCGACCGATTCCTGACATTTTGAGCAGCAATGCAAACCTGCGCGGCTTCGCCGAGCGAACCGCCGTGAATACGCCGTTGCAAGGGACCGCCGCCGATCTGATCAAGATTGCGATGATTCGTCTGGACGCAACATTGCGAGCGCGTAAATTGCGCACCCGGATGACGCTGCAAGTGCATGACGAATTATTGTTCGATGTGCCGGCAGAGGAACTGGGTGAGATCGCGCCTCTAGTCAAACAGGCGATGGAGGAAGTAGCAGACCTAAGCGTCCCGATCGTCGCCGACTGTCGCGTCGGACCGAATTGGCGTGATTTGGAGCCCGTCTAGGCGCCGATTGCATTTCGAATCGCGGATGCAATCGCCTCGGCATGGCGCCGCATTGCTTCCTCGGATTCTGCCTCGATCATGACTCGGGCAAGTTTTTCTGTTCCGGAGTACCGAACCACGACGCGGCCGCTGTCAGCCAATTCGCGCTCGGCATTGGCAATCGTCTCAGTGACAGAAGCGATGTGTGCGAGCGGCTTTTTTTCCCGGACGTGAACATTGACGATCACTTGCGGATAGACCTTGAGATCACTCGTAAGTTCTGCCAACGATTTACCTGAACGGCTGACGATATCAAGCAGAAGCAGCGCGGTAAGCAGGCCGTCGCCAGTCGTCGATCGGGCAGCGAAAAGTATATGGCCAGACTGCTCTCCACCAAGCTGCGCGTTGCTGCGGCGCATTTCTTCGAGCACATACTTATCCCCGACCGGCGCGCGCAACATGCGCAGGCCACTCCGTTTTAGAGCTGCTTCGAGCCCCATGTTGGACATGGTTGTCGCCACCAGCGTGTCTCCGGTCAACGTGCCTGCGGCTTTCATATCGCGCGCAGCGATCAGCATGACCGCATCGCCGTTGACCACGCGTCCTGCAGCGTCGGCAAAAAGGGCACGATCGGCATCGCCGTCGAGCGTGACCCCGACATCCGCTTTTTGTGCCACGACCTCTGAGGCGACAACTTCTGGATGGAGGGCGCCGCAATGTTCATTGATGTTGCGTCCGTCAGGCGAGGCGTGTGTCAGCGTGACCTTGCTGCCATACCCGGCAAATAGCTCCGCAGCGACAGCGCTGGCTGCCCCGTTCGCGCAATCAAGAACGAGAGACACACCGCGTAAGTCGAGTGCCGGAACCGCAGACTGCAGGAAGCGAACATATTCGTGTCTGTATTCGGGTTGTTCTTTGAGCGGTTCAACGGTTTCGTGGCCGCTCCCTTCGCCACCATCGCGATGGAAGAAGATTTCTCGCTCGATGGCGAGCTCTATCTCGTCGGGCAACTTATAGCCGTCACTCGCAAAAATTTTGATTCCGTTGTCCTGCCACGGATTATGCGAAGCCGAAATCACGACACCCGCCGAAAAGGTGTGGAAACGCGTGAGATATGCGATGCCCGGGGTCGTGATTACGCCGGCGAACTCAACTTTCGCCCCAACAGACTGCAGACCCGCAGCGATGGTGCTCGCGATCCATGGACCGGACTCCCGCGTATCCATTCCGATGAGAACCCGCACCAGATCATGTGCACCGCGAAGGGAGCGAGCCAGGGCTACGCCGGTCGAGTAAACCGTTCCCCTGTCGAGGGGAGGCTGTCCCGCTATTCCGCGTATTCCATCGGTTCCAAAAAGTTGTCTCATGCGGTAGGTTCATTTCCTTTAGTCAGCAGATGTATATCAATGACTCGGCTCGCAACGGAGCCATTTGCGAAGCGAGTAAGAGTGTCGTCCCCGGGTTGCAATTGCGTGACAGACCTGACGATCTTTCCGTCGTTATCGAAGATGAGTGCGTAGCCTCGCTCAAGTACCTCGAGCGGTGACAATGCCATCAGTCTTGCGGCAGCTATATGCAGTCGCGCGCCTGAACGGGCATGAACGTCGGCGCCCCCACGCAGCAGGCGTGCATTGATTGTCCGCCATTTTTGTTGCGCCTCGCGCAGATCACGTGCTGGGTCGCGTTGCAGCAAGCGCGCGGCAAGATGCTGCAGGCTGCGCTGATTCGCTACAACGCAGGACTGAAGACAGGTCTCCATTCGAAATCGTAATTCGTCGATACGCTGGTGCCGTCGCCCAAGATTTCTCTGTAAACGGGCAAAAACGGCGGGTAGGGAGAGGCGTTCGTACCGTTCGCGAGCGCGCATCGATTGATAACGCAGGCCCCGTTCGAGGCGATGGGTGAGTTGAAAAATATCCTCGCCGACGCGATGTTGCCACGCGGTGAGCAGCTCCGCAGCCGCAGATGGAGTCGGAGCGCGCACATCCGCTGCGAAATCCGCGATAGTGACGTCGGTTTCATGACCGACAGCGGAGACCACTGGCAGGGCACTGGAAACGATCGCGCGGGCCAGACCTTCATGGTTGTAACAGGCGAGATCTTCGGCCGAACCGCCGCCGCGCGCGAGAACGATCAGGTCAACGCGGTTTGATTCGTTGAAGTGTGCGAGTCCCGCAATCATCTCTGCTGCGGCACCGTCGCCCTGCACGGGGACGGGATACACGACGACGTGCAGGGCAGAATGGCGGCGGCGCAGAATGGTGACCATGTCGTGAATTACGGCGCCGTGCAGAGATGTGATTACTCCAACCATGCGCGGGAATGCTGGGAGCGGCCGTTTCCGTCCGGCCGCGAAGAGACCCTCGGCACGCAAACGCTCGCGCAATTGCTCGAAAGCGATCTGCAACGCACCGGCGCCGCGAGGTTCGAGAGTCTCCGCGATGAGCTGCATCTGACCGCGAGACTCGTAGATCGACAGCGTACCGCGCGTCAAGACCTGGATTCCATCGGTTGGGGCAAAACGAAGTAGAAGCGCTTGGCGGCGAAACAGGACCACGGGCAGCTGAGCATCGCCGTCTTTCAGCGTGAAGTAGAGGTGGCCTGAGGCTGCCTTGCGGAGGTTAGAAACCTCGCCCTCAATCCAGATGGCGGCGAAGTCGCGCTCGATAGCTCCGCGCGCCGCCATCACCAGCTGATGCACGGTGTAGATCTTCCGCTCCGCGATTAACGCTGGAAACGAGAATTCGTTTTGCACAGAAGCGTTCACCGGAGTCGAGTCTAGCATCGGCACTAACGACGGAAACGCGAGAGGAAATAGAACAAGAGAGAGAGCAGAATACTGAGCAGCAGCGACGTTCCGAGAGGAGCGAACACGGTGAAGCGAGAGCCTCGATAAGTCATATCGCCAGGTAGACGGCCAACAGGAAAACCGATTCGGCCGGCAAACAAAAAAATCACTCCAACAGCGACGAACAACAGCCCGCCAGCGATTAATATGCGACCTAGATAATTGAAGGGCATCCGATCAAGTGTAGTTCAGATTGCGCGTTCTTTGCCTCAACTGGCCTGCTAAGGTTGACCCTCGTCCGATGTGAAAGGATCGTGTGCACATATTCGCTTTTGTAGCTGGCATCGCACTGCTTTACACGGTACTACTCGATGCCTTCCAGACCATCATCCTGCCACGCCGTGCCTCGCACCGCTTTCGTATTACGTCGATTTTCTACATGCTGACTTGGAGGCCATGGGTTGCGGCGGCACGTTTACTACACGCGCCGAAAAAGCGCGAGAGTGCCTTCAGTTTTTACGGGCCGCTTTCTCTGCTGCTGCTCCTCACGGTATGGGCAATCGGTCTGGTCGCAAGCTTCGGATTGTTTTATTACGCTCTCGGCACTCCCTTTACAGACCCTTTGGGGGTGCACGCATTCAGGACCGCGTTCTATGTCAGCGGGACTACGCTATTCACGCTTGGGCTTGGAGACATTGTCCCGCAGACTGGATTTGCTCGAGAGCTGATCGTGGTCGAAGCTGGGCTCGGCCTTGGCTTCCTTGCTGTTGTTATCGGATATGTACCAGTACTGTACGGTGCATTCTCGCGCCGAGAAGTAAGCATCTCGTTGCTGGACGCCCGTGCCGGCTCACCACCTACAGCCGCAGAATTGATGCGCAGACATGCGTTCGCGGGCGGCGACGACGCATTGATCACGTTGTTTGTGGAGTGGGAACGCTGGTCGGCCGAGTTGCTTGAGAGCCATATTTCTTATCCGCTGCTCTGCTATTTCCGGTCTCAACACGATAACCAAAGCTGGATTAGCGCTCTCACGGCAATGCTCGATGCTACCTCTCTCTCAATCGCGATGGTGAAGACGGATGCGGCGCGGCAAGCCCAGCTGACCTTTGCCATGTCACGACATGCGGTGGTCGATCTGTCTCAAATATTTTTGCGCGGCGGCCGACCGCCAGGTTTTGGCGTGCCCGTCGAGGCACGACTACCAGACGATCGTTTTGAGAAACTGCGAGAGCAGTTGGTCGCGGCCGGAGTCACTGTTTGTTCCGATCAAGCTTCGCTCGACCGTCTTGCAGAGTTGCGTGGTATGTATGAAAGTCATGTCAAAGCGCTGAGTGATTATCTCTGTATGCCTCTGCCGCCGTGGATCGCTGAATCTTCCTTGCGCGACAATTGGCGTACGGTCGCGCGACTCCGATCCGAGACGGAGGCAACTCCAGCGGTGCCCTCGGGCCTTACGCATGATGACGAGCACCACGCATTCTAAACAGCCCTAACGCGAGGCGATAGCGGCTCGCAGGGCCGAGATATTCGGTGTCAGTTCCTCTGTCAAATGTTCAACGGAGTGGGCCTCGTCTGCCATCAACAGCGTTTCGATATTTCGCGCCGCTTCAGTGCCGTCTCGAAGACCGAACATGCCCAGAACTCCTGCGAGCTTGTGAGCGGATGACGCAGCCTCCGCGCGCTCGACAAAGCTCAATGCCATGCCATTCGACAGCGACGCTCGGGCTGTTTCGATCGCCTCGACACGCTCCGCAAATTCGGCTCGGTGTTCCTGCCATAAAAGTTGCATTTGTCGCGCAAGCTTATCTGCGGCTGTCTGCTTCTTGCGTACCATCTGAATCACCATCCTAGTACGTTCGCAATCTGATCTGAAAGTGTCAGAGGGTCGAAAGGTTTGAAGAGCACCGCTCGCACACCGAGCGATGCAAAAATACGCTGGTCCGGGCCTTGTACTTTCGCTGTCAGCAGCATCACTGGAATGTGAGATGTCCGCGGATCTTTTTGCAATCGTCCGAACGTGGTAGGCCCATCCATCTCCGGCATCATGACGTCGAGCAGGATCGCGTCGGGCTGCTCATCAGCGGCTGCCTCGATGCCACGTGCGCCGCTGCTCGCGGTGACAACGTCCCATCCGGCGATTGCCTCGAGACTGAGCGCGGCAACCTGACGGATATCGTCTTCGTCGTCGATGATGAGGATGCGTTTCTTAATTCGCATTCACTGAATATCGTTTGCTAAGCCCGGGCTGTCTGGTTCGGTTGGCAGGCCGCTGAATGGTTTGACAACTTGGATTATCAGCGGGAGTTCGCATCGGCTTGGTACAGCAGGTGCAGGCCCCTTCTCGTTAGGGCGGTGTCACTGCCACCAACTATACCGCTAGCGGAGGCCAAGACCGCATCAGGAGGATACGGCCCTTTCGCGCACGTTTATTGTTTACGCTGCAACGGGTTCCAGAAGCCGCGCCCAGCGACGGCCACTGCGGGCAGCGTGTGCGTTCTTGTGATAGGCGTATCCCGCAATCAGCGGAAGCGCCATGGTGGCTTCGCTATAAACCATTTGTTCAAAGGTGGTGTCAACCTTGCCCCAGGAACTCGCTTCCTTCAGCGTGCTTGAAGAAAGCGCTCCATCACGCACATCGGCAACCGTGATTTGAATTGCATATTTGTGCATCGGCGCATCAGAACCCAGTACATCCGCCGCGACAACGATGTCCTGCGCAAAATTCTTTGGCACGCCGCCCCCGATCATCAGCAGTCCAGTGGTCGGGTTCGCAATTTTTAACTGCGTCAACTCGTAGAAGTCTTTAACTGAGTCAATGGAAACTTTCGGCTTGTCCTGACGCGCGTGCTGGTGGGCAACCAGGCCAAACCCGGCCGAGCAATCGCTGAATGCGGGGCAGAAAATCGGCACGTCGTTCTGAAACGCGGAGTACACGATTGAGTCCGTACCGCCCTTTGCCGGAACTTTGCCCTCGCGTTCGAGGAACGCCCCCATCTCGCGGATGAATTCGCGGGAGCTGTGAGGCCGCGGAGCCAGCGAGTCTGCAATCTTCTGCGTGGTGTCATCGCAAATCCGCAATTCTTCTTCATCAATGAACGTGTCGTAGATGCGGTCGATCATCAACTCACGCAACACGCCGTCTTGCGTGCCGTATTTATATTCGTCCTCGGCGATCCAGTGGCGAAAACCGAGAGCCTCGAAGAAGTCCTGATCAACAATATTGGCGCCCGTGGACACGATCGCATCGACCATGTGATTACGAATCAGGTCGATAAAAATTTGCTTCAGGCCTGCCGAAATGAGCGACCCCGCGAGGCAGAGGATTACGCCACATTCCTGGTCTCGAAGCATGCGTTCATAGATTGAAGCGGCGCGCGCAAGATCGCGCGAACTGTAGGCCATTTCATTCATGGCGTCGACGAGAGCGACGACATTGTGTTGCTTAATATCGATATGTTGGACGGGGCGATTGAGTAGATCTTTCTTGGTCGTCATTGGCACTTCCAAGGATATCAATCAATCACCCGCCATTCGTCTGTGCAATTGTGAATTCCTTGAGCAGCAATCTTACAGTGTGACGATTATCCTGTGATCAATATGGTCTCTCCAGCCGGTCGCTCGCGTATTGGATTTGTTCTTCTGTCTCTTTTGATTTGCACCACGCTCGATGCGCGTGCCTGGGGTAACGAGGGGCATCGCATCATCAACCGGGCCGCTGCTTCACGGCTTCCGCAGAGTGTTCCAGCGTTTCTGCGGTCAGCGGATGCGATCAATGAAATTGAATACCTTGGTCCAGAGCCCGACAGGTGGCGATCGCCGCTTGAGCCTGAACTAAACGCGTCCCAGGCACCGGATCACTTCATCGATCTAGAACTCGCGGACCGTATCGGACCTTTGCCACGCTCTCGCTATGAATACAGCCGCATGCTGTATGCCGCCGCACTCGAGCATCCGCAGGATGCGGCGAAGCTTGCACCCGAGAAAGTCGGCTTTCAGCCTTACATTGCAATCGAGGTAATGGAGCGGCTGCAGGCAGCGCTTCGAGAGTGGCGGATGCTCTCGACGACTGGCCCAGTAAAAGCTGACGACGCAAGAGCTGCCCAGCAGTCGGCGATTTTATACGCGGGCTGGCTGGGGCATTACGTCGCGGACGGTTCAATGCCCTTGCACACAACGATCCAATACAACGGGTGGGTCAGTAAAGAAAATCCCAATGGATACACGACTGAGCATGGCATTCATGCTCAATTCGAGAGCGTTTTCGTTGCTGCAAACCTGAAAGTCGAGATGTGCAGCCGCTGGTGCCTGCTGGCGCGATGGTCCTCTCTGATCCTTTCGCCGACTATGTTGCATATTTGCGGAAGTCAAATCAACTTGTCGAGCGCGTTTACCAGCTCGAGAAGGCTGGCGGATTCAAGAACGCCGGCAGTGTCGAATCGCGCCAGTTTACCGCAGAGCGGTTAGCGGCTGGAGCGACCATGCTGCGCGACATGATCTATACGGCCTGGGTAAACAGCGCCAAGCCCGCGCCTTCCAGAGGCTGAGCAAAGTGAGGAACTCCTAGCGCGCAAGATGCCGTGGCGAGCGGCTATATTTACACCAGCCTTGAAGACAACGCCGCAAAAATCATCGGGCCTGATCCTGCTGGTGGGCAGCGTGCTTTTTGCTGCAGGAGCAGGGTTGCAATTCATGCATACGCGGCATGTCGTGTGCATCGCGTTGAGATGTGTAGCCTTGGCGTGTTTTGCTCTCTACTCCGCGCGCAAGCGTTCACTCACGCCATGGATTTTCCTTGGCATGCTCGCAGGCGCGGAACTTGGGCTCGATCGACCGGCTCTGGCCGTCGAGATGCGCGTCTTCAGCGATATCTTCCTGCGGCTGATTAAGACCATCGTTGCGCCGTTGATCCTCGGCACACTGGTCACTGGCATCGCCGGTCATGGAGATCTAAAGGGCGTGGGGCGCATCGGTCTGAAAGCCCTCATTTACTTTGAAGTGATGACAGCCTTCGCCCTGCTGGTAGGGCTCGTCGCAATTAACCTCACGCATGCCGGAGTAGGCCTGGCGGTTCCCATCGAGGCTGTCCATGGCACCCTCACCGCGCCGCCAATGGATCTCCACTGGCAAGATTTTCTATTGCACATATTCCCCGAGAACATCGCAAAATCGGTCGCCGAGGGGCAGATACTGCAAGTTGCAGTGTTCGCTCTGATCTTCGGCGTAGCGCTTGCGACGGTCTCCGCAGAGAAGCGAGCGCCGCTACTTCGCGTCGCAGAATCGCTCAGCGAAGTGATGTTCCGTTTTACCAACATCGTCATGTATTTTGCGCCCATCGGCGTGGCCGCCGCGATGGCCTACACCGTTGGTCACATGGGCCTGGGCGTCTTGGTCAATCTCGCGAAATTGCTCGCAACATTATACGGCGCGCTCCTTGCCTTTGGCGGGCTGGTCTTGCTGCCTGTTGCGTTGTTCGCGCGCGTGCCACTCCGCAAATTCCTTTCTGCGATCGCGGCCCCCGCATCCATCGCTTTTGGAACTGCAACTTCAGAAGCGGCGCTTCCACGCGCGATGGAAAACATGGAGGCACTCGGCGTACCGCGTCGCATCGTCGCCTTCGTAATCCCCGCCGGCTACAGCTTCAATCTCGACGGTTCCACGCTGTACCTCTCACTCGCATCGGTTTTTGTTGCACAGGCAGCCGGCATTCGCATGCCCTGGGGCGAACAGTTGCTGATGATGGGCACGCTGATGTTGACCAGCAAAGGCGTCGCTGGAGTGCCCCGAGCATCTCTCGTAGTGTTGCTTGCGACCGCGGCAACGTTTCATCTTCCGACTGAGCCGATTCTGGTGATCCTCGGCATCGATACGCTTATGGACATGGCTCGCACCATGGTCAATGTCGTCGGCAACTGCCTCGCCTCCGTCGTGGTCGCGCGGTGGGAAGGCGAGTTTCCGGCACTCCCCGTCTCGGAAGCGGCACAGGAAGCAGTAGCTTAATAACTGGGGTCCCCGAAATGGCAAGCATCAAGTCGCTAGAGTGTTGTCGCTGTCCTCATCATGTTTCTGCTGACCAGCCGCAGACGCTTTGCCCGGCGTGCGGAGGCCCTTTATACGTTCGCTATGACATGGATGCGCTGCGTCACAGTGCGCACCGCGATTCTCCGGCGCGCTATGCCGCCGAAGCGTCTACCAGTCTGGGAATGTGGCGCTATCGAGATGTGCTGCCAGACGTGCCACCCGTCACCCTTGGCGAAGGGTGGACTCCGATGCTGCGGAGTCGCCGCTATCAAAATGTTTTGCTGAAAGAAGAGGGCGCCAATCCGACCGGCACTTTCAAAGCGCGCGGGCTGGCTCTGGCGGTTACGATGGCGCGCCACTACGGCGTGCAAAAGCTTGCCGTGCCCTCAGCGGGCAATGCAGCCGGAGCGCTTGCTGCCTACGCTGCCGCAGCGGGGATCGAGGCGCACCTCTTCATGCCTCATGATGTGCCTATCGCAAATTCGACGGAGAGCTTGGCCTATGGCGCGCAAGTCACGTTGGTCGACGGCTTGATTACTGATTGCGCGCGCATGGTCGCTGAACAGAAAGCCAAGGAGGGATGGTTCGATGTCTCAACGCTCAAAGAGCCCTATCGCGTTGAGGGCAAGAAGACGATGGGCTATGAACTTGTCGAGCAATGCGGCTGGCAATATCCCGACGCCGTCTTTTATCCGACGGGTGGCGGCGTAGGCCTGATCGGCATGTGGAAGGCGTTTGAAGAAATGGAGCAACTCGGCTGGATCGCTCCCGGCAGCCCGCGTCCTAAGATGATTGCAGTGCAGTCATCGGGATGCGCGCCGGTCGCGCATGCCTTCGACGCGGGCCATGCCGAGTCAGTGATGTGGCACGATGCCCATACGTTTGCGGCCGGGCTGCGCGTGCCGAAGCCGTACGGCGATTTCCTCATTCTAGACATCGTGCGCAAGAGTGGCGGAACTTGTCTTGCTCTTCCTGACGATACGATCTTCTCGTCCTTGCTCGACTGGGCACGCAATGAGGGCATATTGCTATCGCCTGAGGGGGCCGCCTCCACGGCAGCCTACGATGCGCTGATAGAATCCGGATTTCTCAAGCCGTCTGATCGCTGCGTGCTCTTCAACACTGGCGCCGGCATCAAGTACGCCGATGTAATCGCGCAATGGCTTAAGCACGCGTCACCGAGAATTGAAGATTATTTGTTTTAATTCCTACGCGGCACGACGGATCAGGTACTGCTCGAGGATGAAGCTGTCCGTCATTCCCGCAATATAGTCAGCAACAATGCGCGCTGGATTCTCCTCGCGTAACAGTGCCTGGTGTCCAGCCGGCAGATCTTCCGGATGCTGCATCCAGTGTGCGAAGAGGAATTGCACAATCCCGGCCGCCTCATTCTGATCCCTTACCAGTGCGGCACTTTGATAGAGCGTGCGGTAGAGGTATTCCTTCGCCGGCCGCCGGTCCGACTCGGCGGCGTCTGAAAAGGTCGCGAGGCGGTTGGGAAACCTTCGCACATCTTCGAGCGTGCGGACACGGTTGCTTGCCAGGGACGCACCTACTGACTCAATCAGATCCACCACGAGCGCATTCAACATGCGCTTCACCGCTTCCGCGAATAGCAGCTTTTCCGGCGCGTTGACGTGACGCCGCTCCATCTCTGTGTAGAAGCGGTTGAAGATTGGCACATTCGTGCGGATGTCGTCGATCTCGAGCAAGCCGCTTTCTATCCCGTCATCCAAATCAGCAGTTAAATAGGCGATCTCATCTGCGAGATCGATAATCTGCGCTTCGAGTGGCGGCCTCGCGTCCAGGAAATAGGCAGTCAACTGCGGATATTCGCTCGCGCGATAATCTCGCGAGTGTTTGACAATGCCTTCACGCACCCCGAGTGTCAGATTCAGCCCGCGGAAGGCTGCGTAACGCTGCTCAAAATGCTCAACGATGCGCAGCGCATGCAGGTTGTGATCAAAGTGCAGGCCGTGTGCTTCTAGAGCAAGGTCGAGCGCTCTCTCCCCCGCGTGACCAAATGGCGGATGCCCAATATCGTGCACGAGTGCCAGCGTCTCGGCGAGATCTTCATTCAGCCCCAGCGCCTGCGCTACGGTGCGTGCGATATGCGAGACTTCGATGGTGTGGGTCAGGCGGCTGCGGAAGTGGTCGGAGGCGCGCCTGGTAAAGACCTGTGTTTTTCCGGCGAGGCGGCGAAATGCCCGTGCGTGGATCACGCGGTCACGATCTCGCTGAAATGGCGAGCGATAAGCATGTCCGGTTTCCAGATACACCCGCGCCATGAGCGGATCGTCGCCGATGCCTGCTACGGCCACACTAGAGAGCATGCAGCTAGTTTAACGGGATGCCATGTGGCAATTATTACTTGATCTGCGATGACTCCGGCGCACTCTTGGCAAGCCGCACCTTTGCCGAGTCCAGCTTATGCTGCAGCTTCTCAACATCGCTCGGCTCCACGTCAGCGGACGCGGAACGATGGTACTCATCCAGAGAACGCTCCCACTGCGCAGCCGCTTGGCGGGTGCGGCCAGTCTTCTCGTAAACATCTCCCAGATGGTCATGGACCGTAGGGTCGGTTCCCATGCGCTCGATGGCCTTCATCAGGTTCTCTTCAGCGAGGGCATATTGGCCGAGTTTGAAGTAGGCCCAGCCTAATGAGTCGAGGTAAGCCCCGTTCTGCGGATCAAGCTCCACGGCCTTGCGCACCATCGCGACGGCGTCATTCAAGCGCACGCCCCGGTCCGCAAGCATGTACCCCAGATAATTCAACGCCTGTGCGTTGTTCGCGTCGATAGCAAGCACTTGGCGGAACTGTTCCTCCGCGGCATCATAATGCTTCTGCCGTTCCTGGAGAGTCCCTCGCAGGAAGTAGATATAAATTTTGTCATCGGACTTGGACGGCAGCTTCTCCACTTTATCTATCTCATCTGAGGCTTCTTTCCAACGCCGCA
This sequence comes from Terriglobales bacterium, assembly GCA_038199445.1. Classification (GTDB taxonomy): domain Bacteria; phylum Acidobacteriota; class Terriglobia; order Terriglobales; family Acidobacteriaceae; genus JBBPYY01. The sequence continues at coordinate 1,266 of JBBPYY010000057.1, read as the reverse complement.
GCCGAGTGTAAATTTGCGCCAACGCGAGTTCCACATCGCGGTCCTCGGCGTTGTGCTTGAGCATGCCTTGGGCAATTGCTAAACCCTCATCCACTTTTCCAACATCTGTGAGCTGTTGGGCGAACATCAATTGAACCGCGCGGTCTTTCGGCAGCTTCTCCGCGGCGTTCTGGGCTATGGCTCTTGCCTTGTCAAATTGTTTGGCATCGCGGTATGCATCCACCTGCCCCTGATAACCGCGGGCCGTATAGTCGCCGCCGAGGTCGATCAGTTTTTGATAGGCAACAATCGCTTGATCCGTCATATTACGTTCGCGATAGACGTTGCCAAGCCTGTCAAGAAAGATCGCGCGATTATTTTTCTCTCCGGCTGAATATTCGCCGTTTGCGTGCAGCGTGTCTGCGACAAGACGCTCCAACACCAGCATCGCCTGGTCATAGCGGCCGAGAGAATCGTCGAGGAGTGCCTCATTGAAGCTAAGCTCGACGGAGTCTGTGACCAGCGCCTTCGCTTTATTCAGCGTGGCAAATGCTTCCTTGTACTGGCCTTTGCGCCTTTGAATTTCAGAGATGCGGATGTACGACTGCGGATCCTGTGGGTCCTCGGATGTGATGTGCTCATACTGTTTCAGCGCGGGATCCAGCTGTCCATCAGCTAGCAGATCCTGTGAAAGAGCTCGTTCCGCGTCCAGGTTATCGGATTCGAGTTCCAGCGCGCGACGGTATGCGGCGATCGCGCTTTTCAGGTCTTTCAGTTGGTCGTAGCTGCCACCCAGCGCAAATTCGGTCCGGGCAGTGCGGTCGTCCGGCGGAAGGGATTTGAGTGTTTCTATTGCCCTTGGCGTATCCCCCCGTTCACTGTAGAGCCGCGCCAAATTCAAAATAACGTCTTCTGAATTTCCATCCAGCGTTCGGGCCAATTTAAATTGTTCTTCGGCGTGCGGAGCGTCATGCGCCAGCGTGTAGAGCTGACCCAGGACAACGTGATTTTCCGTGACCTTCGGCTCAAGTTCAACCAGCTTCACATACTCCCCGGTCGCAAGGTTCAACATCTCTCCCGACTGATCTCCGTTATGCGCATCGCCCAGGGAGCGCAGGTAAATACGGCCGAGGAGCTTGTGAGCTTCCAGATTATTCGCGTCCTTCTGCAAAATCTCCTTCACCGCGATCACTGCTTCACGAACGCGGCCAAGCTTGAAGTACAACTCCGCCAGCCCGCTGCTGAGGTATTGGGATTTTGGGTCGTGATCGAGTGCGAGCTTGTATT
>JBBPYY010000056.1:0-25675 GCA_038199445.1 Terriglobales bacterium | reverse complement strand
CACTGAGCGGAAAGGTCGCAAATCAAGGCTACGTCGCGACTCCAAAGGCGGACATTACCTATCCGACGTTCGGCGTGACGAGTCAGGGCAAAGCCATCATCTCCTTTACTCTGACGGGATTGAACGACTTCCCGGGCCTGGCGTATGTCAACGTGAATGAGCAGCAGGGTGCAGGCGACATCCACTTCGCTACGCATGGCGTTGGGGCGCAGGATGGTTTCAGCGAATACAAAGGGGAGACGGGTCCACGGTTGCGCCCACGTTGGGGCGACTATGGTGCGACTGCTGTCGTCGGCAATCAGATCTTCGCTGCGCAGGAGTACATCGGTCAGAGCTGCACCCTGGCGCAATACGAGGCGTCGAATCCGTTTGGCACTTGCGGCGGCACTCGTGCAGCGCTAGGAAACTGGGGCACCCGGATCGCGCGGTTCTCTGCTGATGGCAACGAACAATAGTTGAGTGATTGACGTTTGGCTGAAGAGAGGCTCTCGATTGAGAGCCTCTCTTTTTTCGCGCGCGGGCGGGCGCATCCGATCTTGACTCAATCTCTGACCAAGGCACGCTTGACTCGCTCGCCGCGGCGGTCTTAAATGAGCGGGATTCAGCGGGCCGGCGAGGGCGCTTTTGTAAAATTGCGCTCCGCAAAACTCATCCGAGGAGACAACTTATGAAACCGATTTATGCATTTGCCACGCTGGCGATTCTTACTTCCTGTTTTTCCTTCGCTACGGGTCAGGCCGCGAGCAATGATGTGACCCAGAACCTGACGCGCCTCGAACACGAGGACTCCGAAGCGATGCTCAAGGGCAACACTACCGTACTCGATCGCGACACGGCAGACGCGTTTGTGTTCACCGCTCCCGATGGCGCCACTTCAAACAAAGCGGACGTCATCAGCAGCGTCAAGAGCGGCGATTTAAAGTTCGAATCTTCCGTAATCAGCGACATGAAGGTGATGCAATATGGCGATGCCGCCGTCGTGACCTACACCACCACCGACAAGGGATCGTTCAAGGGCCAGGACATCAGCGGTACCTACCGCTGGACCGATGTATGGGTCAAGCAGGGAGCGAAGTGGCAGGTGGTGGCGGGCCAGGGAACCCCGATCATGGCCATGATGAAGAAGCCGTAGCGTATTTGGCATTGCGTGAGGGGGACGATCTCCCATCGACAACGGCTGGCGGTGGAGCGTCGCTGGTAAAAATTCTTCGACGGTATGAGGAGCGAGGGTTGCAACTGGCCTTCGCGCCTTCCATTCTTTCTGCGCAAAGGGTGGCACCCGGCAGTTCTATTTCGGAGATGACGCAGTGAAGAGCGACTTCGGGCACATGGCGTGGACACCGACCTTGCCGTCGACGAGTTGAGTGATGTCGAGGTCGACGGCTACGCTGGATAGCTGGTACGCCTGTTCGCGGGTGAGATGTTTTTCGCTGACGAGGAAGTCGATCATATTGCGCAGCGCCATCTTGGTCGCTTCGTTCAGATCGGTGTTAAAGCCCATCGTGATGTAGTGCGTCGCCGTTTCCGCGCGGGGCCAGAGCAGGTGCATGTCTTTATGCACGATGAACTGAAAGGTTCCGCTCAGCATGGTTTCAAGCGCGGTGATATCGACCTCGCCGTTGCCTTGTCCGGCGTGGCCATCGCCGACTTCAAACAATGCGCCCGCGGTGTGCACAGGGAGATACAGCGTGGTGCCCGCGACTAGTTCCTTGTTGTCCATATTGCCGCCGTGCATCCACGGCTCGGTGGAATTGTAGCGGCCCGCGGATTCAGGGGGTGCCACTCCCATCGAACCGAAAAAAGGATGCAGAGGAATCTCGATGCCCGGTGCAAACTCGGCGACCATGCGCGTGCGGTCGAGCGGGAGAATGCTCATCTTGCCGAAGGGAAAATCGTCGGGCAGGAAGCCGCGGCCGACGGAGAATCCATTGCAGCTCCAAGGAACGTCGATGTCGACTTTTTGAATGCGGACCTCGAGCACATCGCCAGGCGCGGCTTCCGCGATGGCGATGGGGCCGGTAAGAATGTGGCCGCCGGGACCCTTGTCGATGTTCTTTGCGGCATAGAGGTCGATCATGGATTGCGGAATGTCGGCGGGCTTAACGCCGCCGGCCTCGACCCGCTCGGGCGAGCCGCAAGTAGAGAGCGTGTTGATGCGGACGGTGTCTCCGCTGTGTACCGTGAGCACGGGTTTCGCGTGCGTCCAGTAATAGCCCCATGCGACGGTGGTGGGTGTGGCCGCGAGTGTCTGCTGCGCGTGGGTGTTGAGCGATGCGGATGCGATGGCGATGGCGAAGAGCAGGGCGCGAAGACGCATGCACAACTCTAGCAAGCGCGGCTGGGAGGGCAGGCAACTGCGTTCAGTGCAGAGGGCCGCTGGTTTAGCTGACATGGATTACGGGACGCCGTTGGGGATCTTCGACGGCGCGGCGCAATACTTCGTGGGTGAGAGGGGCAGCGTCGCCTTCGCCGAAGAAGAGGAATGCGAAGAGGTTTGCGATTGGGTTTCCTTCGTGCCACTTGAAGTAGGCATGAGGAACCTCGCCGGTTCTCTTTTCGAGATCGATCAGCAGTGCGGCGATCGCGTTGGGAACGACCGGGCTCTTGGCGCGCAGCATCCGGTGCCGGCCGATACGCTCGCCGGTGACGGTCAAATTCTCTTCAAAGTCGGAAGCATCGCCGCGCTCGACTTCGAAGAAGAACAAACACTCCTCCGCATCCAGAGAGTGGTAGTAGCGCACCTTGCGGTCGATACGCTCAAGGTCTGCCTCGGTTTCAGCCCTTGGCCTGCGAGCGACAAGACGTATGACGCGGTCGTTGTCATCTCCCAACAACTCGGTTGCTTGGCTATCGAAATGAATTCCGGTAATACGGAGCTCGGTTGAGCGCATGGCGCGGGAGACTACGGACGTGACGACCATCGCGAGGATGAAGAACGACGCAATCTTGATACCTTCAGGGCGCTCCCAGATGTTGAGGATCGTGGTGTAGACAAAGACCAGCGACATCACCAGAAACACCCAGCGCAAAGGCCGGTCCCAGACGGAGAGGGTGACGGCAATTGCTGCGGACGTGATCAGGACGAGGACGCCCGTAGCGTAAGCGCCGCCCTGCGCATCGACGTTGGCGCGGAACAGCAGCGTCACGACAAAAGTGATGCCCATAAATACCAGGACGAGGGGCCGGGAGGCACGGGCCCATTCCGGAGCCATGCCGAAACGAGGCAGGTAACGCGGAATGAGATTGAGCAGGCCCGCCATCGCGGATGCTCCCGCGAAAGCGAGGATGAGAATCGTGCTGACGTCGTAGATCGATCCGAAAACGTTGCCAAGATGTTCATGCGCGAGATACGCGAGTGCGCGGCCGTTGGCGGGGCCGCCGTCTTTGAACGCGGCCGGCGGAATGAGCAAAGTGGTGGCAACGCTGGTCGCGATGAGAAAGACGCTCATGATGCACGCCGCGGTGGTGAGCAGGCGGCGTGTATTCCGGATACGCGCCGCGATATCCTCGGCTTTCACCAGCGGCATGACGGCGACACCGGTTTCAAAGCCGGAGAGGCCCAGCGCGAGTTTTGGGAAAAGAATCAGGGAAACTCCGATCATGCCGAGGATGTTGCCGTGATGCGCGAAGAGGGCGCGATGCCAATCCACGAAAAGATGCGGATGTTCGACAACGTGCAGCAAAGCGACGACCGTGATGACCGCGCTCAAGGAGAGATATACCGCGACAAGAACAACGGCGATGTTGATGGCTTCTTTAAAGCCCTTGAGGAAGATCGCGCCCAGGATGGAAAGCAGGATGAGCGTGACCGCCATCTGGCTGCTCATCCAGTGCGGGGTGAAAGGATTGTGCGTGAAGTGCGCCGCAGCATCGGCCGCGGAGAGCGTCATCGTGATGACGAAATCGGTGGTTGCGAAGCCGAGCAGGATGAGGACGAATAATTTCCCCTTCCACTTTGGAAATAGCTTCTCCAGCATCGAGATGCTGCCCTGGCCGTTGGGGCTGGCAGCGGCTACGCGATGATAAACGGGCAGCGCGGCGAAGAGCGTGACCAGGACGAGAATGAGTGTGGCTACGGGAGACAGTGCCCCGGCAGCGAGAAACGCGATACCGGGCTGGTAGCCGAGGGTGGAGAAGTAGTCCACTCCAGTGAGGCACATCACGCTCCACCACGGGTGTTCGTGATCGGGTTTGCCTTCCACGCCGGTGGGCAGTCTGAGGTCGGACAATAACCAATCGGTGAAGCGCATCCTGGAGTGACTCCTTGTACGTCTCTGGGTGCCGGTCTGACGCCTTATTGAGATGCGGATTGCGAACTGTAGCAAGCGCTGGCCGGAAATATCAGTGAAAAGGGGACTAGTAAGACTTGCTTGCAGAAACGGTCGAGCGCATCGAGTCAGCGCCCCTCGGCGCAGGAGGCTCATTCAGGGGAAGGGGCGGAGGCCGGCATCCAGCGCCACTCATGACGATTTATTCCGAAAATTTTGACTCCATCGCCATCTCGGCAAATAATCGGATGGTCATGGCTTGGTTTAATCGCTTCGTGCCCAATCGCTTCGTGCCCAATCGGTTTGTACCTGATCGCGTATCTGCGCCGGATTCGTTTCTGAATGCGGTGTCGACGAATCGTGCGGATTCCAGCAGGCTCGCGCTGGCAAACTTCGTAAAGGGGGACCGCTCTCTTCAAGCGGCCATCACGCGACACCTGAAAGACATGGACTTTTCGCGAGGCACAGTGCCGGAGCGCAATGCGGTTGCAGATGTGCTGACGCGATATGGAATGGCAGTTGCCGAGAAGGGCGATTACACTCGCGCGGCCTCGGCGCTGTTATTTGCGCTGCTGGTGGTTCCCGACTATCTGGAAGCGGTCGCGAATATGGCGATCATTTACCACGCGTGGGAAGACAGAATCGCGGCGCTGTGGGCGACCCATTTTCGCGAGCTGACTGAGGCGGAGTCGCCGCGGCACTCCTACCGCATGCCCGGAGAAGTATCGCCGTCGCATACAGAATTTCTGCGGCAGCAGATGGTAGGCATCGTCTTTGATTGCGAACAGCATCCAGAGTGGCGCGACAGTTCCACCGGCCGGCAGAAATATGGGATGGAGCACTAGAATCTCCGCCATGAGGATATTGTTGTCGGCGGCGCTTGTGCTTGGCTCTGTCGGATGGGTTGGCTGCATCGGCTGCGCGACCAATCCCGATTCGATCCGAGAGCACACGGCGGATGCGACCGCGGCGGCGAAGCGCAGCGCGAAGGCGGTTGCGCAGGGCGTGTTCGAGGGGCTGGCGCGTAAGGGGCCGGTCAACATCAATAAGGCGACGAAGGAACAGTTGCTGACGCTGCCGGAGGTGACTTCGGCCCAGGCGGACGCGATCATCGCGGGCAGGCCGTATACCAATTCAGCACAACTGTTGCGCAAGAGAATCTTGCCGAAGACGGTGTATGAGAAAAATGCAGATCGTCTGGTCGCGAAGTAGGCGATGCCAACAGGGCCGAAGCGCAGATGCGCGTCATCATCTTTTGTCTAAGCTCGAACTCTTCAAAGTCAGACAGATATGCATCCATTTGCCTACTATCCAAAAGAAGTAGTACTTAGCAATAGTGGTTACCTAAGATTTATTTACAAGCTATGGCCTCAACGATACCTTGGAGTCGATGGCAGTTCCTTGGGGGAGGGCTGACGTCCGGCGCCCGTGACCTTTACAGGTCCGGGCGCTTTCCCTTTGCGAGGTGCCTCTACCACAGACTGAGTTCGCGATATCGCCAGTCTGCTCACTTCGCAAAACCTATTCGCGGGTCGCATCAGGTTTCTCCTTCCTGCGGTGGCGGCGCGACGCGCGGTTTGCGAGAGAATACAACCTAAAACTCGGCAGGACGGTCAGTCAATCGAGTGCACTGGGAGGTTGACTGCAGATGAAAATTCGTTGTCGCTTGGGAGTATCAGATGCGCGGCGAATTCGCAGGCGCGACGCAGAAATAAGGCGATGCACGTGATACTGTGCGCCGAGGTGGATCGATGAAATACGTCGCGTTGTTGCGCGGGGTCAACGTCGGCGGCAAGAACATGCTGCCGATGAAGAATCTCATTGCGATGTTTGAAGCGGCCGGATGCACGGATGTGAGCACCTACATCAATAGTGGGAACGTCGTGTTCAGCGCCCCCGCAAGGATTCAGAAAAAGCTTCCAGGCTTGATCACGAAACAAATTTCAGAGCTGTTTGGTTTTCGCGTTCCGGTTATCGTGCGCAGCTCAGAGCAACTCTCCGAGATCGTGCGCGGCAATCCGTTCCTGCGGGAGGGGCAGACGGAAAAGGCGCTCCACGTTTATTTCCTTGCGGAGCAGGCGAAGGCTGACGCCATCCAGCGGCTGGACAACAACCGATCTCCGGGCGACAGATTTCACGTGGCCGGAGGTGAGGTGTATCTTCACCTGACAACCGGTGCCGCCGATACGAAATTGACGAATGCCTATTTTGATTCGCGGCTTTCGACGGTGTGTACCGCCCGAAATTGGGCCACAGTGCTGAAACTTCTAGAAATGACGGCCGGCACATAGCGGACCGCACGCCACGCCGTTGCAGCGTGTCCGATAACGCATTTATGCGAAGGCAACGCGAGATTTCCGGCTATTCCCATGCTTGCACTGGAACCTGTGCTGTCGCCGATATGCAATGTTTTGTGAGAGTTAACCGCGACACGATCCTCCATCCATGGGCAAAACATAGCTAGTACTTTTATGGCATTGACGCGCGCTGCTGCAGCGCATAAATTGCGATGCAACATCCGGTCAGGCGTTGTCAGGAATGAATCATGAAGCCGGCAGCAGACTCCCGCTTTGAACGTCGCACGCATGCAGACCAGTCTGTGGACTCGATCTGCCTTGCTTGTTTTCGCACGGTGAAATCAGAGACCGGTCATGAACATGAGCTAGCCCTCGCAGAGGCTAAGCATGTCTGCTCAGTAGAAGACCTGGACTCGGTCCGCCCGGCGCGGCTTAAAGCGCGCAAAATAGTACGTCCTCATGGCGTGGAGTCCACGAATCGCAAGCTCGCGGATGGGACTGCGGACCGCACTTAAGTCAGCCTGATAATTTTCCTCCCCGCACTATGCCAGCCGTATTCCGCTTCTTGCTGGGCGCATGCGAGTGGCACTCTACTGCGGCGGCGGTGGGGAACCAGAGGGCTTGGTGGGCGCGGGAGTCGCCGTAGTCAGGGCGCCGCTTCCGGTCTTGATGCTTCTCCTTGGTTTCCGCTTTCTATGGTGCGGTCTCCTGGATGACCGTGTGGTTGAGGAGCCAGAGTTCGCCCCAGAAGAGGTGACGGAGTGGGAACTGGAGCCGCTCGGAACGGACGGAGGTGTGGGCTGAGTGGTTTGAGCGGTGACGCAAGCAGCCGCCAGAATGAGCGTTGTAAAGGGCAGCGTTACAAAGGGGAGCGCGAAAGTGTTTGCCATTAGGACCCTCGCCGGCCAATGTACCGGCCCCGCTTCACGGATGTCGAGAGCCTGCGTGCTGGCGAATGCGATACCGCAATCGCGCGTTGACGCGATTATGCGTTACTCGACTTGGCTCGAATCTCTTCAAGGCTCTTTCCCGAACCAGAAGAATACTGGTGGTGGGTCTTCGCTGTCGCAATGCGATCTTCGACTGAGTCACCTTCGCCGCAATGGCCTTGTAAATCATTGTGCCCGACCCAAAATCTAAACCGTGTTTCGGTATAATCAAGACCAGTGCGCTATACTAACCGAAGCAGTAAAGCATCTATTTTCAAGCAGGAAGACCATGCCTAAGTTGAAGACCCACTCAGGCGCGGCCAAGCGCTTCAAGAAAACCGGCACCGGCAAAGTGAAGCGCGGCCAAGCCACCATGCGTCATATGCTTACTTCAAAAGCGAAGAAAACCAAGCGCAAGCTCCGCGAAGGCGCGCTGGTTTCTGACGGCGATTTGAAGAAGGTATTGCGCATGATTCCGTACGCCTGATTCACCCTTGCTTTACGGGTCAGGGAAGCGTTTCCCGCCCCCGGAGTGTGAGCTCGTCTGGAGCACGAATGCACGAATCCAGATCGGCCACTCTGTGTAGAACCAGGCTAAGCTACAAGCGTGTGAAGAGGCGACCTTGCCTCCAGCCGCTGTGATCACGAGAGAACGCAAAAAGGAGAATGACCCACTATGCCTCGCGTAAAACGTGGCAATAAACGCAAAGAGTACCGCAAGAAAATTCTCAAGCGGGCCAGCGGATACTTCCTCACAAAATCCAAGCTCTATCAGGCAGCCGAATAAGCGGTAGAGCGCGGCATGAAGTTCGCCTACATCGGCCGCAAACAGAAGAAGCGCCAGTATCGCGCCCTCTGGATCGTTCGCATCGGCGCCGCCGCCAAGCTGAACGGCATGAGCTATTCAACCTTCATCCACGGCTTGAAAGAAGCCGGCATCGAGCTCGACCGCAAGATACTGGCCGATATCGCGGTGCATGACGCGACGGGCTTCAGCGCACTCGTCGCACAGGCGAAGGCAATGGCCGCGCACGCAACCGCAGGCAACGGGCACGCTACGAAGTCGATCACGATTTAGATTCGCTGTACTCTTGTTACAGATCACGAGAAAGGCACGGCCATAGGCCGTGCCTTTTATTGGGTCATCGAATGGATGAGCTCGTTGATTTGAATGCAGCGCGCGTAAGAACGCAGGTACTGATCGCGCAATTTGGCATATTCATCCATCGTCTGAAATTTACGAACGCTTGGTTCCTGATTCAGCACGTAAATCGTTAACGCTATGTGAACCCGATCATCGAACAGAAGATAAAGCCCCAACACTCCGCCTTCGAGTTTCTTGCGGTCAAACCCATGAAGTTCAAGACCGACCATAGGCGAGACTAGGCTGGTGTTTTCATAGTCGTTGGGCGACTCAGAAAGTAAATAGCGGTAATTTTCAAGGAGGACGGCTTTTTCTTCTTTGTACGTCTCAGCGGGCAGCTTCTCAGCTTTTGCGTTCGCGAAGAAATCAGTATTGGGATAAGCAAACATGATCCGGTAGCCCGCCAACATATCAATTCGCTTCTCGCCCGACCCGGTCGGCACGGTACGCGCTTTGACTCCGGGCGCGAACGGATCAACTGCAACGACTTGCAGACCATCCTCGAAGTGACACGAGGCATAGTTCTCTAAGCCTACGGTTGCCACTGAGCTGCTAAGGACCTGGGCGACCCCTAAACTGGGAGCGCACGAGAAAATGCAGGCGAAAGACATTTGCAAAACGAAAAGGTGTGCCGAAGCCGAAAGGACTTTCTTCATAGCACATAATACGTTGGCACATGTGCGCTGGGCTCCCAATTCCAGCGCTGGGCTATTTCGAATTCACAAAATCGCGCACCGTAGTTAGAAACAGCGTTGGCTGATCGACAAAAGTCATGTGGCCGCTGTTCGGCAGGATGAGCAGTTGCGAGCCGGCGATCTTCGCGTGCATTTCGCGCGACATCTTCGGGTCGGACTCATCATGATCGCCCGCCATGATCAACGTCGGAACATGAACGCTGGACAGGCGATCGAGATACTCGACCGAGGTCAGGTTGCCGTCCACGACGAACTCGCCGTGCGAGCCCCACATCTCGCGATAGAGGTCCCACGCGGTGCTGGTGTTTCCGCTCTGCGCGTCATAGGTCGCGTCCGGGCGCGCGCCGTAAAGGTACGGGAAGTAACCATCCCCCCAGGCGAGCGTCGCATACTCCGCTGGATAACGGCCGTGTTCCCACACCGGCCCTTTGCCGAAGAGGCCTGCTTTTTCTAGCTCGTCAACGCGAGCGCGTTTGTCCGCGGGCATCGCGGCCTTCATCCGCGCCAGTGCTTCGTTGATCTCGCGGGTGCTGGCGAAGGTGCCGGCGAGGATAAGATGCGAAAGATTCTGCTGATATTTCAGCGCATACGCCTGCGCCAGCACGCCGCCGTAAGAATGGCCCAGCAGGCTCATCTTGCCCAGATGCAGCGCGACGCGAACCGCCTCGACATCGTCGGCCATGTTCTCGACGGTGTACTGCTTCGCATCCTCAAGCTTCTGCGACCGGCCAGAACCGCGCTCATCAATGAACACCAGCTGATTGGTGCGCGCGAGCGGCAGCAGATGCGGCAAGAAGTAGTCGTGCGACGCTCCAGGGCCGCCGTGAACGATCATCAGCGGCGCACCGCGACCGATGATTTTGTAATAAATCATGACGCCATGCGCGTCGACATAGCCCTCTTGAATGGGATAGCGGTCGAGGGTTGACGGCTGCGGTGGCTGCGCGCAGACGGGCAGCGCCGCTCCAAGCGAGAGGAGGCCCGAAAGCATATAGGCGATAGCGTCAGGGGTTCTCTTCATGGACGGCATGATACGGGATTGTTGCACTGGGGCGCAGGGCACTTTATAAAATGAGCAGCTAATACATTTCGTGATAGGCAGGACTGAAATGAAGCCTTACACCGTCATTTTCGAGAAGACCTCCGCCGGATGGAGCGCATATGTCCCCGACCTCCCTGGTCTCGGCGTTGCAAGATTCACCTTCGAAGAGGCCAAGCAACTGATCCGAGAAGCAATTCAGTTTCACATCGAGGGACTGAGCGCTGATGGCGACCCAATACCCGAGCCCACCACACGCGCAGAAGAGATGGCGATCTCGGCCTAGTTCAGATTGCATCGTTTATCCTGCTCCTTACCGCTCATGACCCCAGACACAATTCATCCGCTGCCCGCTTATCCGGGAGACAAATTCAATGATGCTTCGCAATGTTCAGCCGATAATGCACGCAGAACGGTCACGACAAGTCGAAGGGGGTAATCATTAGATGAAGACCGTCAAAGAACAGGAAGTAGCAGTTCGAAAGCACTTCACAAAACTGCAAGAACGTTTCGACACAGACTTCTCCGCAGTGAGCAGCCAAGAGTCATTGGAGCTGATAAGAATCAAGTGGACGGGGCAGAAACAAGGCCGCCTTCGTGAGATCGCATCTGCCTTGAAGACGGGACGACTCGTGCGGTTTCCCGAGACAACTCCCATTCTCGAAGACCTTTCTCTCGCTTGGGAACTAATCGACATAAGGGATCCCGAAATGAAAAGACTGTTTGGAGTCGCCCTAAATGACTTCAAACGGCACGTTACCGAGAAAATAGAGAGTTCAGTTAGTTCGCTTGTGCCTGACGCCGCAACCCTGGCCCGTGAAGCGATCGACGTCACGCTGCCGGGAATTCGCCATCCGCTCGGCGCGGAGCATCCCATCATCCGCACCATGAATGAGATCGTGCGCGTGTTTCAGGGCATGGGTTTCTCTGTCGGGGTCGGCCCTGAGGTCGAGACGGATTATTACAACTTCGAGGCGCTGAACTTTCCGCCGAACCATCCGGCGCGCGACACGCAGGACACGCTGCAGATCGCCAACCAGCATCGCAAGCCGCTGCGCGAGCGTCTGCTGCTGCGCACACATACTTCGCCGGTGCAGATACGCACGATGGAGCAGCAACCGCCGCCGGTACGCATCGTCATTCCGGGCAAGGTGCATCGCAACGATGCGGCCGATGCAACGCATTCGCCGATTTTTCATCAGGTCGAAGGGCTCTGCGTCGACACCGACATCACCTTCAGCGACTTGAAGGGCACGCTCGACCACGCGATGAAGGCGTTCTTCGGTTCCGGCGTGAAGACGCGTTTCTTTCCCTCGTTTTTTCCGTTTACTGAGCCGAGCGCCGACGTGCAAATCAGCTGCATTTTCTGCGGCGGCAAAGGCTGCCGCAAATGCAAGCATTCCGGCTGGATCGAACTGCTCGGATGTGGAATGGTCGACCCGACCATCTTCGGCTTTGTCGCTGAAAAGCAGCCCGCCTATGACCCGAAAAAGATCTCAGGCTTCGCCTTCGGCATGGGCGTGGAACGCATCGCGATGATGAAGTACGGCGTCTCTGACATCGGCCAGTTTTACGCGGGCGATGTGCGCTTTCTCGAGGCCTTCGCGTGAAGATTCTCTCTGCGTGGCTTCGCGAATTTCTTTCACCGCTCGACGTGACGGACCGCCAGCTCGCCGACGACCTGACGCTGCGCGGCATCGCGGTCGAGGGCATCTTTGACCTGGGTGCGAATCGCGGCCATCTGTTTGAGATGGACATCACTACGAACCGTGTGGATGCGATGAACCACTATGGCATCGCGCGCGAAATCGCTGCGATCTATAACGTGCCGCTATTTCCGCTGAATGTGGATTTGCCCGCGGCAAAGCACTCGGCCAAACCGTTCCCCGTGCATATCGAAGCGCCTGACCTCTGCGGAAGATTCACCGCGCGCGTGTTGCGCAACGTGAGCATCGCGCCGTCCAGCGGAATCGTCGCGGAACGCTTCGCACTTCTCGATCAGAAACAAATCTGGAACGCGGTCGATGCGACCAACTATGCGTGGCTCGCGATGGGGCATCCGACACACGCATTCGATCTGGACAAGATTTCTGGCGGCATCGTCGTGCGGCGCGCACACAAGGGCGAACGCATCAAGTTGCTCGATGGCACAGAGCGCACGCTCGAAGCAGACGACCTCATTGTCGCGGACGAACAAAAACCGATCGGGCTGGCCGGAGTGATGGGCGGCTGGGATTCCATGATCACGCCAGAGACCAGAAACATCGTGGTCGAAGCGGCCTGGTTTGATCCCGCCACCGTGCGTCGCAGTGCGCGCCGGCACGGTCTGCATACCGATGCTTCGCATCGATTTGAGCGGGGAGCGGACTTCAACGGCGCTCCAGTTGCGAATGCGCTGGTCACGAAAATGATCCTCGCGAGCGGCGGAGAAATTGACGGCGATCTCGTCGATGTTGTCGTTCCAGAAGCCGCGTCCCGTACGGTACAACGCGCTTCAGTGCCGCTCGCTGTCAGCGAAGTGACGCGCATGCTGGGCACCACCACCGATGGCAGGGGGATAGCCGCCGCGCAGATCAAACAGATCCTGACCGCGCTCGGCTGCACGCTTGCGCCCGCTGGCCACAACATTTACCAGGTCACGCTGCCGAGCTGGCGCCTCGATCTCGAACGCGAGATCGATCTGATCGAAGAGGTTGCGCGTGTCTACGGCTACAATCGCTTTGCCAACACGCTGCCCACCTTCGTCGGCAGCGTCGTTGAGTTGCCCACCGCCGAGCGGGAAGAGACGCTACGGCGCACACTGCTTGCTGCTGGATTCCATGAAGCGCTATCGAGCACGTTTACATCTGTAACCGCCGCAGTTACATTTGCGCCGCGACCCGGCACGGTTGTGCCGCTCGACAACCCGCTCAACGAAGAAGCGGGCGTAATGCGGCCATCTCTGGTGCCCGGCATGCTGCGCATGCTTGAGCACAACCTGAACCGGTCGGTCGCCGACGTGCGCCTCTTTGAAATGGGCACCGTGTTCAGCGGCAGCACAGATAGCGTGGACGAACGCCCTGCGCTCACCATTGGCCTGACCGGAACAAGCGGCTCCGCCGACATCCACACACTCACACGCGACGCGGGCTTTTTCGACATCAAGGGCGTGCTCGAAGAAATTGCCGCGCGCTTCGCGACCCGTTCGGTCTATTTCGATTCGATTCTGTTGCCGGGGTGGCTGCATCCGGGCCGCGCCGCTCGCATGGCGGTCAACGGTGCCACGGTTGCATACTTTGGCCAACTGCACCCTGACGTCGCGCACGCCCGCAAGATCAAGCAGCCTATCTTGGTCGGTGAAGTCTATCTCGATCGCCTGTACCAGCAGCCTCTGCGGCAGCCGTCTGCGATAGACCCACCGCGGTTCCCTGCGGTCGAGCGCGACTTCTCATTTCTGTTCGCGGACGATGTGCGTTGGGAGCGGGTGCGGCAGGCAATCGAGGATATCGGGCTTCCGGAGTTGGTGAACACCGAGCCGGTCGAAATTTTTCGAGCCGAGAAAAGCGCGGGCGCGAGCGCCGCCGCTGAGCGTTACTCTCTACTGCTGCGCTGCACGCTGCAATCGCCCGACCGCACGCTGCGCGATGAAGAAGTGCTGTCTGCAGCAACAGCCATCGAGCACGCGCTGACGGCGCTGGGCGGCACCCAGCGCAAATAGCGCGCGCTTGGCTACAATCGTTACTTGGCCCCGCCAATCAAAAAGTTACTCATCGCCAATCGTGGCGAAATCGCGATGCGAATTCTGCGCGCGGCCCGCGAACTTGGCATCACTACCGTTGCGGTCTATTCCGACGCCGACCGGCGAGCGATTCACGTGATCTACGCGGATGAAGCGTACCGCCTGGGGCCGCCGCCGGCTTCGGAGAGCTATCTGCGCGGCGACCTGATTCTCACTGTTGCAAAAGAGTGCGGCGCTGATGCCATTCATCCCGGCTACGGATTTCTTTCAGAAAATGCTGATTTCGCGGAGGCCTGCGAGCAGGCTGGAATCATCTTCGTCGGCCCTTCCGCAAATGCGATGCGCATGCTCGGCTCGAAGACAAGCGCGCGGCAACTTGCCGATGCAGCAGGAGTGCCGCGCGTGCCCGGCACGACGAGTGCCGCCGCCTCAGTAGAGGACGCAATGACGTCTGCGCGCAAGATCGGTTTTCCCGTCATGCTGAAAGCCGCAGCCGGCGGGGGCGGCAAGGGCATGCGCGCCGTCGACCGGGAGAGCGAGCTTGCCTCTGCTCTGATGGCCGCGCAGAGTGAAGCACAACGCGCGTTTGGCTCCAGCGATGTTTATCTCGAGAAACTCATCGTTCGTCCGCGGCACATCGAGATTCAGGTTCTTGGCGACCAGCACGGCAATGTCGTCTACCTGGGCGAACGCGAGTGCAGCGTGCAGCGTCGCCACCAGAAGGTGATCGAAGAGGCGCCCTCGGCTGTCGTCGGAGAAAATCTGCGCCGTCGCATGGGCGAGACCGCGGTCGCGCTAGCAAAGCACGCCAGCTATACGAATGCGGGCACCGCCGAGTTTCTTGTAGACGCCGACGAGAATTTCTATTTTCTCGAGATGAACACACGCTTGCAGGTGGAGCATCCCGTCACCGAACTGATCACCGGACTCGATTTAGTGCATCTGCAGTTACACATTGCCGCAGGCAAGCGTTTACCGTTTGCTCAGGAAGACGTTAAGTTGCGCGGCCACGCCCTGGAGTGCCGCATCTACGCCGAAGATCCGGACAATAATTTCTTCCCGTCGCCGGGCCTGATCACAGGCTTGTTACGGCCCAGCGGCGCGGGAATCCGCGAGGACTGCGGCATTTACGAGGGCTGGACCGTGCCTCTCGATTATGACCCGATGCTGTCGAAGCTGATTGCGTATGCGCCGACGCGCTCGCTCGCGATCGAGCGCATGCGTCATGCGCTCGATGATTACTTCATCGGCGGCATCGCAACGAACATTTCCTTGTTTCAACGCATCCTTTCGGATGCGGATTTTCAGGCTGCGCGCATCGACACGTCGTATCTCGATCGTTTGCTCGCGGCAGCGGCGCCCGTCCAACAGGATGCCGACGCGGCCGTCTGCCTCGAGAGGGCGGCGGCCATCGCCGCCGCGCTGTTCAGCAGCACGTCGCGGGAACCCGCGGGCTCGCCGCAGGTAGTGGAGAGCGGATGGAAGCAAACTGCACGCCGCGAGGGGCTTCGCTGATGCAACGCGACATTCTCATCGGCGACAAAAAATTCAGAATCGACGTGACCGCAAATCAAGTCACTGTCGACGGAGTGGCCGTCGCGATCGACTATCAGCAAATTTCTGCGAATGAAATTTCGCTGCTGCTTGACGGCCGCGCGTATCGATGTCTGCTGGATCGCACCCCCAGCGGAGACGCGATTGTGCTCGCTGGAAAGCGCTATCCCTTCAGCGCGGAAGATCCGCGCGCGCTGAAAAGCCGCAAGGCACGCGGCGCGGACGCGGATGGCCCGCTCGAAATCAAGTCCTCGATGCCAGGCCGCATTCTGCGCGTCATCGCCACTGAGGGCGACGAAGTGACATTGGGGCAGGGCCTGCTCGTGGTAGAGGCGATGAAGATGCAGAACGAAATGAAAACGCCGCGCGCTGGCCGCGTGAAACGCATTGCGGTAGGGGAAGGGGACACGGTGAACGCGGGCCAGTTGCTCGCCATCATCGAATAGCTGCACGTAAAAGCCGCGACCAGGTCACGGCTTCTTTCACAGCCCTTGTTCTTACTGGCCTTGGTTCCGGTAGATCTGTTCGGCGAAATAGTTCTCGACGTGGGCGCGGTCGCGCAGCATCTCGTAATAAACATTTTTCAACAATTGTGCCCGTCCGTCCCGCAGCTGCTCGCGAATAAACACTTGCACCTTCGGATCAGAGATCTCCCGCTGTCCCGCCTGCTGCTTATCAAGCAACTTGAAAATCACGTAGGCCTGCACCGCCTTCACTCCATTGGTTCCCGCGAGCGCGATAGGCTCCGTGATCTGCCCAGCCTTCAGCTTGGCGATCGCCGCGTATGCCTCCGGCTGGCTCTTCAGGCTCGTCTCGGGGAGTTGCCCCATGTCTCCGCCGCTGCTGGCGGTATTCGGGTCTTCAGAAAAATTCGCCGCCAGCATGCCGAAATCTTCGCCACTTTCCAGACGGTTATGCAGTTCCTGGACTTTCTTCTTTGCTTCGATTTCGTTTGTCGCCTTGTTGTTCTGCAGATTTGGCGATTGCGTCGACGGCACGGTCGTCACTGCAATCTGCGCTACATGGTAAGTCAGCTCGAGCACGTTGAATTCCGATTTGTGCTGGTTGTAATAGTTATTGATGTCCGCGTCAGTGATGTTGATCTTGGAATAAATTTCCTTGTTCAGCAGTTTTTCGCTGGTGAGCGAACGACGATAGTCGCGGCGCAAATCTTCCAACGTAAGGTTCTTCGCCCGCAACCGCTGGTTGAATTCCTCCTGAGTGAACGGCGCCTTCATCTCCGTGATCTTCGCTTCGACTTCCTCATCCGTCGCGACCAGGTTGAGCTTGGCAGCACGCTGTTGCATGATCTCGTCATCAATTAACTGCTTCAGAATGTCGAGACGCAGGGCCTCCGCCTGCTCCTTTGGCGGCTGCTGACCACTCTCGCCCAGGCGATTGCGGTAATACTTCTCGACGTCGGCATTTGCAATTGCCTTGCCGTTCACAACCGCCATCGTGTCCGCGGTGTGCTGCCGGTTGCATCCAGCGGCAAAGACCATCGTCAGCCCGGCAAAGACGATCATTGCCGCAGACCGTCGTGCGCGTTCCTGTGCCATCAAGCGTATCGCCTCATCTGGATCAGCTTATTTTTTCAGCGCGGCGGGCTGCACTGCCGCCTGCTTGGGAGTCTCGGGAGGGGGTGGAGTTACGCCTGCATCCTCAAGCGCGCGATCAATCATGGGCCAGAAAACCTCTTTTGGCACTGCTCCGGAGGCCACTTTCACTCCATTGATATACAGGGCCGGAGTTGCGTCAACGCCCAGCGCGTCGCCCGCTTTCATAGACGCACGCACCAGCGTATCGTCCTGCGCGGCCATGCATGCATCCAGCTGCTTCAGGTTGACCTTTTGACGCTCGCCCTCTTCACGCGTGGCTTTATCGAGCGCGCGATAGGCCGCAGGTATTTGAAGCGCAGGCTTTTCTGCTGGAGCGGCTGCGGCTGGGTCTGATGCGGGCCGCATCGCGCTGTTGATCTCGGGCGCGTGCGAGTGCAATGAGGCTACCAGCTTCCAATAGCCCGGCTCCGACTGTGCGCCGAGGCAGTTTGAATCTACCGCCGCGTGCATCGCCCAGGGGTGAATCTCGACCAATGGATAATCGCGGTACACGATTCGCACCAGGCCCTTGTAGTGGGCTTCGGTAGCGGGGAAAAGCTCGTCCTGCATGCGCGCGCAGAATGGGCACTCCAGATCGTCGAAATTCACGATAGTTACCGGAGCGGTGGCGCTGCCGACGGCGGGACGTCCGTCTGTCGAAACGGACTCGCTCGCAGGCCGCGTCAGGTCGTATTTGTCGAGGCGCGCCAGCGTCTTGCCGTCTTTCGAAACAAGAAAGTCGAAGGAGCTCGATTTTTCGCCATGGTTCACCGTCACTGTGACAGCGTCATACCCAGGAAAATCGGTCTTGGTTCGTTCGCCGACATGAATGGAATAATCTGCCGGGACGCCGAACCGCGACCGCACCACGCCGATGATGCGCCTGTCCTGCTCGGTAGCAGAGTGCTCAGGAAGGGCGGGCTTGCTGGCAGTCGTCGTAGACTGCGCATGACATCCGATGCAGGCAAACAGCAGCGCGCCCGCAAACATGCGAGCCCGTGAAAAACCAACCATGAAATCACCCATAAGTTAAGACCTTAGACGGACTTCATTATCTCACGCGGTCGATAGAGCGAGCCGCGTCGAGCCGCCTAAAACAAGCGTTCCGCGCGCCTTAGGTTGCCTGCGGTGCCGACCCCTGCCAGGGTGAAGTTGAAGCGGTACTGGTTCTCGTTTCGCGCCGAGCCGAGGGAAAAACGCGCGTACTCGACGCTGATGCCGCAGCAGTTCCAGTTGTAGTTCGTCTGCACTGCGCCGTACTGCACGGTGTTGGTCTCGAGATCGAGTCCGGCATTCGCGGCCGCACTCAAGCCTCGCTTGGCAATTCCACCGTATCCCAACGCGAAGCGTAGTTGGTTGAACTTCGAGACGGTGTTTACGTCGCCCGTGACGGTAGGCTCGCCGGGGGCGTCCAGGCGCGAGTGACCGAAACCGGCAAAGTACTCGCCGCGCCGGTAATCGGCAAATACGTTCGCGGCTGCGACCCGCCCGGCCTTGGTGTCGTATTCCTGATCCCACTCGAGGTCGATATGATCCGCAGGCCGTACCCTGAGCCGCGATATCACGGGGCTCACGCTTCTCGGTCCGGTTAGATACGCCGCAGCGCTAAAAGTCAGCGTCGTTTCGAGGACATTGCGCCGCCCCGTCAGCACCGCCCCGCCGAAGGTCGGATCGAAGAAGTATTTCTGCGCGACGCGCCAACTCAACCATTCCGCGGGCTGGTGGTCATGACATTCGGGGGCGCCCACGATGTCGGGCACCTCATCCGGTTTGCAATCGTGCGTAAGTATGCTGTGACGAAACAGCCTCTGTGTCAATCCATACTCCATCTCGTTGGTGTCGCTTGCAATATCGACGGCGTCGTAGCGCAGCACCTGCGCGAAGTTGTCGATGCCCGCCACATAGCGATAGTCCGCGTAACCACTGATGGTGTGTTTCCACAGCGTCGAACTTTTGCCCGGAGTGCCGAAGACCCGCTCCAGGGTTGGCGTGCGCGCCTCGACGCCGGCTTCGAGCGAGTTGCGCACCAGGCCTTGATTCATCTGTACCGGAATGCAGCAGCCCGCCAATTGCTGCGATGAATACAGAGTTTCGCGCAGCCCCAGCATCGGGCGCACCGTAGCGCCGGCAAAGACCAGCGGCAGCGTCATGTGCGGATGCAGATCAAAGCGCGTCGTGGGCGTCCCGTTGCTGAATCCAGGCTCGGAACGCGCCAGGCCGCCGAGGGAACTCTGCAGCCCCCAATAGAGGCGCGAGGTCCCGATCGCGTGATCGTCGACCTCCGCATCGGCGCTGGGCAGATGCAGAATGCGCACTTCCTGCCCTTCATTGACGTTTTGAAAACTCTGAAAGCGATCGAAGCGCGCGCTGCCCGTTATTCCATTCTTCTCATGGGTGATGAACGCGACCGATTTCACTTCAGACGAGACGGCCTGATAGAAATTCTCGGTAAACGCTTGGCGGTACTGGTATGAGCTCAGGTACTCCGCACTCGCCACCGCACGCGTGTATTGGGTTAGATCGCGTCGCCCCGCCACCGTCACATCTTCGCCGCCCTGATCGATGTGTGTCGGCCCCAGGCCGCGGTCGAGCAGTCCGGTGTAGCGCACGCGCAGTCCATCGAGCCCGTTTCCCTTGTAGCGGAACTCCGCCGCCTGCGCGAAGCCGCGCTTCGCGTAGTACTCAGCTCCGAGCGTCAAGTCCGCACTGCGCCCTAGTTCCACATAAATCGATTCGCCCAGAATCGTGCCCTTCGTCGACGACGTGCCAATGGTAGGGATAAGAAATCCGCTGCGGCGCTCCTGCACATTCGTTCCATGCGTCGCATACGGCAGATACACCAGAGGCAGGTTCAGCAACCGGAACGTCACGTTCTTTGCGCGCGCCGTGGTGCCGTTCACCTCAAGGATCTTCGCGTCCAAGAGCCAGTCTGGTTTCGGCAGCGCGCAAGAAGTCATGCTGCCGTCGTGAATCACATACCGATCGGGCCCGTTCTTTTCAACCACCTTGCCGGTGAATAAAAAAGGGTTCTCGGCCCCGTAGATCGGGGCGCGTCCCAGCAGTTTGCTGCCGACCAGTAGCTTGCTGCCAATCTGTGGCTTGCTGCCAATCGCTCCGATCACGTTGTAAAAGCGGCCGATCTGCCGGTCCACATTCAGCGTGCCATGGGTCGCGGAAATGTGTTCATCACGCGGACCGCCATCCACTTGCAGATGTCCGTCGGCTGTCATCTCGCCCGAGGCCGTGTCATAGCGGATCGTATCGGCGCGAATGACGTAGCTTTTGTAATCGATCTCGACTTCCCCGCGCAGCGTGTACACGCTGCCCTGCTTCGTCTGGGTTCGCGCGCGAATGGTTACGTCGGTGCCCTGAGGCTGCTCCACCTCAAGCTGTGCGACGGGAAGGTCGCTCACAATCGCACCATCGCCTTGCTGCGACTCGACGTTTGCGGGTCGCGCCCCGCTCTGGGGAAACTGCTTCGTCAACGTCTGTGCCCAAAGCTGCGGATGACTCAAGGCAAACAGCGTGATAAACCAACATACGCGGGCTCTCATAAGCAGCAGATTTTCAGCATAGCGTTACGGCAGACGGAAAGATAGTTTGACAGCTTCGCAGCCTCAAACTCCGCCAGAGGCCGCACACCATGCACCTCGCTGCGCGGCCGCGGGTTCCCTAAAAAAGAATGAGTAGCTCTCCTCAAATCGATCCGTCGGGCTCCGATCCTGACGTCAGCCCAAACACCTCGCTGTGGAAAGACGAAGTCGCCGTACGCCTCGCCGCCCATCGCACACGCCGTAGCCGTCGCGAACCGGTGTCAGATTTGCCGCTCTTCTCTCCCTCAACCGAGGACCCGAACCGCGCTGCGCGCATCGCTGCCGCGATCGCAGACCGCTTCGCCCGCCAGCCCAGCTATCGCGACCTGCTGGCTGCCGAAGAAGCCGAGTGTGCGCGCATTGCCGCCGAAGCGAAGCAGGCCGAGCGGCAAGCCGCCGCAAAAGCCCTCGCAGCCGCGCATCAGCCCGCACCTGCACCAGTAGCGAAAGCATCGGATACGCAGCCGGAAATGGACCCTCGGCACCGCTCCCTCGAGACCTCGCACCGCGTGGTGTTGCACGCGCCCATGCCCGCTCCACTGGCGCGGCAGTTGCCCTCCCGCGCCGCCGCTGCTGCATACCGGGATGCGTGGGAAGCGAATTCCCTGACGCAGGCCCAGGAGCAGGCAGAGATCGAAGACATCCTCAACTCGGTCCTCGTGGAGCCGAGTGTGCCGCTGCCAGCCAAGCTGCTTGAATTTCCGCGCGAGTTGATCGCCGCCCGCAAGGCACGCCCGCGCCTCGCGGAAGGTCCTTTGCTGCACGAGATCTCAGCAGGTTCCGCAGGCGACCCGGCGGCGCAACTCCGCATCTTCGAAGTGGAATCCGCAACCATCTCACATCAGCCGCTGCCGTCCGGCAATCCTGTCACGGATGCGCCGGTCTGGTCGCACCTCCGGCTCGACGACGCGCGCGGTCCACGATGGCTAAACGAAGCTCCTGCCGCTTCGCCATTCGCCCTACCTTTGCAACCCGCTGCGCTCTCTCGGCGGGCGCTCGCCGCGGCAATTGATCTAGGCTGCGTCGTCGCCGCATTTGCTGGCTTTGCCGTGGTGTTTTTCTTTTCCACCATGCATCCGCCGATGACGCAGCTAGCTGCGGAATATGCCGCCGCGATTTGCGTGCTGCTTTTCGCGCTGTATCAATGGATGTTTTTCACTTACGCCGACAGCACTCCCGGCATGCGCGCGGCGCGCATCGCGCTCTGCACCTTCGAAGACACCAACCCCACACGTCGCGCGATGCGTCTGCGCCTCGGCGCTGTGCTGCTGGCGGCCTGCCCCCTCTGCCTCGGTTTTCTCTGGGCCATCGTCGATGAAGACAGCCTCGGGTGGCACGACCGCATCGCGCGCATCTATCAGCGTAGCTACTGAAGCAGCCAGCGTAGCGACTGAGGCAGCGAAGCTACTACACGGAACTACTTCGCGGTTTCCATCGCCTGCAGCCCGACCACCCCGGCGCCGATCACTGCGACCTCATCGCTCGAAGGAATGATCTCCAGCGAATAGCTCTGCAGCGGCGACATCGTCACCATCTGGTGCAGCGCGTCCTTGAGCAGATTCAAATCGAGAAACTGCACATTGAAGCCGGTGAAATAAAACCGGCCCGGGCCTTCCATGTGAATGGAATTTGAAATCCCCGCGGACAATGCGCGATGCCACAACTTCACAAATTCGGTGCAGCGCGCATCGCCCGTCTTCGCTTCGGCAAAAATCTCCTCCGGCTCAAGGTCAAGAAAGCGCAGCCGCATCGCGCGATGGCCCATGATGCCTTCCAGGTGCCCGCGCCCGCCGCAGCCGCAGTAGGTTTCTTTTGGGTCGAGAGAGACGCAATAATGGCCGCCCTCCCACACTCCTTCGCTCCACGGATAGCGGCCAAATCCGATGCCGTACCCCAGCGTCCACACGCGAACCAGGCGATCGAGTTGCCCGCGCGTGGCCGCAATGCCCGCGGCGATCGCGTCGGCATCGTTCATCGTATAGACCAGTGGAGCGCAGTCGTGCTGCTTCAACATCGTCGTGATCTCGTCTGTGATGTGCGTGCCCTTCAACTGCGGCAGGTTCGGCGAATCTTCCACCACGCCGCCGCGCACGATTCCCGGCAGCGCCAGTCCGACCGCTTCGACCTTCTCTTTCCCGCAGAGCGCCAGCACCTGTTCGCTGATCACCTCGACCAGCCGCTCCATCGGCAGCTCGACCAGGCCATCGGTCTGCAGAGGGTCCTCGGGATACATGCGTACGGAACCCACCAGCGCGTGGTTCTCCACCACCCCTGCGAAAATCTGCCGTGACATCGTAATGCCGATTGTCTTTGCCATACCGCGACCAGTCTGTAACCGTTACAGTTACAAATTCTTCAGTCGTACTTCGAAATCTTATTCATGCCGTTGAACGCGGCCGTTTTATAAGCCTCAGCCAGCGTCGGGTAATTGAAAACCGTATCGGCAAAGTAATCGATTTTGCCGCCGAGCGCCATCACCGCCTGGCCGATGTGCAACAGCTCACTCGCACCCTCGCCGATGATATGCACGCCCAGTATCAGCCGGGTTTCACGATGGAAGATGATTTTCAGCCTCCCCGTCGTATCGCCGCGAATCTGGCCACGCGCGATCTCGCGGTAATAGGCTACGCCGACCTCATAGGGAACGTCTTCTTCCGTCAGCTGTTCCTCAGTTTTGCCGATAAAACTGATTTCAGGAATGGTGTAAATGCCGTATGGATAAAGGCCGGGATTCGAGTTCACGGTGTGGTCGTCAAAGGCGCGCGCGGCTGCGATGCGGCCCTGCTCCATCGAAACCGATGCCAGCGACGGGAAGCCGATCACGTCCCCCACCGCAAAAATATGCGGCACCTTGGTTTGAAAATTCTCGTCCACCGGAATGCGTCCCCGCGCGTCCGCCTCAATTCCGGCAGCGGCCAGATTCAGCTCATCTACATTGCCTGAGCGGCCCACCGCATAGAGCAGCGTGTCGCCGGAGACGCGTTTCTTGCTCTCCAGATTCGCCACTACGACGCCCTCGGCCGTCGCTTCGACCGATTCCACTTCTTCATTCATGCGCATGGTGACCCGGCTGTCGCGCAGGTGATAGCTCAGTGCCTCCACAATCTCCTGATCGGCAAATTCCAGCAGCCTGGGCCGCCGCTCGATCAAGGTCACGCGCACCCCCAGCGTCGAGAACATGCATGTGTACTCCACCCCGATGACGCCGCCGCCGACCACGATCAACGTCTTCGGCAGGTCGCCCATATTCATGATCTGGTCGCTGTTGATGATGGTGGTGCCGTTGATCGGCACGTTTGGAGAACTCGCCGGCCGTGTGCCGGTTGCGATCATGATGTTCGCGGCTTCGTAAGTCGTCGCGCCGCGCGAATTCGTCACCGTAATATGCGTTGGGTCCACGAAGCTGGCTACCCCGGTCAGCATATCGATGTTGTTGCGCGACAGTTGCGCCTGCGTCACATCGATTTCCGTCTTAATGACGTGCTGCACGCGGAAGGCAAGATCGGACATCGTGATCTTTTCTTTCACGCGATAGTTCATGCCATAGACCGATTTGTAGTTGTAGCCGGAGAGATGCAGCACGGCCTCGCGCATGGTCTTCGAAGGAATGGTGCCGGTATTGATGCAAGCGCCTCCGACGACTTCCCGGGACTCCACCAGCGCCACGCGCTTGCCCAGTTTCGCGCCAGAGATGGCGGCCCGCTGTCCCGAGGGTCCCGAGCCAATGACCAGCAGATCGTACGCACTCATCCCGACCGCCTCTCACGCCAAAACTACCACAGCGCCGCCTGCGAATTCACCCTGACGCAATTACACTCAATGCAGCCGATGCAACGACACGTCATCACAGACCGCACCCGTTTTTCAGGCGATGAAAGCTCGCGCCTGCAAGCCATGCTCGATACCGCCATGCGCTCGGCAAGCGACGGCCGCAACGATGGTGGCGACATTATTCAACTTCGCGAAAAGGACCTTGCTACCGATGTGCTCGAATCGCTCGCCCGCGATCTGACCGCCCGCGTTCGCGCCACCACCGCGATGACCCGCGTCGTGGTGAATGGCCGCCCTGACGTCGCTATCGCGGCCGGGGCCGACGGTGTCCACCTGCCCGCGCAGGACGCGCTCTCGATTACAGACGTACGCCAGCTTTTCTACCAGATCAGCCGGCCCGAGATGCTGATCGGAATCTCATGCCACACGCTCGAAGAAGTCGCCGCTGCCGCCGCGCAACAGCCGGACTACATTTTCTACGGTCCGATCTTCGAAAAGCAAATCAAGCAGGCCGCCGGAGACGCTAGCCTCGGCCTCGAAGCCCTCGCCCCGGCTGCACACGTAGCCGAAGAAATTCCCGTCATCGCGATCGGCGGTGTCACGCGCGCCAATGAGTGGGACTGCATCCGCGCCGGAGCCGGCGGCATCGCCAGCATACGCATGTTCCTCTAGCGCCGCAGCACCACAGCGCTAGTCCGAATCATCCGACCCAAGCTCCATCACGCGCAACCCCTTCGCGGCCACACGAAACTCCGCATCCGACGGCGCAATCCTCCGCACCACATTTATCTCAAACACGCACTGCGAACGCCCATCGGCCGCGACCCGCCCAACCCGCCCGACCCGCCCGACCCGATCGACCAGCTCGATGCGCAGCGGCAACCCGAAAGCGCGCGCCCAGCAAACCCGCTCTGTCGGCATCCCATCCTGCCGCACCTCAAACCATTCGCACCGCGCTCGACTGCCGACGGGACCGACGCTGACTCCGGCCTCGTTCAACTTTTTCAGCTCAAATTTGCCCACGGGGTATGTCAGCTCGTGCGCGAGCGACCAATAGTTCCACAGCATT
>JBBPYY010000055.1:0-22242 GCA_038199445.1 Terriglobales bacterium | reverse complement strand
GGCTGCGGCGCAACAAGGCGGCGCTCTATCTGCTTTCGGCGTGGAGTTTGCTGCTGTGCATTCCCTTCGGGCTGATCGCGTTTTATGGACCGACGCGATGGATTGTGCCTGCGATTGTGGTCGCCATTTTCTTTCTCTTTCTCAACACGGGACCCCTGAACACAGCGATTGTGAATTCGGTGACGGCGAAGATTCGCGCGACCGCGATTGCGCTGGAACTGCTGCTCATTCACGCGCTCGGTGATGCGATTTCTCCTAAGATCATCGGCCATGTATCGGATTCGAGTTCGCTGCGCAACGGGCTTGCGATCACGCTGATCTCGATGTTGGCCGGGTCACTGCTGTTGTTCTGGGGTTCTCGCTTCGCGCGCGAGCCTGAGGGCGAGGCGGAGATGACTGTGGCCGGACACTAAACGCATGCATGTCGCGCTCCTGGCGCTGCTGTGGACGCTTGCAGTGTTCTGGGTGGTTCGCGCGGGCGAGACGGTGTTGAACCTCCACCGTGTTCCTGACATTGGGACCGGAGCGCCGTTGAGCGAGTCTGTCCGCGCTGCATTGCCGACGCTGGCGGTAATCGTGCCGGCGCGGAATGAAGGCGAAAATGTTCGCGCCACTCTCGATTCACTGGCTGCATCGGACTATTCGCGGTTGCTTGTGATCGCGGTCGATGATCGCTCCACGGATGCGACTGGCGCGATCATGGAATCGTTTGCGGCCCGCGATGCGCGGTTTGCCGTCATCCATGTCAAGGAGCTTCCCGAAGGGTGGATGGGGAAGTCCCACGCGATGCATCTGGCTGCAGAGGGCGCTACAGCGGAGTGGCTTTTGTTCACGGACGGCGACGTGTTGTTTTCCCCCAGTGTGCTGTCGCGTTCTATCGCGCATGCCGAGCTGGTTTCCGCAGACCATCTGGTTGTGGTGCCCACTCTCTTGATGAAGACGGTCGGCGAGGGTTCGATGATCGGCTTCATGCAAGTGCTTGCCGCCCTGGGGTCGAGGTTGTGGCGCGTTGCCGACCCGAAGGCGAAACGCGACATTGTGGGCATCGGCGCGTTCAACATGATCCGGCGCGAGGTGTATGTCCGGCTCGGCGGTTTTGCAGCGACACCCATGGAGGTTATCGAAGACGTGAGGTTGGCACAGCGCCTGAAACACTCCGGCTTCGCACAGCACGTCGCGATCGCGCCAGGAATGGTGCAGGTCCATTGGGCGTCCGGCGGCATTGGGCTGGCGCGGAACCTGACGAAAAATCTCTATGCGGCATTTGCTTTTCGCTGGTGGGTGGCTGCCTTCGCTTGCGCGTGGCTGGTGGTGGTTTATCCGGGCGCGTTCGCGGGAGTGATTGCCGGCGCGTTGGGATGGCATCGTATTCTTGCGCCGTGCGCGCTGATGGTTCTGTCGATGCTGGCGATGGCGTGGAAATACAAACGCATCAACGGCATCGGTGTTCCATACGTGCTGACGTACCCGGTCGCGGCTGTGGTGATGGCGGTGGCGCTGTCTAGTTCCGTGGTCCTGACCTACGCGCGCGGAGGCGTGCTGTGGCGTGGAACGCTTTATCCGTTGCGCGAATTAAAAAAGGAAGCCTCGCCGTTATTTTGAGGTGCTTTTTGCAGAAGTACTTTTGCCGGCATGGTGGGAAAATGCGCCGCTTGCATGCACGACCTGGGTCGCAGAAGGGTCTTTGAATGCGACGTGCCCCGTAGACGCGTCGAACCTTGACAACGCGGGATTGGGCCGAAACCGCTCATTGCCGCCGTGCAGCTGCTCCTGGTCGTTCAGCACAATCTCTGTGCGTCCGTGAAATTCACGGACCGTTCCGCGGATTTCAATATCGGCGTTTCGCAGCGGCTCGAGATTGCCGACTTGTTTCTCGTCACTTTGAAACGAGACGATGGAGAACTTGCATTCTTCGTCCTTTAGCTGTTGCGCACAGACATTGAGGTAGCGGGTGCCGGTGTCTGTCTCTTGCACGTCATAGACGTGCGCGCGCAGACAGACCTTCTTTCCCATATTTTGCGCAGCGTCGTCTGGGGTTATGCAGTTTTTTGAAGACGTTGATGCCGATGCAGCACTGGCGAGCAGTAGGTAGGCAAGGAAGTGCCGCATCAGCGCAACGAACCCCATGGGAGGAAGTTGGACGAAGGATACGGGAAGAGGCCGGGGTCCGATAACGTTACTTTGGGCCGTTGTACGAAACCGCATTAACGGCAAAGCAAACAGGAATCATCGAATGGTGACGAGGTCTGACGGCGCTGCTTGAGCGGACACGACCTGATCCGCGGAATGTCCGCTTCCGTAGCGGTTCTCCACGTAGTCTTCGAGGATGCGCTGAAACTCTTCGACGATGTGGTCGCCGCGCAGCGTCATCGCCTTCCGGCCATCGATGTAGACGGGGGCGACTGGATCTTCGAAGGTTCCCGGCAGGGAAATGCCGATGTTCGCGTGCTTCGATTCGCCGGGGCCGTTGACGACACACCCCATGACCGCGAGATGCAGTTGCTCGACACCGGGGTAGCGCGTCTTCCAGACCGGCATGCTCTCGCGCAGGTAATCCTGGATTTTTTGCGCAAGCTCCTGAAAGTAGGTACTCGTTGTGCGGCCGCAGCCCGGGCAGGCCGTGACTTGCGGCGTGAAGCTGCGGATGCCGAGAGACTGCAGGATTTGCTGAGCGACGTGCACCTCTTCGGTGCGGTCGCCGTTTGGCTTTGGCGTAAGGGAGACGCGGATCGTGTCGCCGATGCCGCGCAGAAGCAGCGGAGCCAGGCCAGCGGTCGAGGCCACGATGCCCTTCATGCTCATGCCGGCTTCGGTCAGGCCAAGGTGCAGCGGATACTCACAGCGCGCTGCGACCATTTCGTATACATCGAACAGGTCCCAGGTGTTTGAAACCTTCGCGCTGATCAGAATCTTGTCGTGGGCGAGACCGTAGCGTTCGGCGGCGGCGGCGCTCGAGAGCGCGCTGACGACCATCGCTTCCATCATCACGTCGCGGGCCTCTTTCGGTTCGGCGGCGCGCGAATTCTCATCCATCATGCGTGTCAGTAGAGCCTGGTCAAGAGAGCCCCAGTTGACCCCGATACGGACGGGCTTGTCGTTCTCGACGGCGCACTCAATCATGGTGCGAAAGTTGTCGTCGTCCTTGCGGCCGATGGAAACATTGCCCGGATTGATGCGGTATTTGGCGAGCGCGCGTGCGCACTCCGGAAACTTCTTCAGCAAGAGGTGTCCGTTGTAGTGGAAATCCCCGATGATCGGAACGTGTACGCCCTGAGCGGCGAGGCCATCCACGATGGCCGGCACAGCTTTAGCCGCTTCGTCGTTATTCACGGTTATGCGAACCAACTCAGATCCGGCGCGTGCCAGCGCGGCGACCTGCTGGATGGTGGAGGGAATATCCGCGGTATCGGTGTTGGTCATTGACTGGACGACGACCGGGGCATCGCTGCCGACACGGACATTTCCAATCAGCGCGGTAACAGATTTTCTACGCTGAATCTGCTGCATGTATATCTAATTTTACCATTCAGAGGGCCTCGACACCGGCTGGCGGCATCGTATCTAGTGAGACTCTCTATCCACCTACTCAGCAATTTGCGGTAACTGAGAGCAAATCCAGTTATCTCAGGCGGACGTACGGTAAGTGAAGAGGTGCGTCCTGTTGACGCAGCAGAGGCGAGTGGGTATAACCAACGCACTGTCGGCGCGCCTTGCGTCCGTGTCTACTGTGACCTATCTACGATGGTAAAGACAGCCGAGGGAAAACCCCAACCTATGCGCGAAGTGAAGAAGCAGCCAACGGCCCTGAGACGCACCACTCCAAAAACAATCGCGGCAAAAGTGACACCGACGGTAGACCCCGCGCGAAAACAGCAGATCGAGCACTATGAGAGCGCGCTGCGCCTGATGCAAGAGCGGAAGTTTGAGAAGGCGCAGGTGGCGTTCGAAAAACTGCTGCGGTCTTCGCCGACGGATATGGCTGAGCGCGTGCGCGTGCATCTGTCGGCGTGCACACGTCAAATGCTCGATGGCAAGAACCACTTCTTATCGCTCGAAGAGCAGTATGACTATGCGATTTCGTTGCTGAACACGGGGTATTACGATGACGCGCGGGAACACTTCACCGGAATTCTGAAGAAGAATAAAGACGCCGACTACGCCTACTACGGTCTGTCGGTTTTGAGCAGTATGACCGGCGAACGTGAGCGCTGCCTCGAGCATTTGACCGAGGCGATTCGCCTGAATGGCCGGAATCGGATCCAGGCGCGCAGCGACTCTGACTTTCAGGATATGAGTGACGATCCGAGGTTTACCGAATTGCTCTATCCGGAAATTCAGTAGCCGCGCATGACCTCTTCGCTGACCGCAAAAAGCAGCGCGCCCAAAAAAAACTCATTGCCCCACGAGTCGCTGAGGGTTGTGGCCATTGGCGGCGGCACAGGTCTGTCGACCTTGTTGCGAGGACTGAAGCGATACGTCGCATCGCCGACGGGTGCTGCGCCGTCAGAATGTGGTGCTGCTCCCTGCTTGATTTCTGATCTGGCGGCTGTGGTTACCGTTACGGATGATGGGGGATCGAGCGGGCGGCTGCGCAATGAAATGAAGATTTTGCCGCCGGGCGATCTGCGCAACTGCATGGTGGCGCTGTCTGAGGATGAGCACCTGCTGTCGCGGCTGTTTCAATACCGCTTCGACGCGGGCGAGGGGTTGGAAGGGCACAGCTTCGGCAATCTGTTTGTGGCCGCGCTGTCGGCGGTCACCGGAGACTTCGCTGAGGCCATCAAGCTCTCTTCCCAGATTCTGGCGACCCGTGGTCATATCTTTCCCTCGACCAATACGAATGTAACGCTGGCTGCGCGCATGGATGATGGCACCCTCGTTCACGGCGAAACGAAGATTACCGCGAGCCAGAGACGCATCGTTGAGCTGATGCTGGAGCCGGCGCAGGTGTCGCCATTGCCGGAAACTCTGGACTCGATTCAGAAAGCGGACGTCATTACGCTCGGACCTGGTTCGCTCTACACAAGTCTGGTGACAAATCTGCTCGTCCGGGGCATTCCTGAGGCGCTGGCAAATGCGACGGGTGTGCGCATTTTCGTCTGCAACCTGATGACGCAGGCGAATGAGAGCGTCGATCTGACTGCTTCGCAGCACATCGAACGGATCTATGAACATACGCTGCAGCCAGTGTTTGACTATGCGCTGGTGAACACCTCGCACGTGTCGGAAGAGTTGCGAGCCCGTTACAAAAGCGAGGGCAGCGCGCCGATCGAGGCCGACATCGCCCAAATCGAAGCGCTGGGAGTGAAGACAATTGCTGGCGATTTCGCATTTGAGGGCGATGTTTTGCGACATAATTACGACCGCGTGGCGGAAGAGATTTTGAGGCTCGGATTTACCGGCCGACCCTGATGTACTCGCGAGCGGCGGACGAGTGACACGGACAGGAGAATCGCATCGATGTTCATGACGTTGTTCCTTCTCTCCACACTGATGCAAACGAAGGCTGCCGACGTGCCCAAGGCTGAGGCACCCCCCGCGGTGAAAGCGCAGATTCCCGAAAGCGCCTATGCGCCGCTGGAGTTGTACAACGGCGCCTGGAAAATTATTCCCGGCCACCACAACCGTCCGTACGACACGCTGATCAACCATTGCCAACGGGCCGACCTCTTTTACGAGTGCACGCAAACGGTGGACGGGACAGTGGCGACGCTGATGATCTTCGTTCCGACGGACGTTTCCGGTCGTTACCACGTTCAAGGGGTATTGCCATCGGGGGAAGCGCTGGGCAGAAGCAACATCACGATCGATCACGATCTGTGGACCTATGATTCACAAGAGGATCGTGAAGGGAAGACCTACTATTACCGGACGGTAAATACATTTACGGGGAAGGACAAAATCCATTTCTCGCAGCAAGTGTCGACGGACGGCGTGCACTTTGATGAGAAAAGCAGCGGCGATGAAACACGCATGGTGCCGGCGAAATAGGCGTCAGCGCAGCGCTGGGGCGATCGAGTCGACGGAGACGGTGCGCTTCAGTTGGCCGCAGGCGGCGTAGATGTCGCGGCCCCGAGGCTTGCGCAGAAAGGCTGGCACTCCAGCGGCGATCAGGGCTTGCTGGAAGCGCGCCACCTCCCCGGGATCGGGTGTGGAGTAGGGAACATCCGGACCCGGATTCCATGCGATCAGGTTTACTTTAGCGGGCAGGCCGGATCGCAGAACCAGGGATGCCAGTTCGCGGGCATGTTCCGGGGCGTCGTTCACTCCGCCGAGCAAGACATACTCAAAAGTGACGCGCTCACGCCGGCGCAAGGGAAAATCCTTCAAAGCACCGATCAATGCGGCGATGCCCCACTTGCGGGTGATGGGCATGATGGCTTCGCGCACCGTGTCATTCGACGCATTGAGGGACAATGCCAGCTTGGGGCGGATCGCTTCCTGAGCGAGGCGCTCGATGCCCGGCAGGATGCCAGATGTGGATACCGTCATCCGCGATTCCGCGATTCCCATCTCGACGAGGAGCCGGACCGACGCGATGAAGTTGTCGTAGTTGAGAAACGGCTCTCCCATACCCATGAAGACGAGGTTGATGCGGCTTTTCGTGGTGTCAATGCGGTGGCGATTGAGGACCACCGCAACCTGGCCGGCGATTTCGCCCGGGGTCAGATTGCGCTTCATGCCGAGCTTCGCGGTGAGGCAGAATTGGCAATTAACGGCACAGCCGACCTGGCTCGAGATACAGACGGTCGCGCGCCGCCATGTCTTGGCGGCTTCCTCATCGGCAGCCTCGCTACCGTCTCCTAACTCGCCATCGTCACCGTCGGGCATCCATACTGTCTCCACGATTTCACCGTCGAAACACCGTACTAAGTACCGTTCAGTACCGTCGGTGGAACGGAAGGTTTCAGCTATTTCGGGGAGGCCGATACGGAGGCCGGCGGCTTTCATCCGTTCGCGGAGTGCCAGAGGGAGGGTAGTGATCGCATCCAAGGATGTGACGCGCTCTCGGTAAAGCGCGTTCTTAATCTGACGGATACGAAATGAATCTAATGTAAAAGATTGAGTCTGTTCTCTAAGCTGTTGTTCTGTAGAGCCGAACAGGCAAAGGACTTGAGGATCTTTTGCGCCGGACTGGAAAAGCTGATCCATAGGGCAGCCTCCATACTACCTTCCGGTGCACGGCGTCGAAAAATGAGAAAATGGAAAAGACATGGCATCCGAACGAAATATCAAACGAAGTGTACTGCCGAACGGCCTGACTATCCTTACCGAGCGAATGGAGCATGTGCGCTCCATCTCGATGGGGGTGTGGGTCAAGACTGGCTCTCGCAACGAACAGCCTGAGATCAATGGAATTTCCCATTTTGTGGAACACATGGTGTTCAAGGGTACAAAGTCCCGCTCGGCCCAACGCATCGCCCGCGAGGTGGACTCGATCGGCGGCAATCTGGACGCTTTCACCAGCAAGGAAACCATCTGCTTCAACATCAAGATCCTGGACGAACATTTATCGCCAGCGCTAGATGTATTGGCGGATCTGGTTCTGAACCCGGTCTTCGCCAGCGAAGACATCCTGCGCGAGCGTGGAGTGGTCCTGGAAGAAATCAAGATGGATGAGGACAATCCGGACTATCTGGTACACGAGATTTTTGTGCAGAATTTCTGGAAAGATCATCCGCTGGGCAAGCCGATCCTGGGAACGCGTGAGACGGTCAAGAAGTTTCAGCAGTCAACCTTGTTTGATTATTACGGCGGACGCTTTTTTGGCGGCAACATTGTTTTTTCCGCGGCGGGGAATCTCGACCACGACAAGTTTGTCGCGATGGTTACCGAGAAATTTGCGGCGTTGCAGGGCGGCGAGGACGATTGGAAGGCTGGAGCTACGCCGAAGCCGAAGGCAAAGATCATTCTCAGGAACAAGAAGGCGCTGGAGCAGGTGCAGCTTTGCATCGGCGTACCGGCTCCGCCCGTGGCGGATGAGAATCGCTACACCAGCTACATCCTCAACAGTATTCTGGGGGGCGGCATGAGTTCGCGGTTATTTCAGGTCGTGCGCGAAGAGCACGGGCTGGCATATTCCATCTTCAGCGAGCTAAGTCCTTACCGCGATACCGGTTCCCTTTGCGTGTATGCAGGCACATCGATCGATAAGGCGTCCCGTGTAGTGAATCTGATTATCACGGAATTCAGCCGCATGAAGCACGAGCCGATCACCGCGGAGGAGTTGCGGCGTGCCCAGGACCAGATCAAGGGCAATATGGTGCTCGGCCTGGAGAGTTCAAGCGCGCGGATGTCAAATCTGGCGCGACAGGAAATGTATTTCGGTCACTTCTTTGGCACGGACGAGATTTTAGAGAAAATTGAGCAAGTTTCCATCGAAAGCGTCCAAGAGATGGCAAAAAGTATTTTCCAGCCGGAAGCCGTTGCCGTGACCGTACTGGGCAATCTGAAGGACCTGAAGATTACACGCGATCAAGTGGCGTGTTGATTGTTATAGAGTAGGAACTTCGTACGAGGAGAAATTAAGCGAGTGGTTGAGCGTCCACACAAGAAGAGCAAGCGGGTCTGGCAGGGCAATGAGGCGGGTTTCACGTTGATGGAGTTGCTCATCGTGATGGCAGTCATATTAATCTTGCTCGCCTTCGCAATTCCAAACCTGATCGGCGTCAAGAAGCATGCGAATGAAGTCTCCGCGCGGAATTCCTTGAAGGCCATCAACACGGCGGAGATCCAGTATGCGTCTACCTATCCGGCCGAAGGATTCGCTTGCAACATCGCCGCGCTTGGTGGCGGCCTTGGCGAACCGCAGAACGCGCAGGCTGCTCATATGCTGTCGCAGGACCTGACGACGGGCCAGAAAGATGGATACACCTTCACCATTGCGAATTGCAGCAAGGTCTCAGTCAACGGCAAAGACCAGTTCACCGCGTATTCGGTCACGGCGGTTCCGCAAACACCGGGGAAGACAGGCGACAAGGGCTTTTGTACAGACGAGAGCGGTGAAGTTCGTATGGACCCCCAGGGCGGCTCTGCTTGCACAACCGCAGCGAAGTAAAGCGGCCGAGGTGAGGGCCTGGGTAGCTCCATTCCTGATGATCGCCGTCGTCCTGAGTCTGCCGCCGGCGCAGGCCCAAGATGCGAAAATGCTCGCGAGTCGCGTCGACCGCCATTACAATTCACTTCATTCACTCTCAGTAACCTTCAACGAGTCGTATGACGGCATGGGAGTTCATCGCGCCGAGTCAGGGACATTGCTGCTGCGTAAGCCAGGCCGGATGAGGTGGAATTACAGCGAGCCAAAGGGAAAGGTATTTTTGCTGGACGGAAAGTTTGCCTATTTCTACAGACCTGGGGACGCGCAGGCGCAGAGAATCAATGCGAAACAGCTGGACGATCTTCGCTCGCCGCTCCGCTTTCTGTTGGGGCGTACAGAACTAACGAAGGAACTGAATGACTTAAAGCTGAGCGCAGCGGACCCAAGTGGCGTCTACGTTCTGAGTGGAATCCCGAAGGGCAACTTGCAGCATCTCTCTCGACTTATGCTTTCCGTCAGCGCCGACGGAGCGATTCGCAGTATGAAGATTGAAGAAACAGATGGCGCGACAACCAGTTTCAGCTTTTCGAACGAAGTGGCGAACGTGCCGGTGACCGACGCTGATTTCGTGTTTCGCGCCCCGGAGAACGTCACGGTCGTCGAAGGCTCGCCTCCGGTTTAGTGTGCCGACATATGGATAACATGCGACATCTCGGGCTGGTGGTGGTGCTCACGTTTGCGACGGGAGCGCGCGCGGAGTGGCAGATACAAAAGAGTGGAAGCCATGCGAATCTGCGAGGCGTTCACGCAGTGACGGCAGGAGTGGCGTGGGCCAGCGGAAATGACGGAACCGTGCTGCGCACAGAAGACGGCGGATATGTGTGGCAGCGCTGCTCGGTTCCGGCAGGGGCCGAAAAGCTGGATTTTCGCGGTATCTGGGGGTGGGACGCGAACACGGCGCTGGTCATGGCCAGCGGCCCAGGCAATGAGTCCCGAATGTACAAGACTACGGACGGCTGCAACCACTGGCGGCTGATTATCACCAACAGCGACGAAAAGGGGTTCTGGGACGCAATTGCGTTTGTTGGCCCCAGAAACGGGACGTTGGTGGGAGATCCAGTCGATGGTCGATTCGTAGTGGCGCACACGAATGATGGGGGCGAACACTGGCGGCGTTCTCAGAATCCGCAACTCGCAGCAAATGCCGGAGAGACAATCTTTGCGGCCTCGAATAGCGCACTGTTCGCTCCATCCGCGATTGCAGCCGTATTCGGAACGGGCGGCGCGGGTGGCCCGCGTATTTTCACGGGAGTGACCGTACTTGGAGAGAAATGGAAAGCAGGTGCGGCGCCGATTGCGAAGGGGACAGCGACGTCTGGCGTTTTCTCCATCGCCTTTCGCGACGGGCTGCACGGCGTTGCGGTGGGCGGAGATTACGAGCAGCCCGCCAACGCTAACGGCACCGTGGCTCTAACCGTAGATGGCGGAATCAGCTGGCATGCGACCGCAGGACGCGGACCGCGAGGATTCCGATCCGCCGTAGCGTATGATGCCCCGCACAAGGCATGGATTTGTGCCGGTACGTCGGGCAGCGACTTTTCAGTCGATGACGGTACAACGTGGCAGCGGCTGGACGACGGAGATTGGAACGGGTTGAGCCTGCCTTATATTGTTGGGCCGAAGGGGCGGATTGCACGGCTTGTTTCGATAGCGCCTCAGACGGCACCCGCAGGCCCGGCGAAAGCACATGAAACGAAGGCAGAGGATGTTCCCCTGATGCCTTCCGCCGCTGCACAAAACAAAACAGCGTTGCATTTGCAGAGCGGACGGCAAACCTAGCGATGGCAGAATTTACCGTACGGCTGGCCGATGAACGGGGACGTGTTTCAGAACAGGTGCATGCTGCTGCGACGGCAGAAGAATTGCGCCAACGCTTTTCGCAAGCTGGATTTTATGTTTATTCCGTGCGCCAGAAGGGCTTGGTGGGCGCTAGAGCAGGCGGCCGCCGCAAGGTCAAGCTGGAGGCTTTCCTGATTTTTAATGCGCAGTTCCTCACGCTGATTCGCGCCGGGCTGCCGATCCCAAATTCTTTGGCATCTCTGGCCAGGCAGCAGAAGAACGAGAATTTTCGCACTCAGATCGAGAATGTGGTGCAACGAGTAAGAACGGGGGAATCGCTTTCGTCTGCATTTGAAGCGCAAGGCGGTTTTCCCGTGATCTATATCACCACGCTACTCGCGGGTGAGAGATCGGGGCAGTTGATTGAGTCGCTGGAACGATATGTTTCCTTCCAACGGATCACGCTAACTTTTTCGAAGAAGCTGAAGGCATCGCTTTACTATCCGGCGCTGCTGATCGTGATGATGAGTGGGCTGTTCGTGTTTCTAATTTCCTTCGTGGTGCCGCGGTTCGCCGCTCTGTACGAGCAGATCGGAAACAAGCTGCCTGGGATTACGCTTTTCCTGCTGGCGATAGGAAACTCAGTCCAGCATTACGGGCTGTATGCGGTACCGATGATTGCCGCCATCGTGTATTTCACCATGCGCGGTTTACGCACGGAAGGCGGCCGCAGATGGGTGGACGAAGTACGGTTGCGGCTCCCTCTGTTCGGAACTATTTGGTTGAAATATCAGGTGGCTCTATTTTCGCGCACCTTGTCGACGCTGTTGTCGGGCGGATTGCCGCTGGTTCCCGCACTTGAGACAGCCGCCCGTTCGATCGACAGCCCACGTTTGACGGATGCGGCCGAAGCGGCGGTGGTGAATGTTCGTGAGGGAGAAAGCCTGGCGCGCAGCCTGGAAGCGCAAAAGATATTTCCTGCACTGGCGATCGAGATGATTGAGGTCGGCGAATCGACGGGCGCTTTGCCGGCGATGCTCAACTCAGGGGCAGAATTTTTTGAAGAAGACGTTCAGACAGCGCTGACTTCGGCGCTGTCATTGATTGAGCCGGCGATTCTTATCTTCATGGGACTTGTGGTGGTTTTCATTCTGCTTGCGCTTTATTTGCCCATCTTCACGCTGGGCGCGACGCAGGCAAGCTAAGAGCCCACCAGGGCAGAGGGACATATGGCAGAGGCACCCGTACTTCTAAATCTCGATCCGGCGGCGGTATTAGTGGATGAAGTAAGTCGCGCGCAGCACTTGGCGCGGCGCTACCGGTGCGACTTCATCGACCTGAAGCATTTTAAGTTGCAGCATGACTTGCTGAAGAGTGTGCCCGTCGAGTTGATGTTCCGCTACAACTTCGTTCCGCTGGAACAGCTTGAGGACCGTTTAGTGATTGCGGTCGCCGATCCCAGCAAGCTCGCGATGGTTGACGAGATCAGCGGCCTGTTGGGCCAGCGCATCGTGACCCGGGTTGCCACGCTTTCGCAGATTACCGATCTGTTGAAAAAGACCGAGCAATCGCAGCGCGTGCTCGACGAGGCGACCGAAGGACTGACTTTTGATGTCATCTCCGTCGAGGACAATCCGGATGAAAACATCTCGATCGAGCGGCTGACGTCAGAGGAAGACATCAGTCCGATCATCCGGCTGGTGGATACGACGATTTTCACCGCGCTGGAGCGGCGCGCGTCGGACATCCATATCGAAACGTATGACGACAGCGTTGTGGTGAAGTACCGCATCGACGGCGTGCTGCAGGCAGCAATGGCGCCGATCGCGCGCGAACACCATGGCACGATCCTGTCGCGCATCAAGGTCATGAGCGAGCTGGATATTGCGGAAAAACGCGTGCCGCAGGATGGTCGCTTCCGCGTCCGGTACAAAGGCCGGCTGATCGACTTCCGCGTGTCGATTATGCCGACGGTGCACGGCGAAAATGCTGTGCTGCGTGTGCTCGACAAAGAGTCGATGAGCGAGAAATTTCGCAAGCTGACGTTGGACGTGGTTGGCTTCGCGGAGGATGACGTCGCGAGATTTCGGCGCTATATCAGAGAGCCTTATGGAATGGTTCTGGTGACCGGCCCGACAGGGTCAGGTAAAACCACCACACTTTATGCGGCGCTGAACGAGATCAAGAGTGACGAAGACAAGATCATCACGATCGAGGATCCGGTGGAGTATCAGATTCGCGGGATTACGCAGATTCCCGTGAACGAGAAAAAGGGGCTGACGTTCGCTCGCGGACTGCGTTCGATCCTGCGCCATGACCCGGACAAGATTCTGGTCGGTGAGATTCGCGATACGGAGACGGCGCAGATTGCGATCCAATCGGCGCTGACAGGCCACCTGGTTTTCACCACGGTGCACGCGAATAACGTGGTCGATGTGATCGGGCGCTTTCTAAATATGGGCGTCGAGCCCTACAACTTCGTTTCAGCCCTGAACTGCATCCTGGCGCAACGACTGGTCCGCACCATCTGCGAATTTTGCTCGCGCAAAGTGCGTTATCCGGAGGAGGTACTGAAGCTCAGCGGATTGGATCTCGCGGAGTGGCGCGACTTTGAATTCTCAGAGGGGACGGGCTGCATCGAGTGTGCTGGAACCGGCCACCGCGGACGTACGGCGATTCACGAGTTGCTGGACCTGACAGACCACATCCGGGAGATGATTCTTGAGAGAAAACCGAGTTCAGAGATACGCAGGGCGGCGGGCGAAGAGGGCATGACGTTCTTGCGTGAATCGGCTTTGGCGCGTGTTCGTGAGGGCGTAACAACGCTGAAAGAAATCAATAAGGTGACATTTATAGAGTCTTCCAGGTAGCAACGCGATACCTTAACGAAAGCAAATGTCCATAATCTCAAGAATGATGCGGGAGTCTCGACGTCCATTGCTCGCCTGCGAAATCACTCCGCAGGGGGTGATCGCTGCTCGTGGCGGTGAACAACCCAACGTGATTACCTCTACATATCCGGTCGACTTACCGGCCGGCATTCTCGCGCCGGGGTGGCGAGAGGCGAATGTGCTTGATGCGGCCAGGCTTTCGGCTGCCTTGCGTGAGGCGCTGAACAGCGTAAGTACGGGCGACCGGTATGTCACCGTGATCGTTCCGGACAGTTCGGTTCGCGTGTTGACACTGGACTTCGACACATTGCCGGACAGCCAGAAAGATGCCTTACCCATCGTGCGGTTTCGCCTCCGCAAATTGCTGCCATTCGATGCTGATACTGCGGCTGTTACGTATCAGACCTTTGGACAGCGAGGTCAAGTGAGAGCGATTGTGGCGGCGATGCCGACAGCCATCCGCGCGGAGTACGAATCGGCCGTTCGCACGGCAGGCTTCGAGCCGGGCGCTTTGCTGCCTGCGACGATCGCCGCGCTACCGTTGCTAGACCCGGATGCTCCAACGCTGCTGGTTCATCTCGCCGCAGACAGCGCCACTATCGCCATCGTCAGCGGCGAGACGTTGCTGCTGCATCGAGTCCTCGAAATGGCGCTGGATAACGATGAAGATATCGCGCAGGCGATCGTGGTGGCTCGAGCTTATTTTGAAGACACACTAGGCTCCTCGCCAGGGTCAATCGTAGCGGCGGGAAGCGGCAGTTACGAACGGCTAAGAGCGATCATCGACGGTCAGTTTGGCGGGGAAGCGCACATTGATCTGAGGTCGCTGATTACGGCTTCGCATTTTTTGCCTGGAGCAATGCCGCAGACGGGCGAGCAGGAAATGTTCGGCAGTGTTGCAGGAGCGTTGAGCTAGATGCGCGTTCATCTGAATCTAGCCTCTCGGGCATTTGTTGAATTACGGCCCGTATTGATGCGGCTTCGCATCCTGGCTCTGCTGCTGTTGGTGACGGCGGCGGGTCTTGGCTTTGTGGTGCATCGCGCAACGGAACGGGCGCGTGCGGCACAGGCCGAACTGGATAATCTTGCAGCGCGCACCGACGCTACGAATCGCGAATATGCGGGCTACCAGAGAGCCATGCGACAGCCGCGAAATGCGGAAGTGCTATCGCGCTCACAGTTTTTAAACGCGCTGTTCACACGCAAAGCGTTTTCGTGGACTGCTGTGATGATGGATCTGGAGAATGTTTT
Organism: Terriglobales bacterium; assembly: GCA_038199445.1. Taxonomy (GTDB): domain Bacteria; phylum Acidobacteriota; class Terriglobia; order Terriglobales; family Acidobacteriaceae; genus JBBPYY01. The sequence continues at coordinate 7,224 of JBBPYY010000055.1, read as the reverse complement.
GCCGGCTGGGGTGCAGGTGATCAACATCGAACCCGCATTGACGTCGGACGGACGGGTGACGATGAAGTTACGCGTTACCGGTCCGCGCGAGAAGACGGTTGATTTAGTGCGGAATCTGGAACGGTCGAAGCGCTTTACCGCGGCGCGCCTGGTGGGCGAGTCGGCGGAGAGCCAGACGCCAGGGCAGTTTGCCCAGCAAGTCTCTGCCAACGAACCGACGGATGTGGCTTTTGACATTGTTGCGGACTACGTTCCGCTCGAGAGCGCTGCCCTCAGTCCGCCGGCATCCGCGGATCAAACGATGCCTCATCCCCGCGTGCATCGGCCTGCAGGCGCAGCGAAACGGAGGCGGCCGTGAAGCGAATCTCCGGATTGCAATGGCACCTCGCGGCCGTCGCACTCTTGCTGATAGTGAACCTTTTTCTTGTGGTTCGACTTGCGGTGGCGTGGAGCGAGTCGAACAGCGAGCAGCAGGACCGAATCGCGGTACAGCGTGCCGCGCTCAAGGCGGCGCAATTGCAAGCTGCTCCGCTGCGCGGGCTCGACGTTTTGGTCGGCCGGGCGAGCAGCGCCTCTGGCGAGTTTTACGAGCGCCGGATTCCGGCAACCTACTCGCAGATCGCCGGAGAACTGGGCAAATTGACCAGCGCACAGAAGGTGCGCCTAACCCGCGTGGCGTACACACAAGCTCCCCCGAACGAAGGCCTGGTGGAAGTTCGCATCGATGCAAACCTCACTGGCGACTACGCCCCCTTGGTGCGCATGATCAGCGGCCTGGAGCGCGACAAAATCTTCTTCCTCATCAATGGCCTGACCCTGACGGGGCAGCAAAGCGGGGCAGTCAGTCTGCGTATGCGAGTGACGACGTACCTGCGGCCGGGCGCGACTGGCGATATACCGGTTGAGCAAGCCTCTGCCGCAATGGAGGCGCAATAGTCATGGCCTTGCGCGTCGGAGCAGAAAACAGGACCAAAGTAATCATCGCGTCGGTGTTGGGTTTGATCGCGCTCTTTCTGGTTGGGCGCGCGATCTTCAATACAGGCGGCGACAGTGCCCCCTCGTCTGCACTGGTATCGAGCGTTCCCGTTGGCGCTAAGACCGCTCAAAAACTGCCGAGCGCATCGCAGCTTGATCCCACGCTTCATCCAGAGAAAATGGCCCTGGCTGAGAGTACCGAGTACAACGGTCGCGGGCGTAATATTTTCTCGAAGACCTCAGTCCCGGTGGAAATACCGAAGCCTATGGCGAACGTTCGCACCGGGCCTCCGCCACCTCCGCCGGGGCCACCACCGCCGCCGCCCATCGATCTGCGGTTCTATGGGTTCGCGTCGAAGCAGGGCGGGAAGCCTCGCATCTTCCTGCTGCAGGGCGAGGAAGTGTATATCGCTTCAGAAGGGGACGTGGTTGCGAGGCGCTACCGGGTAGGGCAGATCTCAGCGGCTTCGGTCATGATTCAAGATATGCCGAATAACAATACGCAGAGCATTCCGCTGTCACAGAATTAAGGCTGCATATGGCTAAAAACCAAAACGGCGAAGCAGGATATTTGCTGATCGCTGTCCTGTTCGTGATGGCACTGTTGCTCTTCGCGTTGGCCACGGCTGCGCCGCGTGTTTCTTACGATTTGCGGCGCGATCGCGAGCTTGAGACCGTGCACCGAGGCATGCAGTACGCACGAGCGATCAAGCTGTACTATCGAAAATTTGGCCATTATCCAGTTTCCCTCGATGAGTTGAAGGACACGAACCACCTGCGATTTTTGCGCCGCATGTATGCCGACCCAATGACGGGTAAGCAGGACTGGCGCCTAATCCACATGGGGGAGTCGAAGACACTTTCCGTCGGCGGCCCCAGAGGCCAAGTCGGGGTACCGGCGGGCCAACTGGGACTTAACGGTGGCGCAAGCGGCGGTCCAGGCGGGGGACCGGGCGGCTTATTGGGCGGTGGTGGCCAGGGCGGGCCGACATTTGGAACACCCGGACTACCTGGGGGGCAGACTTCGGGTGGCATTGTTGTCGGAAATGCGCCGGCAGGCGGAAATCCCGCGGGCAGTGGAGCCTCCGGGGACTTGTCCGGTTCAGGACCCAGCAACTCCCGCGGAGTGAGCGGCTCATCTTCGGGATTGGGCGGTACCGGATTAGGCGGGACCGGATTAGGCGGGAGATCGCCGGGGTTAGGCAACTCATCGAGCGGTCAGCCGGGTGATGCTGCTCCGGGCAGCACCTTTGGCGGCGGCCCAATCTTAGGCGTCTCCAGCACCAATCCCAAGACCTCGATCCTGATCCTCAAGAAAATGCAGCACTACAACGAATGGGAGTTCATCTACGATCCGTCCCTCGACCTTGGCGGGGGCGGGGCGAATGGTCTGCAGGGCGCGACGCCTGTGAGTGGACAGAACCCATTCCAAAGTACGGGCGGACAAGGGCAGCAAAACCCGACGCCGACGCCCGCGCCCGACCCAAACGCGCCTGCGCCTCCGAATCCGCCCTCAAATCCGAACCAATGAAAAAGCCTCGCGATTGCGAGGCTTTTTGCGAAACGGGGAGTGGCTTAAACGCTGAACGAGGAGCCGCAGCCGCAAGTGCTCTTGACTTGCGGGTTTTCAAACTTGAAGCCGGCTGCTTCGAGTGTCTCCACGTAGTCCACTACACAACCGTTCAGATACATGACTGAGGTCGCGTCGACGAAAACTTTGAGGCCGTCGAAGTTGAAGACTTTGTCCATCATGCCGCTCTGGTTCTCGAAGGACATGGAGTATTGAAATCCGGAACATCCGCCGCCCACAACACCGATGCGCAGCCCCGCTGGCACCGGATCCTGGGTTGCCATAATCTCGCGAACCTTCCCGATAGCGGAGGGCGATAGTGTGACCGGGGTCGCCGGAGGCGCGCTGGTAGTTTCGGTGGGAACAGTTGCAGTTGCCAAGGTTAAATCTCCTTCAAATATAGTTTACGCCTTCGCAAATATGAGTACAAGAGGTCGTGGATCCCGGGTAGTAGGTCAGCTTGGAGTGAATGACTGAAGTTTCGGAAAGCAGACTTTTCGGGAATTTCAACAACAAATCGGGGATGGCTTTAATCCTCTCTCTGAGGTCTGTTTGGGGATACACTTAGGCGGATCCCTACTAGGCAGTGTAAGGCATGCGTGTTGGAAAGATTCTTGCTATCTCAGTCGTAAGCCTTATCGTGATCGCTGTAGCGGCAGTTGCCATCACCTTCTTTGTGTCAACCCGGACTGCAAATTATCAGAATTTTGCGCCTCCTGAAGGCCAGCAGGCCGTTTCTCCGGTGGGGGATATGGCTCTCGTCTCGCAGGCCCGCGGGAACTCGTCCTTTCTTTATCGCAAGAGCCCATCCATCAGGACAAACGAACGCCTTACGGCAGCCTTGAGCGGAATCGAATCCGAGGCAAGCTGTTCGCATAACGGCAAGCTTGTGGTCTATTCGTTTGCAAGTTCACCGGATTCCAAGTCGGCGGTCTGGGTGGTGGGCGCAGATTGACGTAATTCGCATCCCATCACCGGCATGGACGAGGATGCGCTTCATCCGGTCTTTTCTCCGGACGACTCAAGAGTGTTCTACGCAGCGTCGAGCTTTACGGGGAACTACTCTCCGATCGTGCGTCCGGCGCGGCACGATTGGGATGTCTTTTCAGTTCCTGTTCAATCCGGTGCGGTACCTATCGGCGCTGGACATACGCGGATCACTAATGCATCTTTTTATAATCTGAGATCCCTCGACGTCGGAGCAGATGAAGTTAACCCGGGCGGAACTACGATCCTGATCAGCACAACCGGTTACCCTATCGGGGCTCTGCTCGAACAGTTCACAACGGGTGGAGCTTTAGGCAAGGACAAGATATTTCAGCCGCATGTTACAGGTGAATCATCGACGGGGCCATCGTATGGCGAAGCCCGTTTCCTCCATGACGGCATGGATGTGTTGTTCCTGGCTGCGACGGACACGTCGGGCGGAAACTTCGATTACAACGTTTACTCAATGAGTGACGTGACTGGCGGCGACATCAAGCAACTCACGCACCTCAAAGGGATGACAAAGGAACTCAGGGTCCTGCCGGACGGAAAAATCACTTTCGTGAACGGCGGCGTGGCTCAGGTGTTAGATGTCAGCACCCAGACAATGAAGCCGCTCTAGAATCCAGCGAAGTTGATGTTGCTCGAGCTTTTCTAGTGACAAGCAAGGCTTCCGCAAAAGACCGTGGCCCTTCGACGAGGAACGCTGGAGCTTGCGTCGGGGCTCTGTGCGATGGAGCCGGAACCGCGGTCGACAGTATCCACTCTTCATGCATTCTCGCCATGTTCATCCGGCTTTTACGGGTCTTTACGCGGCTCAAGGAACGTAAGAGCGTACGAGTCTTCGTTTGCCAAGCTCGCGCGCAGCTAGCCGCGTCTAGCAACAGCACTTGCAGTCGGCAACGGCGGACTCTTGCAGAAACTCTTCCTGGAGACCTCCTGTGGGCAAAACTTCCCGGTCTTTTTTTATCTCTCTCCTTTCTTCTCTCGTCTTTACGACTTTCCTCAGCAGCCTTCCCAGCTTTGCCCAAAACGATCGCGTCACTGTCAGCGGTCGCGGCACGCTGACAGGATCTGTGACCGACTCGCAGGGGCGCATGTTGCAAGGCGCGCAGGTCAAGGTCGATCCCGGCGACGTGACCACCGTCTCCGATCCGCAGGGTTTGTTCGTGCTGTCGGCATTGACGGCGGGCGAGTACAGCGTGACGATCACATATGCAGGCTTCGAGGCGTTCACACAGAAGGTGACGGTGGCCGCAGGGCAGCCGGTTCGCGTGGATACGGCGCTGAAAGTAGGGTCGAACAACCAGCAGGTGAATGTGTATGCGGGCCGACAGGGCGGAGAGGTCGAGGCGATCAATCGCACGTTCACGGCGGACAACATCATCAACGTGCTGCCCGCCGACGTGATTACGAGTTTGCCGAATGCAAACGTGCCGGATGCGATCGGGCGTCTACCCGGCGTGACGCTGGAGCGGGATGAGGGCGAGGGAAAGTATGTGCAGATCGCGGAACCGAGCCGCGGCTAACGCATACGACGCTGGATGGCGTCAGCATCGCGTCGCCGGAAACGTTTCGACAGATCAAGCTGGACCTGATTCCCGCGGACCTGGTCGAGTCGGTGCAGATCAATAAGACGTTGCAGGCGAATATGGAGGCGACGGAATCGGTGGCTCGGTCGATCTGCGGACGAAGAGCGCAAGCGACAGGCCTACAATTTTGCTCGAAGGTCTAGGCGGGTATACGCCGATCATCGGCGGCCGGCCGGATTACCAGCTTGACGGAACGGTGGGCAAACGGTTTCTGCAGGGCGGTAAGCTTGGCATAATTTTTACCGCTTCCTACGACTACCACGGTCGTGGCATTAACGACATCGAGCCTGGCCCGGCCCTTAAGGGACCTACGACCTTCGCGACTACCGGTACTATCGCGATCGTCGCGGCTTCGCGGGCACGATTGACTACCGCTTGAGCGATACTTCGAGCATCTTCCTCAAAGGGCTCTACTCGCATTTCAATGATTTTGGCGAGGATTGGATTTACAGTCCTACGATCAACACTTTTTCTTCTCTTACACAGGGTGATGTTGACGGAACGGTGTCGTTCACGGCGCTGAAGCGGCGGCCGGTACAGGACCTCGGTGGCCTGCAACTCGGTGGAAGGCATGTGATCACGCGATCGCTCTTTGCCTGGAATGTCAACGCCTCGGTGGGGCGGACGCGAGACGGTGGCTATTCATTCGGAAACTTTGCACCGGTGGCGAGTACCAATCCGCTCAACAACATTCAGTACGGCCTTGACCTGAGCAATCCATTGAAGCCGCACCTGAACGTGCAGAACGGCGTGAACATTTTCGACACCACGAAATACTTCTATACGGGACAACAGGTGCAGTTTTTTATAATCCTGAGGTCGATCTGGGCTTTGGCGGCTTGCTTTTGACGCCATACACGCTGGCTGGCCATTCGAGCACATTCGAGTTCGGCGGGCGCTTCCGCAACGAGCACAAATTTGTGAATCAGGACACGCTCAACTACACGCCGAATCTGGATCTAATCGTCGATGGCAAGGTGAAGCCAGTCGAGGATCCATCACTGGTGCTGACAAATTTTCTCAACGATTTTTCGGATCCGAACTACTACGGCGGTGCTTACCAGTTCGGTGCGGGGGTCGACTACAGGAAGGTGACTGCGTTTGCCGCGCAGACGGTCACGTCGTCCGTGATCGGCAATGCGTTCAACCAGATTGAGAAAGTTTCCGCCGGCTATGTGATGAATACCGTGAACCTGGGCCGGTTTCGCCTGGTGACCGGTCTGCGCATTGAGGCGACTGGCGAAAATAACCTCGGACGTTTGGGCGTAAAAAGATCGACCGACGTGGGCACGACCCCGATTCGTGTGACGAACTCTTATATCGATCTTCTTCCGAGCGCTTCGCTTCGGTACGCCCTTACGCCCTCTTCCGGTCTTCGTCTCGTGTATGGGCGGGGACTTTCGCGGCCTAACTTCGGCGACCTAATACCCTTTCAGAGTGCGCCTAGCGGCGGTACCGCACGCAATACTGTCAGTCAGGGTAATCCGAGACTTAAGTCAGAGTATGCGGATAACATCGACCTGCTGTATGAGAACAGCCTGCCCGGTACGGGTCTGCTGCAGGCAGGTTTCTTTTACAAGAACCTCAGCAACCCGATCGTGAGCACGCAACTCTGCACGCACCCGACCCCGTTGTTACTGGTAACAACAACCCGTATCTCCTGAACCAGACCATCAACGCGGGGAGTGCCTATTTGTATGGATTCGAAATCGCCTTTCAACAGCATTTCTTCTATCTACCGGGCGCACTGAACGGGCTCGGTCTTTCGACAAACTATGGATACACAGGTTCGAAGGCAACGCTGCCGTTGTTCATTGACCCGGCGGTGATACAGCCGGGCCAGATCAGCGGACCGAACCGGGGACCAGGTGGTTCGACGCCTTCACTGCTGCGTCAAGCGCCGAATACTTTCAATGTCAGTCCGACCTATGACAAGCGGGGATTATCGCTGCGGTTGGGAGCGACGTATAACCAGGCGAACATCTTCTCCTACGGCTACAACAAGCGCGATGCGGGGCCCATCACGCCCGGCGGCGGAGGTGGCGGTCTGCACGGGCCGAACGGAGATACTTACTTCTACTCGCACCTGCAGATCGATCT
>JBBPYY010000054.1:0-16269 GCA_038199445.1 Terriglobales bacterium | reverse complement strand
CCCAAAGGATGCAGAAACACGCAATGAGCAAAATCAAATTATTGAACAGGAAACTGGATTCGCGAGATGCGACGGACTCGAAGTGGTTTTCTGTTTTCAAGTGGTCTCTTTGTCGCAAATAGGTAAACAAGCAGACCAGGAACACGATCAGCAGAAATACCCAAAACCATGTGCCGATGGAAGATTGGGCGAACGCGTGAACGCTTGAGACCAGTCCCGACCGAGTGAGCAGCGTTCCGAGCACCGTCAGCTTGAAGGTGACAAAGATCAGCCACACGTTCCAACTCTTCATCATGCCGCGCTTTTCCTGCATCATCACTGAGTGCAGGAACGCGGTGCCGGTCAGCCACGGCATGAAGGACGCGTTCTCAACCGGATCCCAACCCCAATAGCCGCCCCAGCCGAGCACGCTGTACGCCCAGTGGGCGCCGAGAAAAATTCCGCAGGTAAGAAACAGCCACGTCACCATGGTCCAGCGGCGAGTGATATGGATCCACTTTTCGCCGGGGTACCGCATCATCAGCGCACCCAAAGCAAATGCAAACGGCACGCTGAAACCGACATAACCGAGGTACAACATCGGCGGATGGATGACCATCTCCGGATACTGCAGCAGGGGGTTCAGGCCGAAGCCATCCTGAGGCACCGGCCCAGGCACAATGGCGAACGGGTAAGCTGCAAAATTCAGAAGGAGCAGAAAGAAAATCTGGACGCCGGCGAGGATGGTGGAGGCGTAGGCCGTCAGCTTCACGTCTACCTTGTGCCGCATGCGCAGGACGAATCCGTAGGCCGCGAGCAACCACGCCCACAAGAGCAACGACCCTTCCTGGCCCGACCAAAGCGCAGAGAACTTGTACGCCTTAGGCAGCGCGCGGTTCGAGTGGTGCAGGATGTAGTCGACGGAGAAATTGTCTGTGAACGATAGATAAACCAGCGCGACCGCTGCCGCCGTCACCGCGATAAAACTCGCGATGCCAGCACGACGAGAGGTCTCTACAAGCCGCTCCGGAGAGAAACGTGCCGTTCGCGCGACCGCAAGCTGTCGCAGGGCAAGTGCGCCAGCCAACAATGTGTACACAGACAAAATGAGGGCAAGAATTAAGCTGAAGCTTCCAAAGAGGGCCATATCGGTAACGGCCTATTATCACAGACCGTAACCATTCGAGCAATGAAGAGGAGGTAAAAATTAGGCGGTTCGCACCATCGGGGGTTCGTCAATAAGACGCGCCACGGTCGCTAGCAACTCTTCTGGCGCAAACGGCTTGAGGTGGAACTCGACATCCAGTTCTTCATACTCAAACTCCGCCTCTGCCATGCCGCTCAAAACCAGCACAGGCATCGACGGGCAGACCTCACGCAATGCGGAAACGAATTCCGCGCCACTTAGAGCAGGCATCACGTGATCGGTGATGACCAGAGAGTACCGCGAAGAACAGCCGTGATCAGTCACAAGACCCAGCGCTGCATGCGCGTCGAGTGAGACGGTCACGTGGTAGCCGGCGCGCTCTAGAATCATGCGACGCGTGGCTGCTTGCACCGCACTGTCATCTACTAGGAGAACAGAGGAGACCATAGAAGGGATTAGCGAATTCGGATGACTGTCCTTTTCAACTGGTTGTATTTCTGATGGAACTTGATTCAGCTGGCTCGTTGACGTCTATACATTGTCTCAAATATGGGGCCAAAAACTTGAGCAATATTACACGAGGGACAAAGCGGCTAGAGATGGCCATTGCCTTGTTCGTTACTCCCGTAACCACGACTGCCTGTCGTCGCCGTAAGGCGTACATCGCCTCGCGCACGACCTGCTGAGGTGTTTGCATGCGCATTTGTTGGCCAAATGTTTGCATTTCGCCACCTCGAAAAAGTTCGTCGCCGTGGCGCCCGGACACACGGCCGTAACCAATACTCCGTGTGAGCGGTTTTCGACGAATAGCGCTTGGGAGAAACTGAGCACAAACGCCTTGGTAGCCGCGTAAGTGGCGAAATAAGGTCCGGGGAAAAACGCCGCCGTCGATGCGATATTTATAACCGCACCTGCGCGGCGTGCGCGCATCGGCTGCAGAAAAAAGTGAGTGAGTGCAACGAGTGCTTCTACATTGAGGCGCAGCATTTCGAGTTGCCGCTCCAACTGCAATTCCGCAAATGGCTCAAAGGCTCCAAAGCCTGCGTTGTTCATTAATAAGTCAACATACAAACCGCGAGATTCGGTTCCTGCGAACAATTCCGCAGGCGCATTTTGTTGCGAAAGATCGAGCGGAATGACGACGACTTCGACGCCCGGGTGCGCTGACTGCAATTCCGCGCGCAGCGATTCCAGCTTGTCGGTAGAGCGCGCAACGAGAATGAGCGAGCGCCCGGCACGAGCAAGCTCGCGGGCAAACACCTCACCGATTCCCGAACTCGCTCCTGTAATCAATGCGTAGCTCTGTGGCACTGCTGTGTCTCCTTTACGCGCCGAGCATATCGAGCATGAGAAACGCCGCGACGCCGGCAAAGAACATGAGGCGATAGACCAAGCCGCGCTGACGATTTACTTCTGGCAGCAAGTCCGTTGCGGCGACGTAGAGGGCGACACCTGCCGCGAGCGGCAGCCCAAAACGGACGAGCTGCGGCAGAGCGTGCAGCAGGATTACGCCGGCAAGCGTTGCGATGCCGAGCGTGGTTGCCGCAACAAGCGCGGCCCGGCGTGAACGACCAGCGGCCAGCATGACCGAGGCAACTGTGAAGCCTTCCGGGAGCTTATGCAACAAAATGGCGGCAAATATAAGCCACCCCAGACGGCCGGAGAGCAGGAAGCCGGAAGCGATCGCGACACCATCGAAGAACGCATGCGCCGAGAGTCCGATGACCACGGAGTATCCCGTGTGCGCGTGCAAAAACTCATCGCTGTGCGTCTCTTCGCCGAAGTGAAAATGCTGAGTGATGGTGTGTTCGAGCAGATGCACCGCGGAGAACCCCAGCAGCACAAGCAATGCCCCCTGCGCCGGCAATGTGCGCAAGCTCTCAGGCAGCATCTCCACGAGCGCGACGGAGAGCAGAAAGCCGGCGCCAAACGCGATGAAGGAATGCAGCGTGCGCCGTGCGGGCTTCGCGCGCAATACTGCCAGTCCTCCGGCGACGTTTGCAAGGGCCGCTGCCACTCCCAGGATCAGTACGATCGACATGCGCGTTCGATTCTATTCAGACGGCGGCCTTTTCGAACCATCTAGTCCATCGCTTGGGTTGGAACGGAGCTGCGCAGCGCGCCACGCCAAGGCTCATAGATACTCCAGATCGCCTGCGTTGCGTCGTTCAGCTTCTTGGTGGAGTTCAACAGGCCGGTCGCGATGGAGTAAACGCGATCGGTCGCTGCATTGATATCTGCGTCTTCGGTCTGCTGGCGCGCGACGAGGCGCTCGCGGGAAATGTCAGAGACGATCTGATCGATGCGCTGCTCACGGCTGACATCTTCTCGGACGATTTCTTCTACTTTGTTGATCGCGACATACATACGCTGGCGGCGCGCGAGAATCTTGTCGATCCACGCGGGATCGCCTGCCGTCGATCCGTCGGAGAAAATGACGGCGCGCATCGCGACGGTGGCGCTGCCACCGTTGGCTCCGATGCGACCATTAATCGGTTTGTTCACGGTGGTGCGTGGCTGAAGCGGCTGGTCTTGCGGATAATTCGCAGCCGTGTCGAAGAACATATGCAGCGGCGATGCCGCCACGCTGGAGCTGGAGTTGTCGGATGTCTCAACCGCCCAGGCCATAATAGCCAGCGTCCCCTGGTTTTCGACGGAGATGTTGTAGCGGCCATTCTCAGCCGGCTTCAGGGTGACAGAAAAACGCTTTTCAGCAGGCTGTGTCTGCTGCTGGGCGGCGGGTGATGGATCTGCAGGAGACGCATCCTGCGAGTACCCCGTGGCGGCAGTAAGCAGCAGCAGTAACGCGAAATGTTTCATACTCGGCGCGGTCATCCGCTGTGCCTGATATGCATTACGTCACCGTCCTGCACGATATAGTCCTTGCCCTCAAGACGTAGTGTTCCGTGGGCTCGCGCATTCGCCTCAGAGCCCGCAGCCAGCAATGTGTCCCAGTGGATGGTTTCAGCACGAATGAAATGCTTTTCCAGGTCAGAGTGAATCGCACCGGCGGCTTCCTGCGCGCGCGACTTCACGGGAATTGTCCATGCGCGGCATTCATCTTCACCGACTGTAAAGAAGGAGACGAGGCCGAGGAGTTCGTAGCTCTTGCGAATCAGGCGACGGAGGCCGCTCTCTGTGAGGCCGTAGCTCAAGAGGAACTCGGCCGCCTCTTCCTCTTCCATGTCTGCGAGTTCCGCTTCAACCTTCCCACAGATCGCGGTGCCCCCGGCGTTTGGACGCGAAGCGGGTTCAGTAATGTTCCACTTCCCGACGGCCGCTTCTAGATCAATGCCAAGAGTCATGCTCTCGGTGATGTTCAGGACGTAGAGAATGGGCTTCTGCGAAAGAAACTGAAAGCCGCGAATCAGCTTGCGCTCGTCGACGGTCATCTCCATCTCGCGCAGCGGCTTTTCAGCCTCGAGTGATTCTTTCGCTCTCAGCAATAGCGCATGTTCCTTCTCAACCTCACTGGTGCGTGCTTTCTTGAGATCCTTTTCGACGCGCTCGAGTCGCTTTTCGATCTGCGTCAGATCGCTGACCATCAAATCGAACTCGACGTTCTTAATATCGCGCAGCGGATCGAGCGGGGCGGCCAGCGGAACAGACTCGTCTTCAAAGGCGCGCAACACATGAATCAACGCGTCAACGTTGCGTAATGAAGCGAGCAGATTTGTTTCTTTGAGCGATTCCTGTCCTATGGCTGCGACATCGGCAAATTCGACAGTCGCGTACATCGTCTTTTTCGGCTCGTACAGAGCCGCGAGCTTTTCGAGGCGCTCATCAGGAACGCGCGCCATCCCGAGGTGAATCTCTTTGGGGTTCGAATATCCCAGTTCGATCTGAGACTTGGTCAGAATTTTAAACAGAGAAGTCTTGCCTACCTGCGGCAGGCCGATAATACCGGTCTTCATGGTTGTCCTTACTGGAAATGATACGGGACGAAGCTCACAGACCGTTAGACCTGCAAAGGATGGGTGCACGTCTGAGCAGTCGTTCGCAACGCTAGAACCGTGTAAGAACATCGTCGAGCGTTAGGAAACCGAGTTCATCGCGAGATACGCGGGGACAACTCTGCTGTTTTCACAGCGAAGCAGAACGCGAGCAGCCCACAAAGCAATATGCCGCCCTCGACGCGAGTGCTTTGTACGTGCAATTTTTCAAACTCCTCATGCGCCGGATTGCCTGGAGTCGCGAACGCCACCATTCCACCGGCTGACTGGCGGGCTGTGTCCATCCGCGGAATGACGGAGAATTGAGAGTACGACGTCAGCAGAAGCATCACGACAACCAAGCCTGCTTGCGCGAACAAGTTTTTTAACGAATGGAGTCGGCCGAGCATGAAAGTTGCGAGTAGAAAAACCATGCCGCATCCGATACCGAGATAGTGAAGTCGTGCGATGGCCGTACCGACCACCGCGCCGGCTGCGTGCATTCCCTGAGCCTGGTCAGCAAACATCGGCGGCAGAATGCCGAATACAGCCGGTGCCAGCACCGCTCCGAAGAACAGCTCTGAGCCAATCCAGAAAGCCAGTGCGAGCAGGGCGACGATATTCAATAGGGTGCGCAAGTTATATCTGCTCGTGACCGGTCAGGCGGGCGATGCGCTTCGCCATCGGCGGATGGGTCGAGAACAGATTCCCAAATCCACCGGAGCCGATAAGCGGCGCCACGATGAACAGGTGCGCCGTAGACGAATTCGCGATCAACGGAACGCGCTTTGAATACGCGTCGAGTTTTTGCAGCGCGCGCGCGAGCGCGTATGGATTGCCCGTCAGCTTCGCGCCACTCGCGTCTGCCTCGTACTCGCGCGAACGCGACACCGCAAGCTGGATCAGCATGGCCGCGATGGGCGCGAGGATGATCATCAGCAGCGCGGTCAGGCCGCCCCCGTCACGCCGATCACGAGAATCGCCTCCGCTGAACAGACTTGCCCAGAAGCCCATGCGCGCAAGCAGGGTGATTGCGCCAGCGAGCGTCGCCGCGACCGAACTGGTGAGGATATCGCGATTGCGCACATGTCCAAGTTCGTGCGCCAGCACGCCTTCGAGTTCCTCATCGTCGAGCAGCGACAGAATGCCTTGGGTCACGGCGACAGACGCATGCGTGGGATTGCGCCCTGTGGCGAATGCGTTGGGCGAGTCGGTGGGAATGACATAGATTTTCGGCATCGGCAACCCGATGCGTTGCGTCATGCGCTCGACCACCTGATAGACCCGCGGCAACTCTTCGCGCGTTACCGGCTTTGCGCTATACATCGCCAGCGCGATCTTGTCAGAGAAAAAGTAGCTCGAGAAATTCATTACGGCCGCCAGCACAAACGCCAGCACCATGCCGTTCGAGGCGCCGATGCGGCTATGACCGCCGATGGCCCCGCCGATGAAGATCAGAAACAAGGTCAGCGAGGTCAGCAGGAGAGCAGTTTTAAAATTGTTACCCATGGCATTAGTTTATCCCTATCTCGTGACAAGGATGCGATTGGCGCCGCCTGTCAATCTTGCGAAAATGGCCAGATTCGGCGATACTTAACACAGTTGGAAGCTCCACGAGTGTGCCGCCTCTGCGTGCGTTCGTCCGCGATGCTCACCGGCAATACCCGCTTTTGAGAGGAACAAACTTCTGTGTTAATGATTCGTTTATCGCGTGTCGGCGCCCGTAAACAGCCCTACTATCGCGTCGTTGTGATTGAAAAGGGTCGCGCACGCAATGGCCGCTCTGTTGAAGTTGTGGGAACCTACAATCCGCGCACATCGCCGGCGTCCGTAAAGCTTGAGACCGAGCGCATCGAATATTGGACGGGCAAGGGCGCGCAATTGTCTGAAACGGTCGGCAAACTGGTGAAGAAGTATCAACCGTTACCGGCTGCTGCCGCCTCATAACTGAGTCGACCCTGAAAGGGCATTTTGTGCGCTCGTGCACTGTTGCGCGGGCGCTTAGCTTTTTTGTAATGACTTTGTCTTGGCCATTCCGGTATAAGGCTTTTCGGCTGAATCAGTAGCACCACTGCGCCGCCAAGAAAGAGCGCACCCACGATGACCGACCCCGCAGCGCCAGTAAATCCGGCGAACCCCCTCGATCCCCCCCAGTCCAGCAACGCCAGAATGCAGGAGTTGATCACTGAGATCGCGCGCGTCCTTGTCGATGCTCCACAAGAAGTCGCGGTAGAAGCCATCGTTGCTGCTGATTCCACCGCGCTGCGTTTGCGCGTCGCCCCGGCAGACATCGGCAAAGTTATCGGGAAACAAGGGCGGACGGTGCGCTCTCTGCGAACCATTCTCGGCGCCGTCAGCATGAAGAGTCACCACCGCTATACTCTCGACATTCTTGAAGAAGACCGCGATCCGGGCGAGCGCGCATAGCCTGGCAAGCACTAAACTTTCAGCGTGACTGCCAGGACTGAGACATGGACGGTGCTTGCTCAAATCGTTCGCGCGCAGGGGCGGCATGGTGAAGTGCTCGCCGAACTGCTGACTGACTTCCCGGAGCGATTCGCGGAGCGTCGCCGATTGTTTCTGCTGGCTCCCCGTTCTGAGGTCGCGACCGAAGTGCAGTTGGAGCAGCACTGGCTGCCCCTGGGGAAAAATGCGGGGCGTGTCGTGCTGAAATTCGCCGGCGCCGACAGCATCACTCAGGCCGAGGCGCTGCGCGATTTCGAGGTTGTCATCCCGCGCGAAGAACGCGCCCCGCTCGACGAAGATGCGCAGTACATCAGCGACCTGATTGGTTGTTCCCTGATCGACGTCGCCAATGACGCTGAACGTATCATTGGAGTGGTAGAAGACGTCGACCGGCCTGAAGGGATGACAGCGCTGCTGATCGTACGTCGGCACGATGGCGACGAGCTTCTGATTCCGTTTGCACGCGCCTATCTGCGAAGTGTGGATGTCGCTGCGAAACGCATTGAGATGGCGTTGCCTGACGGCCTGACGGAATTGAATGCCCCGACCTCGAGCGAGGAGCAGGCAGAAAACAGCGAGCACGACACTAGCGAGGAATAGTGCGATTCGACATCATCACGATCTTTCCGGACTTTTTTCGCGGACCGCTTGATCATGGCGTGCTCTCGCGCGGCATTTCGTCTGGAATCCTGTCGATCGCGACGCACGATCTGCGCGCTTTCACGCACGACAGACATCGCACTGTAGATGACCGCCCCTTCGGCGGCGGCGAGGGAATGGTGCTGAAGCCGGAGCCGCTGGTCGAAGCGGTCGAGTCGCTCGGCCTCGCCGAGAAAGCAGGCCGGGAAGCAAAGCGCGAGTGCGTCGTTTTGCTGTCCGCACAAGGCCGCCCATTCATGCAAGCGATCGCGCAGGAACTTGCTTCGCTCGAGCGCGTGGTTTTTCTGTGCGGCCGATATGAGGGAGTGGATGAACGCGTCAACGAACTAATCGTCGATCGTGAAATCTCAATCGGGGACTACATTCTCTCCGGCGGAGAACTGGCAGCCGCTGTCATCATCGACGCGGTCGCGCGTCTGATGCCCGGGGTTCTGGGGAACGAAGATTCGTCGCGATATGAGAGCTTCGGCGGACTGGCGGAGCAGGACGGCTCAGTTCCCCACTCCACCCACGACGCCGCAGGACTGCTGGACTATCCACACTACACGCGTCCTCTAGAATTCCGCGGTCTGCGTGTACCGGAAATCTTGTCCTCAGGCGACCACGCGCGCATACGCGCGTGGCGGCGCCAGCAGGCTCTGAAGAAAACGTTCGCGAATCGGCCGGATCTGCTCAACGGCGCGCAATTATCGACAGAAGACGCGAAATCCTTGGAGCAGCTTCGCCGCGCAAAATCCGTTGAATCCGTGTAAACTACGGATTCGGTTACGAATCGAAAATCTCAGCTCCCTGTTATGGGTGAGCGACTTCAGGAAAAGCAAATGTCCATTCATCCCGTTATGCAGCGCTTGGCTGACAAGCTGCAACGCACTGACCTGCCGAAGTTTGCCGCTGGGGACACCATACGTGTTCAGGTGAAGATTAAAGAAGGCGAAAAAGAGCGTCTGCAGGCGTTCGAAGGCATCGTTATCGCCATCAAAAACGGGCCGCAGGGCAGCTTCACCGTGCGCAAGATGAGCTTCGGCCAAGGCGTCGAGCGTATCTTCCCGTTCAATTCCAAGGTCGTCGACAAAATCGAGAAGGTCCGCTCCGCACGCGTTCGCCGCGCTAAGCTATTTTATCTGCGCGGTCTGCGTGGCAAGGCTGCACGCTTGAAGGAAGTTGACACCCGCGAAGCGTAGCTAGTCCTGAATCTTTGTGCTCACAAATTCGCCGCACGTGGGCGACATAGGCTCGTCGTACACGCGGCCGCCCCGGCGGACCCAAGAGTTCACTGTAAAACAAGGCGGCTTCGTTGCAACATATTCTTCCTGAAGAATCGGCCATCCTATGGTGATCGGTCCGTTGCGTGAGATGTTCTCGCGCGACTGACGAAGCTAAATGGCCGCCTCTGTGATTTGTGGCACCCGCGAACTTGCTCCTCGTCCGTGCCCACCTGAAGTTAACCCTCCCTCTTTCCGCCTGCGTTTGACACTCGCGTTTCCCGCGCCGCATCATCATGAGTTGTGTTCTTTTTGGATTAAGGAGTTCTGCTGTGTTGACCGAAACTACCCCGAACACTTTCAACGTTTCGCGACCGTTTCTCATCAAGCAGGACTTTGCTGCCTATACGTCGGAGCAGCATGCAACTTGGGCCGAGTTGGTGCGGCGGCGGATGCCGCAGTTGCATGAGCATGCGTGCGCGGAGTATCTCGACGGGTTCGACCAGATCGGATTGCGGGAAGATTCCATTCCAGATCTGAGTGACACCAATCGAAGACTGGGGCCACGTACTCGGTGGAACGCAACTCCGGTGAGCGGTTTTCTGCCGGCGGACGCATTTTTCGAGATGCTCGCGGCGCGGCAATTTCCGACAACCACTTGGCTGCGTAGCCGCGACTCGCTCGAATACACGCCGGAGCCAGACATATTTCATGACGTGTTCGGCCACGTCCCGATGCACGCGCATCCAGTTTTTGCAGACTTCCTGCAGCACTACGGCGAGGTCTGCGCGAAACTGACCGACAAGAAAGACCTAGAGAGAATGGGTAGGCTTTTCTGGTTCACAGTCGAGTTCGGAGTGATTCGTCAGGCAGGCAAGATCAAGGTTTACGGCAGCGGATTGATTTCTTCGCATGGCGAGTGCACCTATGTGATCGAAGGCGGACCAGAGATTCGGCCTTTTAATCTTGAGCAGGTGCTGGATCAGCAATTCTCTACGTCGGAGATGCAGAAGGTGCTGTACTCGGTTGAGTCGTTTGACGAGATCTACCATGCGACGCAGGAAGCGGAGCGGCGGCTCGGCTAGACTGCTCGCAGGATTCGCGCTGAGGTGCGCTTGAATCAGGCGTGCCGGACGGTCTCGGTCATCTAGGTGCGAGTACGGCACCTCACGTCAATTTTCATCGTGCATTCGCAAGTCAGTCGCAGAATAATGGGTTGGGGGAGACTGCTTTGCCGCGGATTCAATTTCATCAGAGTTTGGCCGAGCTAAAAGACAAGCTACTCGCAATGGCAGCGCTCGCGCAGCAGGCGCTGGATGCGGCGCTTGACGGTTATTACAAGGCCGATGCCACGTTGTGCCACTATGTCTATGAGAACGAGCCGGCGATCAACTCCGCCGAGCGCGAACTGGATGAAATGGCGTACGACTTGCTGGCGATGCAACAGCCCATGGCGATCGATCTCCGGTTCATTTTGGCTGTAATTAAGATCAACAGCGACCTTGAGCGCATCGGCGACCAGAGCGTCAATATCGCGCGCCTCACCGAAGCCGTGATTGATGAACCTAAGGTGGATTTGCCCGTCGACATCGTTGAGATGGGAGAGTTTTCCGTCAGCATGATCCGCATGGCGGTGCAGTCGCTGCTTGAGGCTGACGCTGCTTTGGCTGAACGCGTGTTGATGATGGACGACGAGATCGACGAGATGAACCGCCGCGCGCACAAAGCGTTGATGAAGGTAATGGAGTCGAATTCACAAGCCGCCATGCAAGCGTTGAATGCGCTGATCATTGCGCGCAATCTTGAACGAATCGCCGACCACGCAACGAATATCGCCGAGGATGTCATCTTCTGGGTACGCGGAGCAGATGTGCGGCACAACATCGCTGCGTTTGCGGAATAAGCGTCAGCGGGTGAGCAGTAGCGCCAGCGTCGCTAGCGTGAGCGAGGGTAAAGTTACCAGCACTCCGACGCGGAAGAAGGTCGCGCCCGTGACCTCAATGTTTTCTTTGCGCAGGGCGGTCAGCCAGAGAATCGTGGACAGAGAACCGGTGATCGCGATGCTCGGGCCCAAGTCGATTCCGATGAGCACGGCTCGGTGCAATATCGTCGAAACGCCTGACGCCTGAAGTCCGGCCGAGCCGATCAGTCCCGCCGGCAGATTGTTAACCACGTTTGCGAGGATCGCTGTGCCCCACGCCGCGGCCACGGCGGACCAGGGAGCGGGCAGCGTGGCGATTCGCGAAAGGGCTGCTGCGGTCAGGTGCAGTGCTCCGGCGTTCTTCACCGCTTCTACGATTGCGAATAAGGCGGCGACGAGCGGCAATATGCTCCACGAGACCTCCGAGAGGGTCGCGCGCAATTCATCGAGAGATGTCATCGCGGTGACGATCAGCAACACTGCAAAAGCGGCGGCGCATGTAGTCGCGCCTAGCGGAACCTCGAACGCCGAGGCCGTCAGCAACGCGCCTATGGACAGCAACAGGCCTAATGCTGTCACGATGCCACCACGAGACAGCTTTGGGCTCTCGGTTTGTGGAGCGAGTTCCTCGCGGAGTTCTTCGCGCCAGAAGAAGCGCAGCGCGACGAAGGTGACCAGTACAGAGACAAGTGCGGGAAGCAGAAACCAGCGCAGCCACTGGGACAGGCCCGGTAGTCGATCGCCGAACACGACCAGGTTCGCGGGATTTGAGATGGGCAGCAGAAAACTGGCGGCGTTGGCCACCATCGCGCAAATAAACAGGTAGGGCATTGGCTTCGCTTTTGCGCGGCGCACCACGGCGAGGACGGCGGGCGTCAGGACGACGGCCGTGGCATCGTTCGACAGCAGCGCTGTGACAGCGACTCCTGCAAGATAGACCAGCAGGAAGAGGCGGCGCGGTGAGCCGTTCGATGCGCGCGAGGCCGAGGCGGCGATCCAGTCAAAGAGACCCTGACGCCGGGCCATATCCGCGAGCAGCATCATGCCGGTCAGAAAAAGATAGACATCCTTTCCTGACCATGCGGCGCTTCCTGCATCCGCGAGCGGCAACAGGCGAAACGCGACCAGCAGTAACGCTCCACTGGCTGCCCACCATACTTCACGAATGCCGCCCGGCCGCCACAACACACCGAGGATCGTCAGCGAAGCGATGATCCAGATCGCAATGGAGTCAAGCATTCAGGCTGGGATGCTCAATCTAGTGTTTCACCGGGTGCGGTTCGGATTTTGTTTCAAGCTGATGAGATTGGCGAGCAGGCGATAGGCACCCGGTACGCCCTCGTCGAGTTGGCGATACAGCGCGTACGCGACATACACATAGACGCCCTTGCCGTAGTCGGCAACGAGCAGGCCGCCGCGCTGTGGCTCCTGCCCAGCATCGTGAGTCTCGGTCAAGGCGCTGTAGTGCGAATCCCACGACCGCATGAAAGAGTGTCCGCGCTCTTCCACCCAGTGATCGAAATCCCGTGTTGTGATCTGGTTCGGCCACGCGAAAAGCGGCGCGCCGGGATTGAGGATTGTTACTTCGGCTTTTTCTTCGACGACGCG
Source organism: Terriglobales bacterium (assembly GCA_038199445.1). GTDB lineage: Bacteria > Acidobacteriota > Terriglobia > Terriglobales > Acidobacteriaceae > JBBPYY01. The sequence continues at coordinate 3,354 of JBBPYY010000054.1, read as the reverse complement.
CGCCGGGTCGCTGGTCAGCGAATATTCAAACGGCCCGTAATTGTGGTCATACTGGCCGGAGTTGTACTGAACGATCACAGTACCGCCCTGCTTCACGTAATCAAGCAGCCGGGAATTTACCTGCTTCAATACTTCACGCGCGCCATAGGTTCGAATGCCGAGGAGTATGGCGTCGTAGTGTGCAAGGTCGGTGTTTTTTAGTTCATCGTCGGTTAGCAGGTGGACGATGGCGCCGAGGTTTTCAAGCGCGGAGGGGACGTTGTCCCCAGTGCCGGCCACGTAACCGATTTTGAGATTGGGCGCGACGCGAGCGTTCACACCGACAACGCGGATGATCGCTCGCTTCGATTCGTAGGAAGTGCGCAACCCGGGATAGCCTACGGCGCGAAAACTGGAGTCGAACGCCTTCCCTTCGGATCTTCCCGATGCAGGGATTTGATATGTCTTCTCCGTCAGGCCGGCGAGTTGCGCTTCAAACGCAACGTCCTGGTGAGCGCCACCATCCATGATGGCGAACGGAGCTTGAGACGGGGCAACTTGCATGCCATCGTAGGCGGCGAACTTGATCGTGCCACCTACTGCGCCAGCCACGTTGTTGTGAAGATGAGCGGTGATGGTGAACGGTCGACCCGGCAGCGCTTCGTAACGGATTGGCGGGGCCACCACGACATCGACCGGCGGTGCAACCACCAATGGCTCGCTCGCGGATGTCGTGGTCTTCGCGACCGTCTGCACGACGCGGTCAAGCGAGACCGTTACCCCGTTGTATGAAAAGTTGGCGTGCGCAGTGAGCGGGTAGGGCGTGCGAGGCATGCCGGCGTAAGCCGGGACGGCAAGGTCATAGTAAGGCTGGCTGATAGAGGTGCGTGTGAAATATGGCACTATCGGCGACGCGTCCTGAGGCGCCTGCATGTGCAGCTGAGTGTATGTCGCGCCTGGTGAGGCCGGGAGGGTGGCAGGATGCGTTTCTGGTGAACGAAGCCAGTTTGCGCCGGACGAGGACCTCATGTCGATCTTGTCGAACTTTGCCGCAGCATCAGAGGACGTAGTGATCTCGACAGTCAATGTCTGCCCCGGCACCACGAAGCTGCCTGCGGACGTAGCCACAGCGTCAAGGCGAAGAGCAAGCGCCAGTGCGAGTGCGTCGTTGAATTGCTGCTGTTTGATGTGCAGTTCATAGACGACGGCAGATTTCTCTGCGTCGCTCAGCTGGCTCGCATGCACTTTCTCGATAAGCGCATTGACGACGGTCAAGCCCTCGGCCAATCCGGGTGCCGATTTTCGCAGCGCCGCAGCGTCGAACTCTTTCTGTGTGCGATCGACGAGATGTTGCAGATTTTCCAGATCCCGACGCAGGAAGGAATGTTCCTCAGGCTCGAGGTCAGCAATTCCCCGCAACGTCACGTCGATTCCATCAAAGAACGATTGCTCTTTGTCGATCGCCGCAACTTTCGAGCCAAAGCGGTGGTATTCAACATCGTGAACACCGGATGGAGCACTGATGGTGCCGGGAATTTGCGACCTCTGCTGCATCAATCCCTGGAATGCGACCTGCACGTAGGTCGCGCCAAGGGCCGGGTCCATGACACCCTCGTGTTCGACAACGTTTGCAGCGGGAGTTCCGTTGATGTCGGTATTTGAAACATAGTCGTGAAAACGTACAGGCGCCCACTTCTGCGTTGCGTAGTCATACATGCCTTTTTCCGTGATCGAAAAAAAAGGCAAACGCGCGTAGACCTTGAGGGGTTGCCAGGGCAGAAGGCCCTCGCGGATTTGTTCTGGAAACACGTTGGGATCGCCGGCTGCAAGGAAAGCCTCCTGCGCCATTTCGCCCGAAACCTGATGATGGCCGTGACCATCAGTGAGCGCGCCAATAAAAGTGGACGTCAGAACCAGCGGACGATAAGTGCGTACGGCCCGTACGACGTCGCGCAGCACGCGGTCGTGCGTCCATTGCTGCATGGCTTCTTCCAGCGTTTTGGAGAAGCCGAAATCGGCCTCCGTGCCGAAGTACTGGTCGGCGTTGTAGTAGCGATCGGCGGCGAGCAATTCTTCGGTGCGCAGCAGACCGAGCGCGTCCCCTGAATCGGCAGACATGATATTTTGCCCGCCTTCGCCGCGCGTCAACGTCATGATGCCGACGCGGGCCCCGTGGCCGCGCGCCTCTAAAGTGAGCATGCCGCCGTCTTCGTCGTCAGGATGCGCAACGATGGTCATTATGCTGGCTCGCGTGCGCAGCTTGCGCAACATCTGCTCAAGCCCCTTTGCATCAGCATCGATCGGCAGCGGCGAGGAATGACTCGCTGCTTCGAGCCGCGACGGCAGCTCAGTCTGCGACGCAGGCGTGACGGCGGCGCTAGAGAGCGTCGAGAGAACCAGAAGTGTGAGGAAGCGCAGTCTTTTTCGAGTCATGTTTATCGAGTGATGTCAGAAGGCGGAGATTGCATTTGAGTCTAATGGTTCGATGCAATCCGGTGTGCACGATGCTCAAATAGTCGAGCCGCCGCTATACTCACCGGACAGATGCCAGCCACAAAGGAGAACAGCGACCGCGACATGGGCCTGGATCGCGGCGTCGGCCTGAGTCAGGCGATCGCGTTGAATGTGACGGACATGGTTGGCGTAGGGCCATTCATTACGCTGCCGTTGATCGTCGGCGCGATGGGAGGCCCACAGGCGCTACTCGGCTGGCTGCTCGGCGCCCTGATCGCGCTTTGCGATGGGCTGGTTTGGGCGGAACTGGGCGCGGCATTCCCAGACGCGGGCGGGCCATATCCATTTCTCAAGCGCCTGTATGGCGGGCAACGCACCGGGCGTATGTTGGGATTTCTGTTTGTGTGGCAGCTCATTTTCAGCGCACCACTGTCGATTGCATCTGGCTGCGTGGGCCTCGCGCAATATGCGACGTATCTGTTTCCCTCGCTTGCGCGTGTCTGGTATGCGCACTCCACTGTGATCTACGGCTTTCATTTTGCAATTTCACTGGGCGCATACACGCTGGTCGCGATGGCGGCGGCGCTAATCGCCACGCTGCTGCTCTATCGGAAGATTCGCGATGTCGGGCGAATTTCTGTCGTGATGGGCGTAATTGTGTTGCTCACGCTGGGCTGGGTGATTCTCGCGGGACTGCTTCATTTCGACGCAGCGCGCGCATTCACGCTTCCGCCGCATGCATTCCATCTCTCCGGCGCATTTCTTCTCGGCCTCGGCACCGCGATGCTAACCGCAACCTACGATTACTGGGGTTACTACAACGTCTGCTTTCTCGGCGGAGAAATTCGCGAGCCGGCACGCAATATTCCACGAGCAATTCTCATTTCGATCGTGCTGGTCGGCACGTTATATCTGCTGCTG
>JBBPYY010000053.1:0-14319 GCA_038199445.1 Terriglobales bacterium | reverse complement strand
GCTGGCGATTTTTGAAATTCTTTCGCCCGAAGACACTCTGCGCAGAATGCGTGAGCGCGTGGAAGATTATCTCGGCTTCGATGTCAAGCATGTCTGGATCGTCGACCCGGCAAGGCGTGAAGCATATCGCTGCACGCACAGCGGATTCCAACAGCCTGAGGCGGCAGAGATTGTGCTGCCAGGCACGCCAATTCGCATTGAGCTCGGTGAGCTTTTTGCGGAACTCGATCGCTAGTTCGCTAAAGACACCAGCATCGTCTACGCCAGCGCTTTCGCCGCTGCCTTCGCAAAATAGGTCACAATAAAGCCCGCACCCGCGCGACGAATCGACAGCAGCGACTCCAGCATCGCCCGTTCCGGCTCAAGCCAGCCTTTGGCAAACGCGGCCTGCAGCATCGCATACTCACCCGACACTTGATATGCGCCGAGTGGCACATCGAAGCGTTCGCGGGCATCGCGGATAACATCGAGATACGGCAGCGCCGGCTTCATCAGGATCATGTCCGCGCCCTCCGCAATATCCAGCTCGATCTCGCGCATGGCTTCGCGTGCGTTCGCGCCATCCATCTGATAACTACGGCGATCGCCAAACTGCGGCGCAGAATCCGCCGCCTCTCGGAATGGCCCGTAAAACGCAGACGCAAACTTCGCCGCATACGACAGAATGGGTACCTGGTCCTGCGCGTCCTCGTCGAGAGCTTCGCGAATGGCCGCGATGCGACCATCCATCATGTCGCTTGGCGCAACAATATCCGCCCCGGCGGTAGCGAGCGAAACCGCCGTGCGCGCCAACAGATCGACGCTCGTATCGTTCTCCACGTGGAAGTCGTCCCCGTCACGGTTCACGATTCCGCAATGCCCGTGCGACATGTACTCGCACAGGCAGACATCCGCGATCATCACCAGCGAATCCAGTGCTCGATCTCTCTTCAAAGCCCGCAGCGCTTGTTGCACCATGCCTTCTTCATCCCATGCACCGCTGGCCTGTTCGTCCTTGTCGGTCGGGATTCCGAACAGCAGCAGGCCGCCCAGACCGAGTCTTGCCGCCTCTTGTGCTTCTTTTACCGTTTCATCGACCGAGAGATTGAATACTCCCGACATCGAAGAAATCTCGCGGCGCACGCCTTCGCCGGGACATACGAAAACAGGCAGCACCAAAGCGCCCGGTTCAAGCCGCGTCTCGCGAACAAGCGAGCGCAGCGCCGGGGTACGGCGCAGACGACGCATGCGTATCACTGGAAATTCCATCGCTGTCGATTGTAGCCGTACCATTGAGGGCGATGGCTGAAACTCCACATCCTCTCCGAGAATCGAGCGCCGGCGCACTCGGCTTCGCTGATTTGCGCGACATGATCGCCGCTTACGCCGACTCCGCTCTCGGAAAAGCCCGTGTCGCTGGGCTGGAAGCATCGAGCGACTTGAACTGGATCAACCAGCAGCAGGCGCGCGTCGCTGAGATGCAGCGGCTGTTGGCCGCCGGAACGCGTGTCGCATTCGCCGGGATGTTCGATCCGCAGTTGCTGCTCGACCGCTCGCGCATTCAGGGTGCCGCGCTCGATGCGGAAGAAATCCGCGACCTGCTCGGCGTGGTCGACCGCATCGCGCAATGGCGAGCGATTGTTGCCGCCCCTCCCGCCGCCATCGTCGACAACTGGCCAGAGATTGAGGCGCTTTCCGCGCCCCTGCTGCCAGTCGATTTCGCGCGCCTGACCGCTGGACTGCGCGAAAAGTTCGCGCCGGACGGAACGCTCGCGGACAACGCTTCTCCGGCGCTCGGGCGCATTCGCCGCGAGATCGAGCGGCAGCAACGCGCCATCGAAGAAGGCCTCCGCGCGACTCTGCGACGCATGAGCGATGACGGCTCTTTACAGGAAGAATTAATTACCGTGCGCGGCGAGCGATTCGTGATCCCCGTCAAGGCGGAGTGGAAGCGGCGTATCCCCGGGGTCGTCCACGGCACGAGTTCGAGCGGACAGACGGCTTACCTTGAGCCCCTCGAAACCATCGAACAAAACAATGTACTCATTGGCCTGCTTGATGAGGAGCAGGAGGAAGTGCGCCGCATCCTCGAAGGCATGACGCGCGCCATCGCCCAGCTGGCGCCTGCAATCGCGGTTGGCGTCGAGGTGCTGGCTGAGATCGAGTCCCTCGCAGCACGTGCCTTGTTTGCGAGAGAGTACAACTGCACCCGACCCGAAATAACCGACACGCCGGACGAATCGCCATCCGCCACCATCACGGTTACAAATGCGCGCCACCCCTTGCTCGAGCGTCGTCTACGTCGCGAAGGCGCGGAAATTATTCCGCTGACCGTCGATCTGGCCGGAGCACGCCAGCTTGTCATCAGCGGCCCCAACACCGGTGGCAAAACAGTCGCGCTCAAGACTCTCGGGCTGCTCGCATTGATGGCCCAAGCCGGCATACCCGTTCCGGCTGAGCAAGCGTCTCTGCCGCTATTTGACGCGCTGCTGGCCGACATCGGCGACGCGCAATCCATCGAACAGAATCTCTCGACCTTCTCCGCGCACATCAGCAACATCCGGCACATTGCCCAGGTTGCGTCCGCACATTCGCTTGTCCTGCTCGATGAACTCGGCTCGGCCACCGACCCCGAAGAAGGCGCGGCCCTCGCAGCCGCCCTGGCCGCGCGCTTTCTCGCCATCGGCGGATGGTCTATCATCTCCACGCATCACACAGCCCTTAAGATTTATGCCGCAAATACCCCTGGCGTCTTAAATGCCGCGGCGGGATTCGACGAACGAACCCTTGCGCCCACCTATGCGCTGCGGGTCGGCGTGCCGGGCGCCTCTGCCGGCATCAGCATGGCGCAGCGGCTCGGCCTCGATGCTGAAACGATCGCTGCCGCGCGACAGCGCCTGGGCACTCAGACCCAAGACATAGGCCGCTTTCTCGACCAGTTGCATCGCCAGATCGCCGAGGTTGAATCGGAACGGGCACAGCTGCGCGAGCGGGAGCAAGCTGTCGCACGCGAGCAAAGCCGCCTCAGTTCCGAAGGCATGAAGGAGCAGCGCGCCAAGGTGCGCGAGCTCGAACAGAAAATCGAATCGATCCTCAAAGATTTTGAATATCGTATGCGCGAAACCGTACGCGCGATTGAAGATCGCGCTGCTCAGCAAAAAGCCTCTCGCGACTCGGAACGCCGCATCGCGCAGTTGCGCCGCGACTTCAGCGAGCAATTCAAGTCGACGGTCGTCGCCCATCGCACCGGCGCTGACCGCGGCGACTCTCAGGCGCAGCCGCACATCGTACGCAACGTTGCGGTCGGCGATACGGTGAAGCTCCGCTCGCTGGGAAAGACTGGCGAGGTGCGGCGGCAGATCGATGACAACACCTTCGAAGTCGCGATCGGCGCGATGAAGATGCGCGTACCTCGCGACGACATCGCGCAGGTAGTTTCCTCGCACGCCGACGCCGCTGCTTCGCCACTCTCTGCGGCACGTGGGTCGCGCGGCATCTCTGTTTCTCTCAGCGATGGCGCTGCAGCGGTGACGGAATTGAACGTCATCGGCCGCACTGTGGACGAAGCGATGGAGGAACTCGAAAGGTTCCTCGACCGCGCATTCCTATCGGGTGCCCCGCGTGTACGAATTGTCCACGGCACGGGCACCGGGGCCCTGCGCCGTGCCCTGCGAGGGCATCTGCAAACGCACCCTCAGGTCGCACAGGTGACCGAGGCGCAACAGAGCGAGGGCGGCGGCGGCGCGACGGTGGTTGACCTGAAACTCTAGGCGTTTGCTACTATTCCCGCACTGGTTGCGAGTTTCCGCAAGCGGGTGACGAAATGGTTCGGTTCATTACGATAGAACGCGAGTACGGCAGTCAGGGGGCGGAGTTCGCCAGCCTGCTTGCGGACCGCCTCGGCTGGGAGTTGCTGGACGGGAAGCTGCTCACTACGATCGCCGACCGAGCAAAAGTATCCGCAGAGGTGGCGCAGTCGTACGACGAGCAGATCGACCCCTGGTACTTCCGCTACGGCCGCGCCTTCTGGTATGGCAGCGTCGATCGGCTCTCGAGTGCGGAGGAAGCCCGCTTCGATAGTGACCGCTTCGTCGAGCTGCTTCGTGAGACCATGCACGCGGCTGCGGAGCACGGCAACTGTGTCATCGTCGGTCGCGGCGCATCCAGCGCCCTCGCCAACGTGCGGGGTGCTTTCCACATCTTCGTCTTTGCCTCAATGGCTCGCAAGGTGAAGTGGGTAACACAGAATTTTCCTGAGAAAGCTGCTTCTGCCGAAGAGGAGATCCTCGCTACCAATCAGCGGCGGGCTGCACACATCCGGCGCTTCTATGGACACGACTGGGAGAATCCGCACCTCTATCACCTGATGCTCAATTCGTGCATGGGCCATGAGGCGATGCTCGGAGCAGCGCTCGAGGCAGCGGGTCTACGAGATGTCCTCACCGCCGCACGACAGGCCTAGTCGAGTCCGCTTAGCTCGAGGAGCGCCGGCCATCATGCGCTCATCTCTTGTGTCTTCCTGCGGTCAGATACGCATGGGCATGATGATGTAGCGATACTTGAAATCATCAGCCGCATCTTCGGGACGGATTTGTCCGGCCGACTGCGCATCTTTGAACTCAAGACGAACTTCTGTGGTTCCGCTTACCTTGAGGAAATCCAGCAGGTACTGCGCGTTGAACCCGACCATGATCGCGTCGAACTGGTACGGCGTCTCAATGGTGTCTTCTGACTCGCCAGAGTCGGTCGACGAAGACGAAATCTTCAATTCGTTCTGCTCGAGCTTCATCTTGATGGCGTTCGAGCGCTCATCCGCAAACTGTGCGACGCGCTGAATCGAACTGCCGAGGTCTGCAGCGCGCACGATGACGAATTTGTTGTTGTCGCGCGGCATGACCGCTTCGTAGTTCGGAAACTGTCCGGTCAGCTTGCGCGAAGTCAAGGTGCGGCCGCCGCTGCGGAAGAACAAGGTCTGCTCATCATCGGCAAACTCGACGAATTCTTCATCGCTGTTCGCGAGCAGCGATTGCAACTCGCTGAGTGCCTTGCGCGGCACCAGCGTCTTCTTCTCGCCGGTGACGCTCGCCAATGCCTCGCCGGTCTTCTCGACGAACGCCAGGCGGTGTCCATCGGTAGCAACCATCGCCATGGACTCTGCTTTCAACACCAGCAGCGCGCCGTTCAGCGTGTAGCGTGACTCCTCGTTCGAGATGGCGAAAATAGTGCGCGCAATCATTCCCCGCAGCGATGCGGCGGGTATCTTCACGATGCCCACTTCCGGAAAGACCGGAATCTGCGGGAAATTCGCGCGTGCCATACCCACCATTTTTGTGTTCGAACGTCCGCTGCGAATCTGGATCCAGTGATTCTCCATCAGCTTGATGCCGATGTCGCCGTCGGCTAACAGCTTGATGTAGTCGTACAGCTTGCGCGCCGGAATGGTGCAGCTTCCCGGCTTCTTCACCTTAGCTGCACACGAGGTCCGAATGCTCTGATCGAGATCGGTCGCCGTGATGGTGACGCGTCCTTCTTCGGCCTCAAGCAGGAAGTTCGACAGGATGGGAATCGTCGTCTTCCGCTCGACCACGCCTTGCGTCGCCGTCAACTCCCGCAATAAATCAGCACGACTTACGCTGATTTCCATCGCCGACGTTCCTTCTGCCTGCCGCTTTTCCTGCTCCGCGCTTGCCGTGGCCATACTCGAATCTCTCCAGGTGGATTGGCCTCAATGTACACCAGCCCGCCACCATTCTAGCGACTGAGTTCCGCTTTCGCCCTCTGGAAAATCGGTCCCTTCCGTGCGGAACGCGCAGAGCCGGTTTCTGATCTCCTCGCCCAAAAACCGTGTCCGCGGTTGAGCGGGCGATTGCAGTGCGAATACTGCTTCTAAGAGATAAGCAAAGAATAGATACAAAGATAGAAGCAGTAGTCGTTGTGTTCGAAAAAGTGGATAACCAGGACATCCCCCGTTAGGCGTCCGACTTAGGCCACGGAACGGATTTAGGAAACCCGTCCGGTTCACGATGGAAACCACGCAAAAGCCGTACTCCATCCATTCCAAATCCATCCATGTGCGCGATTGCCCGCGCTTCCAACAGTGCATCCACAGGCCCCGGTGTGGGAAATGGCGGCGCAGAGTGGAAAGAGCGTTCGCGATCCGCATCGACGCGGGCGCGCGATGTTCTGGCTTTACACATTCTGCGAACTACACCGGCTAGCGCACTCGTTCCCAGCGCTCTTCGTGGCGGTCATCTTTGAAGAGGATCGCGGCTGCTTTGCCGTTCTCAACATGCTGGAAGACGTAGCGCGTAGTCCCTCCGCCGGGAAGGAAAAAGGCCGTTTCGCTCTCAGGGAGCAACGTCGTTGTCCCATAGCGCGTTTTCGAGATGAGCTGTCCACTCTCGATGGTGATGGTTGTTTGCTTGATTCCGTCCGCGTTGTAGTCGCCGACATAGGACGCGTAGACGCTGGTGTTGATTTTCGCCGGGACAGGCTGAAACGGAATCGAGTGAAATTCAGCGTGGGGTTGTGACTGAGCGATTTCCGACAGCCGGTGGGCGAGCAGCCAGTCGGGCAGCGTGGGATTGCTATAGGCGCGGTCCCAGGCGTTATGCTGAATGCCCTCAAGTTTGAAGTAGCGGACATTGCCGCCGCTGGCCTTCAACGTCTCATACATCTCATCCGATTGCTTTGGCGACACCACATTGTCTTCGCTACCGTGAAAGATCCACACGGGCGTCTTCCCGATCGCGTGCGCGTACTTTTCGGCGAGGCCGGATTCTTGGCGGCCGCCAGCGATCCACGGCCAGTGGATACCTCCGCAGACGTCAACCACGGCGGCAAAGCGGCCGGGATTGTCTTTGGCGATCTCCCAGACGCCATATCCGCCAGCCGAGAGTCCCGTCAGATACGTGCGCTGCGGGTCGCCGTGAAACTCCTTGCTCGCCGCGTCGAGTGCTGCCAGTGCGATCCGCATCATGTCCGCGTCGGGCCAGTGGTGGTGGGAGTACGGCAACTGCGGCATGACCACGACGAAGGGCCAGCGCTCAGGATGCTGCCGGATTGCGGAGGGCAAGCCGACCTGCGTTTCGGTCAGTCCGTCAGAGCCGCGCTCCCCTGATCCGTGCAGGAACAGAATGATCGGCCATTTCCCTTTTGCGGTGTACGTCTCAGGCAGATAGACGACGTACTTCGATGCTGTCCCATTGATGACAACCTTGCGGTCGATGAATCCGGTGTCGCGCGCCACAGCCGTGAGCGGCAGCAGAAGCGACAGAAGAGCCGCAAATTGGAGATGTCGCATGTTTCGAGCATAATGCACCCGGTCCCCCATCCCCCGTACTTAAGTCCCAAAGTCTTCACGGCAGACACTTTAAGTCTGGACTTGGTCCGATTGAGGTCTAGACTTCGTTTCATGACGGACTCGGACTACGTCCGAGTTGCGACGCCGTCAGCTTGTGTGTGTCAAGTATTGCTCAAGCGCGTCATGAACGACTTTGTTTAACTTCTCGCCATGTTCCTCAGCGTAGAGAGCGGCGCGTTTGTGGAGCTCCGTTTCTACACGAACATTGAATGTTCCTTTGAAGGGAGCGTCGGGAGTCTTGCCTTGCTGTTTGCAAAACCGCAGATACTCATCGACAACGGCCTTGAAGTTCGCCTCTAATTGCTTTACGTTCTCGCCCTCAAACGTGATGGCACTACTCTAAACCCCTAGCCAAAAGTCAAACGGCTCCTTTAGGGAGCCGCTGATTTCTTCTCTATTTTCATTCCAATTTCTATTAACGGCGCGCTTCGGATCTCTTGTGGCAGCGTCTTGTACTCATAAATCTTCAATTCGCAAGCCGGTGTGCTTTGCGATTCGTGCCATCATCTTCGGCCCTATTTCGTCGGAATCGTGAAAAGCCCAGATGTAATTTGGAAAGCCCGAACGACTCAGTTTCTGATGCGATCCGCTTTTGGTGTCGTTAGAAACAGGCTTCCAGCCGATCTTATGCAGGGCCCGGAGAACGCGTTTTGATTTGCTGCTCGGCCACTGGCTCAAGCCACGGCAAACGCAACGTGGTCCGTGGACGTTCCCTCGCGCTCCAACTGGTCCGCCAGAACGCGGAGGGCTAAGGCTTCCACTTTAGACTTAGCGTCCTCTTTGGTCATTCCGTATACGAGAACTCCGGGCAATTCTGGAATTTCAGCGATCCAGCGGCCATCGTTCTCCTGCTCGAATTGAATATGAAGATTCATGGCGACTCCTGCAACTTTATTCAGGTCCTTTGTCGCTAGGTGATGGCTACGACCACCTATGGGCTTGATAGAGTACCGGTGCTAGTGCACGTTCCTCTGGCACTCCAATGTCTAACAATAGCAACAAACGCAGTAACGCATGAAGTTTTTGATTGAAAAGGAAAATATCGAGCGAGTCCCTGAAGGCCTTGGGCTTCGCAAGGCCCAGATGAGTGAACGCATCCCGATTTTCGCGGAGGGTTTCCTCAAACGACGCGGGAGTTTCTCGAAGCACGGCACGGAGACTCAGTGAAGAGACGCGAGCGAAGAGGCTTTCCATCCGTTCTTTGAATGTGAATCGCTGCGGATGGGCTATTCGATGGAATGACTCAAGGGCTTGTGCGAGTGTAAGAAATTCGGTCTCTACAAACAATTTGTTATTTCGTAAGGTCCCGTAGACGAGGTTTTCGAATGGCCTCAGGTTTTCCGCATGAGAGAGCCAGTGACGGATCCAGCCGGCCAGTTCTTTGGGAGTACAAACGATCCAAGATTGGCGGTCAGGTTTCTCGATCCGAGTATGCCTAGTAAGGCTCAACCAACCCTCACCGTCATTGTGTTTCATCGCAAACCTACGAAGGGCGACGGAAGTGCCAAGCAATAGAGAAAATAAGTGTTCAAGTCGATTAGCTTTATCGATAAACCAATCGAGAGATTGTCGTGTTATAGGGTTGACGACGACTTCAACTGTTCCTTTTAGACGTCTATCACCGACCGGGCCAAGTTTCAGGTTAGTCGATACACTTATAGAAATTTTGGCTTCGAGTTCAGGAAGTGATGATTCGACTAGAACAGGCTGCACATTCGGTATGGATATCTTGATCGAATCACTGTCGAACTTTACGTCGAGTGGCGGTACGAGCCAATCGGTTATCCCGGAGAATTGAAGTCGAACGCTGTCGATAACAGAGGAGTTCTCGTCCGGGATGTGAAGGCCGAACAAAGCAGCAGAAACTCGATATCGGTCCCAATTGATGGACTCTCCCTCGACAAGACCATTTAGACCCGGTGTTGCGACATGCTGAATCCTGAGGAGCGTGGATTTTCCTTGCGATGTGAAGCCATGCAAAACAGCCGGCGTATATTTCTTTTCCCCGTTGATTTGGGCGATGAACTCTTCCAGAGGAACGGCACCTGATTTGGGACAGGTCGTCAACTCTAGCCTCTTGCCTGGTGCCTTTTGCAGGAAGCCAGAAAATTGCTGATCAGGGGTTCCGGGATTCCAGAATGCACCTCCGGCGTCTACAGCGTCATCTATCTTCGGCACCTTGGCCATGCCCACCGTCTTCTAGCTATTCAGCGCTTCCTGCAACTTGTTGAGGGTGCGAGCCAGGTCTTTGTCGCTGCGGCGCAGGTCGTCGATCTTGCCGATGGAGTGCATAACGGTGGTGTGGTGTTTGCCGCCGAACTGACGGCCGATTTCTGGCAGCGAGGCCTCGGTCATGGTTTTGGCCAGGTACATCGCGATCTGGCGCGGAACAACGACGGCGCGCGAATTGTTCTTCTGTTTCAACTCGGCGACGCGCATGCCGAACTGTTCCGCGACGGCGCGCTGGATGGCCTCGATGGTGATCTTGCGCACCTGGGTGTCGATGAACTGTTTGAGGCACTGCTGCGCGGTGGCGAGCGTGATCTCCATGCCATGCAGGCCGCACCATGCGATCAGGCGGACAAAGGCGCCCTCGAGTTCGCGGACATTGGTGCGTACGTGCGATGCGACGAACAGGGCAACGTCGGTCGGCAGCGTGACGTGTTCGCTCTCCGCGCGCTTCTGCAGAATCGCGACCTTGGTTTCGAGGTCCGGCGGCTGAATGTCGGCGATAAGGCCCCACTCAAAGCGGCTGCGCAGGCGGTCTTCGAAATCAGCGAGCTCTTTGGGGGGACGGTCGGACGCGATGACAATCTGCTTCATGTTTTCATGCAGCGCGTTGAAGGTGTGGAAGAACTCCTCCTGGGTACGTTCTTTTTGCGCGAGGAATTGGATGTCGTCGATGAGCAGCACATCGACTCCGCGGTACTTGTCGCGGAAGCCCATCATCTTGTCGTAACGCACCGAGTTGATCATCTCGTTGGTGAACTTCTCACCCGAGACATAGCAGATGGCGGAGTTGGGATCGCGCCGTTTTACTTCGTGACCGATGGCCTGCATCAGGTGCGTCTTACCCATGCCGACGCCGCCGTAGAGGAACAGCGGGTTGTAGGCCTTGGACGGACGCTCAGCGACGGCGAGCGATGCGGCGTGGGCAAACTGATTTCCGTTGCCGATGACAAACGCGTCGAAGGTATAGCGCTGGTTCAGTTGCGCAGCGCTGTTCCAGTCGAGGCGGCCTTGCGACGGGCCGGCCATGGGCCCTGGCGACATCTGCGACGAAATACGGCCAGGCTGCGAATGTGACTGCTGCGCGTGTGAAGACTGAGGCGCGAAGCCGCCGTCCTGACGAACCGGGCGCGCGGGTGGCTCGGGCGGCCGGTTGAACGAGACGTCGTCGAACTCCAGGCCGAGCATTTCAATCGCTTCCTGAATTAGATCGCCGTACCGTTCGCCGATATGTTCGAACTCTGCGGCGGGTACGCGAACCACCAGCGTGCGGCCATCAACATGGCTATATCGGGTGGGTTTTAACCATGTATCGAACGACTGACGGCCCAGTTTCTTTTCCAGCGCTGCGAGAATCTGCAACCATGGATTTAGCGCGGCGACGGGCACCGGAACAAATGACGACATACTTTGCCTAGTCCTACTGCTCGCTGCCGGATTGATCGAACGCGGGGTTGCTAAAACGACTTGCGGGAATGGGAATCCAGCGCCTGCGCGATTGTTGCCAGTCGCTGTGGCTTCTGGAGTCGGAAATTCTCGTCGGGTTTGCGGAGCCTGTACTAACTCCGTTTTAGGTGACCTGTGTTCAAGTAGCCGGACCAGCGATGCGAGTGAATCTTTTGTGCTGAACGAATCCGAGAGTAGCACAGAAAAATTGTCGAGGTAGAGTGCAAAATTTTTGCAAAGAGTGGCAAGAGAGAAACTGCACCATGCGATGTGAAACTTCCGATTGCGAAGGCTGAATCGCGAACAAAGAAATCTAATTCGCATGACCGAAGCGTTCGACGATCCATCGGCTAACCCATGCGGCGGGCGACGGTGAACGGAAGCTGACGGCGAGTCGTGAAACCCAACTTTTCGTAGAGAGAGATCGCCCGTGCATTATCGGAACGAACCGTGAGGAACGGCACTGCTCCTTCGACGAGATTCAAATTCACCAGATGGGTAATCAACTGGCCCGCGAAACCGCGTCCGAGATAGTCAGTATGCGTGCAGACGCCGCTGATCTCGCGATAAGGAGCAGCGAATAAGCGCTCGCCCGCCATCGCGACCAGCCGCGCTCCATCCCAGATGCCGAAATACCTGCCCAGTTCGGAGGTACGCCGGCGGAAGAAGCCGGGGAAAACCAGTGCAGTGAGTCCGAGCATGTGGTCGACGTCCGGTTCGAAGAGCGGGGATATGTGCTGTTCGTTTGGAGAGGCAGGGATGGGGTGGTCGCAGATCATCTGTATGAGCGGGGGAAGCGACTCGGTTGCGAAGCTTGAAGGCAAGGCAGGAGTGGGGCCCATGAAATAGACCGCTTCCTGAAGCGCGACGAGCGCGGGGAGTTCGCCCACTGCGGCGAGGCTTGGTGAGTCGGCATCTCTGACCGCGATGAACGGAGCGCGCTGCGTGGAATAGCGTTTGACGTCGTGGCCGGTGGAGAGATGTTGATGGCTGCCGCTGAGAGCAGACCAGACCGGGTTGTCGAGAATGTGTTGCGTCCTCATGGGTTTCACTCTTGAACCAGGTTCGTCAACGCATCCCCAGCCGACTTTCGCTTTGGGCATTGTTGCAGACGGGATGGCGGCAGCACGCCGCAGCCTCATGCCATCGTGAGCCTATAGTTGCCGGCGCGACACTTCTTTTATCGCTGCGAGTGCAAATTTGAAAGGAGTAGCGGAGCTGCCTGTCTGAGCCCGAACGACGTTTTTGCATCTCAATCTGCATGTCGATGCAAAAGGGCTTTTTGTGCGGGATAGTGGGCTTACTGGGGTTGATCGTTGCCGGCTGCGGTGGTTTGTCTGGAAATGTTGGAAATGGGTCGGGCGGGGGCGCGGCCAGCGTGCCGCAGGTGCAGCATGTCGCGATCGTTACGCTGGAGAACGCGAACTATGGCGACGTCATTGGCGCGCCTAATATGCCGTATCTCACCAGCCTGCTGGCCAAGGGCTCATTGGCGGGTCAGTACTTTGCGAACTCGCATCCGTCGATTCCGAACTATTTCATCATGACGACAGGGCTGGCGATTACCAACAATGATGGTTTCGGCGATGCTGTAACTGCGGATAATGTCGTGCGAGATCTGACCGCGGCGAGTAAGAGCTGGAAGGTGTATGCGGAGTCGATTCCGTCGCAGGGCTATCTTGGAGGCGATAAGGGACTCTATCTGCGGCATCACAATCCGTTCACTTACTTCAGCGATGTGCAGCAGAGCCCTGCGCTCACAGCAAATATTGTGCCATTTACGTCGTTTGCGACGGATGTTACTGCAAACAGTTTGCCGAGTTACGCCTACGTCGTGCCAAATGCAGCGAATGACGGCCATAGTTGCCTGGATGGAAGTACATCGAATTGCACGCTGGGCAGCCGCCTGCAACGCACTGATTTATGGCTCCAGAACAATATTGGGCCGCTGCTCACGGATCCTAATTTCCAGAAGAGCGGCCTGCTGGTAATTGTCTTCGACGAATCTGCCAACGATATTACCAATGGCGGTGGACATGTTGTCGCGGTACTTTTGGGCACAAATGTAAAGGTAGGATATGCGGGCAACACGACTAGCTATGACCATCGCAGTCTGCTGTCGTTGAGCATGAAGGCGCTGGGGGTGAAGAGTATTCCGAATGGTGCGGACGCTGCTCCGCAGATGACGGAATTTTTCAAATAATGATGACAGAATTTTCAAATAAGCGAGTAGCGGAAGCATAAGTACAAACCAATCTGGGCCCACGACAGACGCAATTCCGCCCACCCAATGATGGAGTGGGACGCCCTCCTTTGTGGCGAAGACGCCTTTCGCTGAGGGCGGTACGCTTCCGTGGTCAAGGTCAACCCATTCAGTTTTGTCGCAGACAGACTGCATTCGGCTGCGCGATGACTGCGAGCCTATCGCACAGCGTGGTCTTACCCGGATGCGTGGCCGTGGTTACACGGAGAAGAACGATGACTGTTCACGCGCTTGTCCCATATGGCATGCTCAGGCTGTTGTACCGCCTCTTCCCGCCACTCTCCGCGTCGGCGAGGCCGATGATCGTCCTCATCGCATTTCTCGGCACCCTGCTGGGCCCATCGCTGTATGCACAAACCATCGACGACGGCATCATGCTGTCGAATCGGACCCTGTTTGCCGGCTCTCTCTACAGCCACGATAGCTGGAATCACTATTGGGAAGGGACGCTAAATCGCGTCAACGGAAACCTGGGAACGGTCACGACGCAGGCGACCACATTCTCAGGAAACTATGGCCTGACGAATCGCTTGAATCTGATCGCGAGCACGCCACACGTGGGGACCGACGCAAGCCAGGGCGTGTTACGCGGCCAGCGAGGCTTTCAAGACCTCACCCTGGCGGCAAAATATAACGCGCTGCAGGCCCCGGTGGGACAGTTCGGCACCCTGCGGGTGATCGGTGTCGTATACGGAGGCCTTCCCCTCACCGACTACACTCCCGACCTGGAACCGCTTTCGCTCGGCAGCCACAGCAAGCGAATTTCGGTGCGCCCGACGGTGAACTTTCAAGGCACGCAGGGCTTGTATGTGAATGGCTCGATGGCATACACCTGGCGCGGCAACGTGAAGCTCGACCGTTCGTCCTATTACACCAACGGCCAACTCTTCCTCAGCAACGAAGTAGCCATGCCCAATGTGTTCGATTACACCGTGGGCGGTGGGTACCGGAAAAATAATCTGATGCTGATCGGCAGCTTCTCCCAGCAGCAGACACGAGGAGGAGGAGATATCCGCCGCCAGGACCTGCCCTTCGTGTC
>JBBPYY010000052.1:0-16170 GCA_038199445.1 Terriglobales bacterium | reverse complement strand
CGCAGTCACAACTAAGTGATCACACAGCTTGCAAAAACAACGTCCGGCGTGCAGTGTCTACTGCCGCCTCTCGCACGTTCCATCTCCTGCGTACGTTACCGCACATAGCGCCGCAATCATCGCGATGTGCCAAAGCGCATCCTGACGCGAACAATAAATGACAAGGCCGCTGCAGAGAACATTCGACATCGCGTACGCTCGTGGGGTGGACGAATGAAAGGATTGCGGGGGAATCGGCGCCTCACTGGGCACCGCGTCGCGCAAATTGCGCGAGACTCGTGCCCGCCCCGATCACGCCATTTATATTATGGACCAAGGGCAATTCCCAATGGACTGCACAGAAAGATCATTCCCCAACGGCAGCCATGGGTCGCACTCATGGCGGGCAGTATTTTTAAATATTTACTAGGGCGGTCCGAAGCGTGATATGCACAGCCCGGATCGTCTGCATGTGGATATGCCTGAGCTTTATTCGAGGTACGAGTGAATGATTGGCTGAATTTCGCGCAGTCTTTCTATTTTGGCGCCACGGCAGCATCTTGCGCCCGCAATTACTTCTTAAATAAATCGTCGAGCGCCGCCTTGGCTAGTGCAAGTTCAGCAGTGTCCTTAGCTACGAACGCGCCAGCCTTAGGTTTGAAATGATCGCAGAAATTCGCCTCGTCTTTCTTGCGCACCTCCTCCGCCGTCGGCTCCTTGCAGTGCTTGGCGTAAGAGGTATCATATTCCACGCACATCTTGCACACGTGCAACTCAGCGTTACACGCCTTGCACACGTCAAGACGACGCAGCGGCAAACTTAGTGCCGCTAGGGATGCGCCGCAGCGCCAACAGACAAACGGATGGGCCAATGCGAGTGACTCAATATTGAGGTATTTTCATCAGATTTGCGTATTTTCAAGAAATACAAATAGCGCTACATATGTAATGGCGCCAATTGTAGTGTGATAAATTCGTGGTGTCGCCCCATAAACCGAAGTCTGTAACTTTGCTTCGATGCTGCCCGTGATTCCCGATCACAACTATGGGAATGGGCCACCACTATAATTGTGGAATGATTTTGGGACCCGTCGCTCGACCCTAATTTCTGTGTGCAATGTTTTTCACAAATGCTATCGTCTATAGGGAAATGTTACAAATAGAAGCGCTGCGCAAACCGGGATCCAGAGACCCTCAAAAAGAAGCGACAATCATCGCGTTGAATCGCGTGGTTGATTCGCTAGTTGAGCTAATGTTTGATGCGGGCGTGACCGTGCACGAATTTAATCAATTGGTGCGGGAACGGTCTGTCAGAAGCGCGGCCACGCGGGTTTCGCGGGAAATCGGCCGCGACAGTAAATCCCGCGTCGCGATAATTACGGGGCTACCACGGTCTGAAGTGGCGCGTATTCTCAGATCAGATGATGCGCCCTCCAGGAAGCGCTTGGGGCAGCATCCGGCAAGGAGAGTCCTGGCCGCTTGGTTTGACGATCCTCGGTTCCTGGCGCCAAGTGGGGATCCCGCCGTTTTACCAATCTTTGGAAAGAGGCGAAGTTTTGAACATCTGGTTGCAATGCACAGCGGCGGAATTCCGGTGCGTGCGATGTTGGATGAGCTTACCCAGATTGACGCAGTAGAAATACTCGCAGACCAACAAGTTAAGGCGAAATCCCGGATTCCGATCTTAACCGGACCCTCAGGAAGTGCAATTGAAGGAGTAGGTGAGCGCACTCGTGATCTGTTGGACACACTTACCTATAATTTGCGACATAAGGGCAAGCCCCTCTTTGAGGGAACAGCGCTTGTTGATGAGACGGACCATGAGCTAGTGTCGCTACTTCGCAGGGAGATTGCGGAACAAGGAACGAACTTTATAAACACTGCAAATTCGCTGTTTGGTCGTCACAGCACCAAGCAACGCAGACCTCTCGTTAAACCAGCGACCAAATGCCGTCTTGGAGTAACTGTTTACTATTTTCAAGATGACATCGAGTTCGCGGCGGACTCTAGAACGAAGCTAGAGAACCGTCCAAGAAAAAACCTCCGCCGCAAAAGCCGCCCCGTGATTCGAAAGCGCGCGGCAAACACTCATAGTCGCACGCATGCCAAAGGTCGGCCATGAACAAAGCTATGCGACAGTCGTTTTCGGAGCGAGCCACGCAGCAGGCGGCCACCGCACTCCTCGCCGCGACCCTTGCGTTCTTACGTAGAAACCACGGAGCATTGGAGCCGGATTTGGACTCCCTCCTGCGTCACAAGGCCTCCAAGATTTCCCGTGGTAGCGTTCGCGAGTATCGAAAACTGGTGCGAGCTTATGAGGACATGGGCATGGTCATGTCCACTTGGTTCTCGGACCCGCGATATTTGGATAAGGAAGGTCGTCCGCTAAGACTTCCTATGCAAGGGTCTGTATCTGTTCGAAGCCTCGTGCGTTCGTCGCGAGTCACTGTTTCTGTCGCGCTCGCGGCTGAACTGATGGGTCAATCGCCCAGCATACGAATCGATGACCGAGGGAAGTTCATTGCGCTCAAGCGGGTATTCGTCCTGCCTGACTTTGAACTTCCACGAGCGGCGCTGGTAATCGAGCGGTACCTGGATACCCTCCGACGCAATTCATCGGCGCACAAGAACGGCACGACATTGTTGCTCGAGAGAAATTGTCACGTTCCCGAGATAGATTTGACAAGAATCTCACAAATCCTGCGAGATATAAAAGACCGTGGCAAGGCGTTCATGGATTCTATAGACGGCGACATAGAGGCACATCGCGTCCGCAGGCCGAGACAAAACGGCGTGGGAGAGTTAGGCGTACTTACATTTGCGTGGACGCGGCCCTCCAAAGCTCGCCGCAAATAAAGACGGCTCTGCACGCTCGGATCCACTGATAAGCAGTTAGTTCACGCGTAACTGCGTTGCCGAACTAACGAGACGAAGTACCCACAATCGACTTAGGAGCTGATGTTCCGACAATCGATGACGTGCCCACAATCGATCTCGCCGAAGTGCCTACGATAGAGGACGTACCGACAATAGATCGCGCAGAGGTACCAACAATCGATGATGTACCCACGATCGATCGTGCCGAGGTACCTACGATTGACGACGTACCCACAATTGATCGCGCAGAAGTACCAACAATCGATGAGGTACCTACGATAGATCTCGCCGAAGTGCCTACGATAGAGGACGTACCGACAATAGATCGCGCAGAGGTACCGACAATCGATGACGTGCCTACGATCGATCGTGCCGAAGTACCCACGATTGACGACGTGCCCACAATCGATCTCGCCGAAGTGCCTACGATAGAGGATGTACCGACAATAGATCGCGCAGAAGTACCAACAATCGATGAGGTACCTACGATAGATCTGGCCGAAGTGCCTACGATCGAGGAAGTGCCAACAATGGATCGTGCGGAGGTGCCCACAATTGACTTAGGAGCGGATGTTCCGACAATCGATGATGTGCCTACGATCGATCGCGCCGAAGTGCCTACGATCGAGGAAGTGCCAACAATGGATCGTGCGGAGGTGCCCACAATTGACTTAGGAGCGGATGTTCCGACAATCGATGATGTACCTACGATCGATCGTGCCGAGGTACCCACGATTGACGACGTGCCCACAATCGATCTCGCCGAAGTGCCTACAATAGAGGACGTGCCCACAATCGATCTCGCCGAAGTGCCTACAATAGAGGACGTACCGACAATAGATCGCGCAGAGGTACCAACAATCGATGATGTGCCCACGATCGATCGTGCCGAGGTACCTACGATTGACGACGTACCCACAATGGACCGAGCAGAGGTTCCAACTATTGAACTGGGCGACACACTGCTCGCAAGCAAGAGCCCGCCAGACGTTGGTCGAGTCCCAACAGCTTCAATAACCTGGCCAGCCTCAACGTTGATAAATTGGGGGTCCGCCATCGCTGGGGTGAAATCGACTGCCAGACCATCAACTTTCGCTCTACCCAATGACCTATCGGTCGAAAGAACCTTGGCTTTGACAAATATTGTGGTTGCGCCAGCGACGAAGGTTTCTTTTAATCTACTCACAGATTGCACCGGTGCATCGAGCGACCCAGAGACTGCGACCAGATCACCAGGCTGCAGCATTCGGAGCGCGCTGAGTTGATCTTCCACCGGAACACCGTTGTATGAAAACGATGTCTCTTTCGCGATGGAGACGTGTTGCCCAGCCACCAATAGCACGGCGTGCGCTAGGTCGATACTTTCAACATCACCTAATACCTGCAATTCCGAACCGTACAACCCTTTCAGCTGAGCACCAGTGACTTCAGCGCTGGCAGGCGCCATCACTGCTAAGCACGCCGTAGTTAACGCAGCCATAGCGGCCGCACTGGCTATCCCTTGCTTGTGATCCTTCATCCCCGTCCCCTTAATCGTGAAATCGAGTCAATGTGTAGATTGAGTAAAATCAATTGCATCCCGAAGCCGCGTGTCATCGGGAGGCGATTCGACATATAAAAAGCACTGCAAGCCGGCGCGAATCTCTGCTATCTCGCCTGGCCTGACACCCATCTTTTCTTGAAGATCGACAGCAGCAAAAGTGTCAATTCGCTGTAAAAACTGGCCACCAACGACCTTTAAATGCCCCTGCAATTCGAGCAGTTGGGCGTTCGTTAGCGGCGCATCGACGATCATCGTGCGCTCGAATAAATCCGACCCGTCCTTCTTGCCTCGAGTGTTGTTCTCTAAAGTAGAAAGCAGCGATTCGACGAGACTGGCCATACGCCCGAGATTTTCTGGCGAAAGACTTGGTTCGATGTACTCTTGCTTAAGAGGCTTCCAAACATTGAAGCCAACTTCCGTAACCGCACCGACCCGTTTAAGGTCTTCCAAAACAACCTCTGGCGAGACGCCAGTAGAATGACGCGCGGTCAAATTAGTAAAGCTAAGTGGACCGCCATCAAACGGTAAGTCCACCGGAAATCCATAGGGACCAACGTAATCTCGATCGTTGTGCCAACCATGCAATACTCGTGCGAACGGATTAGATGCCTCAAGTACTTCACTCGAGTCGAATCGCTCTTGCGCAATCAGGACGCCCTTCACTTCTTCAAGTGACATACCGGTGAGCGCGCAAACTGATGAGGCAGACGATTTCATTCCTTTCCCTGCAAAATCCTTAGCAGCCGATTCCACGAACGCCATTTGTGCAATGGCAGCAAAATGAGAATATGTAAGACCTTCACGCAACATAATCTTCACAAGCGGCCTGAGTAACCGCAGAAGCGACATCGATAGTGCGGTTTTTACATTATCCGGCATTTGTGAAGGATTTCACACAATTTGCAAACAAATTGGTGTTTTCTCTTAATTACGGGGTCGTAGAGCTTATGTCAAAAACCCGAAAAAGTATGCAGCAAGCCCCTGAAATTGCTAGCTTTGCATCTGCCCTCGGGCGCCAAGTTTCGAAAATTGCGCCAGTAATGCTGCGATGCGGGATTTTGTTGTTTGTCATAACGTGCCCTCTTGCCTGCTCGGGCGGCGGTCACGGCAGCGGCACCAGCGTGACGCCGATTCAGAAGGATAAGTTAAACGATACCCGAATACTTAGGCGCGGATTACCGGGCGAACCACGAACGCTAGATCCTCAACTTGGAGAGGACACGTTCTCTTTTCCCGTCCTGCGCGACCTTTACGAAGGTCTAACCGCAGAAGACCGAAACGGGCAAATCGTGCCTGGCGCCGCGGAATCGTGGGCAGTAGATAAGTCTGGAACCATTTATACGTTCGTGCTCCGGAAGGACGCGAAGTGGTCTAACGGTAACCGGATCGTCGCGGCCGAATTCGTTCAAGGTCTTCGGCGCGCAGTAGACCCTCACACGGCATCGGGGTCTTCGGCCTTGTTGGTTGTTATAAAGGGCGCTGGAGAGATCATTGCCGGCCGCAAAAAAGTTGCTGAACTCGGCGTTACCGCGATCAATGAATCCTCAGTGCGGATTGAATTGGAGCACCCGGCACCCTTTGTATTGCAGGTCCTATCGCAACCGATAGCCGCACCTGTCTATATTCCCCCGACAGCGCTCACCACGATGACCGGCGACACGGACAAGACACGACTGTCCAACGGCGCATATACCTTGATACGAAGGATCCCAGGTTCATTTATTGAATTAGCCCGCAATACAAATTACTGGGACGCGTCGAATGTATCGATCGAACAAGTTCGGTATATCAACGCGGAGTCAGAAGCCACCGAGATTCGGGAATACGTCGCGGGTCAAATTGACCTGACGTCAACAATTCCAGCACCCGATCTTGAGCGAATCACGCTGAAGTACGGTAGCGAGATCCAGTCGGCACCAATTCTGGGGACACTGTATCTCGGACTGGATGTCTCTGAGCCGCCGCTTCGGGACAACCGAGACCTCCGACAAGCACTTTCCATGGCTGTCGACAGAGATCGAATATCAAAATTAGTAACTGTCGGAGTTACGCCCGCGTACACATTTGTCGCACAAGGTATCAACGGATACCACGCTCCTGCTTATTCATGGTCTGTATGGACGCGAGAACACCAACTTGAGCATGCGCGGATGCTATTTGCGCGTTCAGGATATTCCGACACCAAACCTCTCCACCTGACGCTTTATTTCAATAGTGGCGAGAGCATTCAGCGAATCATGATCGCAATTGCTGCTAGCTGGAAACAAAATCTTGGAGTCATTACAGATCTAGTGAGTGACGAATTTCGAGTTTTTCTTGCGGGTAGAAAGGATCACAGCCGCTGGGACGTCGCCCGTCTGGGTTGGTATGCGGACTACGACGACGCCGCGAGTTTCCTTGAAGTATTTTCGAGGACCAATAGCCAGAACGATCCCGGATATATGAGTCCAGAATTTAACAAACTGATCGATGATGCCCGAATTGAGCCCGATCCAGGGCAGAGGATTCTGCTGCTACAAAAGTCTGAGAACGTACTACTAAACGACTATCCGATAATCCCAGTCTATTTCTATACCGCACGACGCCTAGTGAAACCTTATTTGGGCGGGGCGGAAATTACTCCCTTGAATCACACCTATTCAAAACACTTATATTGGAAGAAGTCGTCGTAAGCGGTTCACTTATGCATTGCTTGATTTAGTTCGCTGCTCAAAATTCAGCGGCGTGAAATCCTTTTTGTCTAGCTACCCCTATTGATCAACCGATTTTGTTAAAATCGACAATCATCCCAGCAAAGTCGCCCCGCCACACCACCCACTCTACCCACCCTAGCAGCGCTGCCCGCCAGTCGCTTGAATGTACGTGATCGTGGCACTGGCGCCCATGTACCTCTCCGTTCTCGCATCAAGGGCGGCTACTCAATGCTTATCGCAATTCTGGACCGATGGGAACCTTAGTTACCTTTGCAAATAGCGATATTCATATTTCGCGTTTCCTCCACCTTTTGCACTTTTGCCGGCCCCCTTCCAGCGCTGCCGACGCACCAAAGCGGCCCCTACTTCGCACCAACCGCGCCTTCATTTGGTGCGAGATTGCGGCTTTGCACCCCTTAAGTCCATGATTGGGTGCGCATGCACATCGATGGCATGAAATTCGCTCATCAACCCAAGCGAGGGGGGTATTTGGTCAGCAAACCGTATAACGAAATGTACATGGGCGGCAGCGCGGCCAGGCCGCACTACTTGCGCTATGCCCAATGGCTGACAGAACAGCCTGCCGAGCGACTCGCCCAGAAACGTGCCGAGGCGGACGCCCTATTCCACCGCGTAGGCATTACCTTCGCCGTGTATGGCCAAGAAGAAGGCGCCGAGCGCCTCATCCCCTTCGACATTGTGCCGCGCGTCCTGCCACTGGAAGAGTGGATCCGGCTCGAAACCGGCCTCAAGCAACGCGTGCGCGCGCTCAACGCTTTTATCCATGACATTTACCACGACCAACAAATTTTGAAGGCGGGCGTGGTCCCCGCAGAACAGGTTCTGTGTAACTCCCAGTACCGCCCCGAGATGCAAGGCGTCGACGTACCCGGCGGCATCTACGCGCACATTGCCGGCATCGACATAGTGCGCGACGACGCCGGCGAATTCCGCGTGCTCGAAGACAACCTGCGCGTTCCCTCCGGCGTGTCCTATATGCTCGAGAACCGCAAAATGATGATGCGGCTGTTCCCCGAGCTCTTCTCCGGCCACCGCGTCGCACCGGTGGATCATTACCCCGACGTGCTGCTCGACAACTTGCGCAGTGTCGCGCCTACCGGTGTCGCCGATCCAACGGTCGTTCTCTTAACCGCCGGCGCGCACAACAGTGCTTACTTCGAGCACGCCTTCTTGGCTCAGCAGATGGGCATCGAACTGGTTGAAGGCCAAGATCTGTTCGTCCGCGATGAAGCGGTATTCATGCGCACCACCCAGGGCCCGCAGCGCGTTGACGTGATTTATCGGCGCATCGACGACGACTTCTTGGATCCCCTGGTGTTTCGCCCCGACTCCATGCTGGGAGTGCCAGGGCTGCTCACCGCCTATCGTGCAGGCCGCATCACCATAGCCAATGCCATCGGCACCGGCGTCGCCGATGACAAATCCATCTATCCGTACGTGCCCGAAATGATCCGCTTTTACCTCGGCCAATCGCCCATCATCGGCAATGTACACACGTGGATGTTGCGCAACAAAGAACATAAGGAGTACGTGCTCGCCCATCTCCCCGAACTGGTGGTCAAGGAAGTTCACGGCGCCGGTGGCTACGGCATGTTGATCGGCCCCGCCGCCACCAAGGCCGAAATCGATGCCTTTCGTAGGCAAATCATCGCCACTCCTGAACGCTATATCGCGCAGCCCACCCTGGCGTTGTCCACCTGCCCGACCTTCGCCGACCACAACCTCGCACCACGGCACATCGATTTACGCCCCTTCGTGCTCTCCGGGCGCGAGGTCACCATCGTCCCCGGCGGCCTAACCCGCGTCGCGCTGCGCGACGGCTCCTTGGTGGTGAACTCCTCCCAGGGTGGTGGCACCAAGGACACATGGGTGCTGGAAACCTAATGTCGAGCTGCATCCCATGCTGAGCCGCACCGCCGATCATCTCTACTGGATGTCGCGTTACATCGAACGCGCCGAGAGTCTCGCGCGCTTGGTCGACGCGCACAATCGCATGTCGCTGCTGCCGCACTCCGCCGACACTTTGGCGAAGTCCCTGCAATCCACGATGAAGGCGCTGCAAATGGACGAGGCTTACAACGAGCGCTACGACGCCGTCGAACCACGCGCGGTGTTCGAGTTCGTGAGCCTCGATAGAGACTACAGCGGCAGCATCTTCAGCTGCCTGCGCGCCGCGCGCGAAAACGCCCGCGCCGTGCGCGGCTCTCTGACGTCTGAGCTGTGGGAGACCCTCAACTCCACCTGGCTCGAGGTGCGGTCCTTGGTCGCGCGCCGTTCCTCACCCGACATTGGTGAATTCGTCGAGTGGGTCAAAGAGCGCTCGCACCTCACCCGTGGAGTCACCATCGGCACCATGATGCGCGACGAAGCCTTTCACTTCACCCGCATCGGCACCTTCCTCGAGCGCGCGGACAGCACAGCGCGCATTCTCACGGCGCATCAGGGCGACCTCATCCCCGGCGCCGATGCCGGAGTCGTGCCCGACCCGTATGAATGGAGCGTGCTGCTGCGCGCGCTCTCCGCCTTCGAAGTGTACCGGCGCGTCTACCGCGACGTTATCACCCCCTTCCGGGTGGCGCAGCTCTTGATCCTGCGCGACGACATGCCTCGCTCGCTCCTGCGCTGTTGCAAAGAGGTTTATCAAAACCTAAAGTCGGTATCTAACCAGCAATCGCTCGAAACGGAACGCCGCGCCGGCGAGATGCATGCGATGCTGCATTTCACCCGGATGGAGGAAATCACGGCGCTCGGTCTGCCGCGTTTTCTCGAGCAATTTCTCACCCGGTTGCGCGATCTCGGCGATCGCATCGCGTCGGACTTTTTGTTACCCCCAGCGGAGGCGTAAGCCCATGCAAATGCACATCCGGCACGAGACCCGTTACCGCTACGAGCGGCCCGTCAAATACAGTGTGCAAAGTCTGCACCTAACCCCACGCCGCGACCTCAGTCAGCGCGCCCTGTCGTGGACCATCACCGCCCCCGGCCGCCGCCTCGAACAAGTGGACGCCTACGGCAATATCTCGCATCTGCTTACCATCGAAGAGCCGCATCGCGAAATCAGCATCGTGGTCCGCGGCGTAGTCGACACCGCCGACACCGAAAGCCGGCAGGACGACGGTCCACTCTCGCCGCTCGCCTATCTCGCCCCCACTCAACTCACCTCTCCCAGCGATGAACTGCGTGCCTTCGCACAGAGCACGCTGCAGGCCGTGACCGACCCCAAGGCGCGCGCCCTCGTGCTCGCCGAGGCCGTCTTCGGCGCGGTGCGCTATAAGTCAGGCACCAGTGATGTGCAAGACAGCGCCGCGGTCGCGTTTAAAAGCGGCGAAGGCGTTTGCCAGGATCATGCGCATGTGTACATCGCCTCCGCCCGCGCCGTTGGCATGCCCGCGCGCTACGTCAGCGGCTATCTTTACACCGGGGACGCCAACGATGCAGCCAGCCACGCCTGGGTCGATGTCTGGCTCGGCGCGGAAATCGGCTGGCAGAGCATGGACGTCACCCACAAACGCCCCGCCATCCGCACCTATTGCCGGCTCGCTGTCGGCCGCGATTACTTGGACGCGGCCCCGGTTCGCGGCGTGCGCCAGGGTGGCGGCGGCGAGAAAATGCAGGCTAATGTGCTGGTCGCCGAATCCGCCCAACAGCAGCAATAGCGAGCGACACAGGTCCTCGTCCTAGAGTGTAGTTGAGGTAGAATTTCTCCATGACTTACTGCGTCGGCCTATTGGTCGACACTGGCCTCGTGATGCTGTCCGATTCGCGGACCAACGCCGGTGTCGACCAGGTCAATACATTCCGGAAAATGGCCACGTTTCAGCGCAGCGACGACAGGGTGCTGGTACTGATGTCGGCCGGCAATCTCGCGATCACCCAGGCCGTAGTCAATCTTTTGCACGAGGCTCCCGAGAACCCTGGCCAACCCACCCGCATCTTTCGCGCCGCCAACATGTTCAACGCCGCGCGCGTGATCGGCGATGCGCTGCGCGAGATTCACGAGCGCGACGCCAAAGCGCTCGAGGAACAAGGTCACGAATTCAACGGCACCTTTATTTTGGGCGGGCAGATCAAGGGCGAAGAGCCGCGGCTGTTCTATATCTACTCCGCCGGCAATTTCATCGAGTCCTCGTCCGACACACCGTATTTTCAGATCGGTGAGACCAAGTATGGCAAACCCATCATCGATCGCGTCATTTCCAGAAGCAGCGGCCTAGCGCAAGCCGCCAAGTGCGCACTAGTGTCCATGGATTCGACTATAAGGTCCAACCTGTCGGTGGGCCCGCCGCTCGATCTCGCCATCATTCGGCGCGACGAGTACAAGCTCGCGACTCACATGAGCTTGGACATGGACAATGAGTACTTCACCATGATTCGCACACGCTGGGGTGCCGCACTCAAAGAAGTATTCAGCGAGTTACCCAACCCCAATTGGTAGCTGTCGGGTTGCCACCACGCAAATTATCGGCATCACCCCGCGGTTTTCTTGCGTCGTCGCGTGGGCTCCTCGACTCCTTGGGCTTACTCTCCACCCCCCGGCGAGGCGCGTCCGACTCATTCGGGCAGATGGTCTGCGGCAGCAACGCACCCGGCGTCAGTGCATTCGCTCCCGCGCTTGCAACCTGGTAGCAACTGGCATTGATCCAGACGACCCAATCGCCGCTCGCGGTTCTGTATTGTTCACCCGCGAAGTGACGCCCGCGCGGCCACCATACGTCCTCCGCCGCCGAGCCCGGCATGGAGTATTCGCTCTTCGGCCGATGGCTGCGAATTTCGAAGGCCTGTACTGCGCGGCGCGCCTCCGCCCGCCAATCCACTCCCGTCCCGTTACCATTCGATCCGGATGCCGCGGGCGAAGGCGACGTGTTGATCGACTCCAATATGGGCGGTGCGATGGGGATTGCCGTATCCGCACTCAAACGTCGCGGAAGGGAATTCTCGGCGCGAATTTTCGGCATTTTAGCCGGCGGCAAGTACATCAATTCGACCGATTGATTCGCCGGCTCCGCGGTAATAATTATGCGCGAGCCCATCCACAACGCCCACAGCACAGCCGCATGAGCTACCGTCACCACCAGTAGCGTGGCGTATCGCGGACCCCCCCAGCGTGACTGATCAATGCCCACAATCCACTCGCGTTGCCGCCCTTTGGTTCTCCAATCATGGACCCAAAACGCGAAGTTTGGTTCCTGTCCGCGCGGTGGCGACGGCGGCTCGTCATGCTAGTGCCGCCGCGGCGTATCGAAGTTATAACCCGACAGCGAACTAGGCCTGCCGAGCAAAAATCCCTGCGCATAGTCCACACCCAGCGAGCGCACTGCCTGCAACTCAGTGTCCAGCTCAACCGACTCGGCGACGGTTTGGACGCCAAGATCGGTCGCCATGCGCACGATGGCGGAAATCATCGCGCGTGCCACCCGGTCCGTCGGCGCGGCTTCAACGAGCGCGCCATCGATCTTGAAATAGTGCGCCGGAACCGTGCGCAGGTATCCGTATGACGGCGCGTGTCCGCCGAAGTCATCCAGTGCCACTTCGCAACCCAGCGCTTCGAGCCGCTTCATCGACTCCGCCACGCTGATATTGCCTGAGGACGCGAATTGCTCTGTGATCTCGAAACACAGCGCCTGGGGAGGCAAGCCGCTCTTTCGCACGCAGGATTCCACATAGCTTACGAAATTGGCGTCAGTCATCGACTGCGGCGCCAGATTGATCGAAAACACCGTCGGCACCCGCGCCCATAATTTACGATTATTGACCAGCCACACGAGCAGCGTGCGCACCACCCAGCGATCGATGGCAGGCATCAACTGCCGCTCCGCCGCAGTGTCTAGGAACGCGCCAGGCTCGAGTAAAATTCCATCCGCCGTGCGCAGCCGCAAGAGTACTTCGTAATGGGTGAGACCGTCCTTGTCGTGCAGAGAACATATCGGCTGCAAGAAGAGCTCGAATTGCTCGGCATTTAGCGCGCTCGCAATCTGCGCCAGCTGTTCCTCATCCTCCGGCGAGAGCGACGGAAGCACCACGCGCCGCTCGAATTCTGCGGCCAGGCATGCAAGTACGGGCGCGAGCCGCGCCTCCAATGGCTCGGCAGTTCTTCCGTTGACGATCTGCGAATCGATGCTCAAGCGCACCGCGCCGTTAACGACGCCCTGCGCATCGCGGACCGGAATAGCCGCCGCATAGCGCGCTCCGTCGTGGGCGCCGAACGTCATCTCCGGCCCTGCAGCACCTGTGCCCGACAAGGTATCCGCCACCAATTGATGATCCTCCGGCAGCAGAAAATCTTCGCTCAGCCACAAGGTATCCGCGGCGAAATCATGAAACGACACGCTGCAAACTTCGGGCGCCAAAGCGCGGATCACCTGCGCGAATGCCGCAAGCGTCTTGTTCGAAGCGCTTTCCGCGGTATCACTCAATCGGATATTCATTTGTTGCACCCGGGGTTTCGATTGAACCCATAGTAGGGAATGCAATTCATCAGGGGCATGTCGCGGGCGAGCGACGTATGGCCGCAGCGACAGAGCAGCACCCGCGCCGCCCGCAAGATCCGCTCGTTAAGTTAAATGACCTGCGACTGACCGGCCGCAGCGCCGGCCCAAAATCTTCACCGGCAATTCAAGAACCTTGCCAGCAAAGATTGCTGCAGCGCCGCCGCCACCGGCCCCACGCGAACCCAATCCAACGCCAGCGCATCCAATTCGTCGGCGGGCACGCTGCTTCCCTGCCCCATGTGTTTCATCAAGCGTTGTACCTGGTATTCCCGGCGCAAGGCCTGATCTTCCGGCGGCGTCGGCTTGTCGGTCAGAATCTCACCGCGTATGCACAGCATTCGCAACTCTTTCTCGTGGCCGGCGAAGTCAGCGTCGCTCGCCCCCTCGGCTTTGACCCAAGCATCCTTGAGCGCCTGCGCCCCGCCCTTGGGCCACTGCTGCACGCCGGCGATGAACGCCTCGGCCGCCTGCTTAAGCGCTTCGCGATCGGCAGCTTCGCCACGCTGCGCGGCCAGCCATCCATAGGCATGTATTTGGCGTGCGGCTTCGAGCATATTGCCGAACGACTGCTCCTTGTCACGTTCGCGTTGCTGCCCCACGCGGGTTTGGCAAAGCTTGATCGCACGTTCGAACCGATCGCGCAACCCACGCTCATCCGCCCTTGGCATTTCTCCCCAGCTCTCGAAGGTTGCGCGCCACTGCGCATGATTCGCCGTCGCCTCGAGTAATGCCGGCCCCGATAGCGTGGCGGCCTGCTCGATCTCCTCGCACAGCGCTACCGCCAATCCCTTGCTCACCTCGAGACTTGCGTTGAATTCGGAGTAAGCCTGCTGGCGCTTCTGAAATATCGCGTCGCACTGCGCACGAAACTCAATCCACAGCGTCTGTTCCTGATCGCGCGGCGCACTGCCCACGTCCTTCCATAGCGCTTGCAGCCGCTTTACTCCCTCTGTCGCCTCACGACTGTCCTCTTTCGTGATCATTTGCTGTGCACGTTCAATGAGGGATTTCTTCTCCGCGACATTTTGCGCGTACCAGGTATCGATCCGTCCCTGCAGCCGGCCCATTGCCGCATCGAACTCTTCTTGAACCGCGCGGCCCGCGGCGCGCTCAACCGGTGCATGCTGGCGAAATTCGCGCGGTGCCTCACGCAGCACGGCGGCCATCGCGCGCCAGTCCGGATGCTCTGCGCTCTGCGCGGACTCGAACGCCTGCAGCCGTGCTACCACGACTTTGCGCTTCTCGACGTTTCCTTGCCGCAGCTTGGCCTGTGCCTCGAAATATTCGCGGCACGGCTGGTACGCAGTCTGCGCGGCCAGGTGGAAACGCTGCCAATCCGCCTCTGAGTCGCTGACGATCCCCTTGCTGATGGTCTTCCATTGCTCCTGCAAATCCTTGATCTTATCCGCCAGCGCCTGCGGCGCCTCCGACGAACCGATCAATCCCTCCATCTCTGCGATCAGCTCCGCGCGCTTCGGCGCGACGACAAAATCCTTCCACTCCTTGAGTTCATTGAGCTTGGCGTCGAGCTGGTGCACCTGCTTTTCGAGATAGGCCGGCACCGCCGGCGCCGTCGGCAACTTCTCCTCAATGGCCCGTCGCAGCCCTGCGGCCCGTCCGGTATTGCCCTCACGTATCGCGCTGTTCACTTGTCCGATCAGCCCGCCGATTCGGCGCACCGCGGCCGCTTCAGCGGCCTGCCGATCTGCGCGGGCTTTGTCTTCCACCTCGCGGATCTTCAGCGCCTCAGCACTCGCAAGCGCCTCTGCCTCGCTTTGCCTCTGTGCTTCCTCTGCGGCTTGGACAATCGCGGCCTCCCGGGTAGCCTCACGCGCGGCCAGTTGCGCCGAATGGCGCGAAGCCTCTGCCGCCTGCTCCGCCAGCTCTTGCAAATGGCCATCAATGACTTGACGACAACGTTCAATGGCCAGGCGCGCACGTTCTTGGATTTCCGGCGCCGCCAGCGCCTCCACCTTGCGCCACTGCGCCTGGTAGTACTCGAACGACGCCGTGTAGTTTGCGTCGTAGACCCGTTGACTGACGTGCTCCAGAGACCCGCACGACGAACTCACATCACTCTCGATCTGCGCAACGCGCTCCTCTTCGGCGCGCAGCGCATCGTGCTTCTGCTTGAGGATCTTGTAGACGCTCTTGTCCTTGTCTCGCGCCAGTTTGAGCAATCGCGACAGCTCCGCAGGAGCTTCGATCCGTTGCGCCGCCAGTTGCCGTATGCGGCTGGAAGATCCCTCGGTGACCAGCGTCGCTACCTGTTGCAAGTCGCCAATCGCAGCAAGGATCTCAGCCAAATACTTAGGATCGCTGCATAGCCCCGCCACCGACAACAAAGCTGTAGCGTTACCCGCAGAGCGCAGCTCGGCGAAATCGATTGTCCCGGCATCGATGAATTGCGCCACCCGCTCCTGCGCCACCCTCTCGAGTGGTGACGCTGCTCCGGGTGGCGCTGCAGCACCCGCGCTCAACCCCGCCAGCTTCCTTAATACCTCGCCGTCCGGCAATTTGCGCACCGCCGCCGCGCGCAGCGCCTCCTCACCATCGCCCAAGGCGGTGG
>JBBPYY010000051.1:0-28527 GCA_038199445.1 Terriglobales bacterium | reverse complement strand
CTGTTGGCTGGCACTTTTCTCGTACTGTATCGCTATGCCGAGACGCTGAAATTCCTGTTTGTAATTACGGAATAACTCGGCTTCTGAACGGCCACCCGGGGCGAGGTACGTGTAATAGCTGACCTGGCCCTCTACCGGGATACTTTTTTCGTACGCGGGCGGATCCATTTTGGTGGCAAGGCCCAGAGGCAGTAAATATTCATCGAACTGCGGCGCTCGATAGCCGATCAGTTCGCTCCCTTCATAACGCTTCATGCCTGGAGGGTCTTTGGAGTTGGGCAGGTCCTGGGCATGGCTTGCAAAAGGCAAAAAAGATGCCAGTAGGTACGCGACAAGAATTGATCTTAATCTTGGGTTCAATACGCCTCCGGATGTCGATCGATTGGATGCGGGATTGCCTTTCAGTGTACGCGTCGCCACATCATAAAGTAGGCTCTATTTCTCCCGTTAACCCTGCGGCTTCCCATTGTCGCCACATGTCTCATCGCCATTGAATGCAGGCTTTCGTTGCCTAGGAAAAGCGCGCACAGTTTTCACTTGATTCTGCATCGGAAAGTAGCCCGAGTTCCGATCAAGAATCGAAACTCGCGCCACAGAACAGGCCGCCCTTGGTAGCCACGACTAAGCTGACGCCGCAGGCTCCTACAGCACCTTCAATCGCGCGGTCACAGTATGGGTGAGTGGGGCTCCGGCCAGCGTGCTCGTGCCGGTCACCGTGATGGTGTAGGTTCCCGGCGTCGTTCCCAGATTGCCGTTCGACCCGCATCCGCTCAGTCCACCGATTCCCGCGAGCAGGACAAGCAGCAGAAACGCGGTCGACTGCCATCTCTGCCTGCGCAGCAAGAAGAATCCCAACAAGCTGGCCATCACCAGCGTGGTTGGCGCGGTGCGATTCTGCGCATGCGCAAACGACGTCCTTACTGAAAGGATTGTGTTGCCGGTGCCGGTCAATGCTGTCGGACTCAAACTACACGTCGTCAGCGGAGCTCCGCCGACCGAGCAGGTGAAGTTCACGACGCCATTGAAGGAACTGATGGATGTCAGTGTCACACCATACGTCGCGTTTATGCCGCGGAACGCGGTGATAAGCGGCGGCGAGATTTGCAGCGCGAAGTCCGGCGGCAAGATGACCACCTGAGAGACCGGTGCCGAGGTGCTCGGGATGAACACCGTATCGCCCTGATAGGCCGCTGTGATCGTGTGTGTCCCGACGGACAAACTGGTGGTGCTGAACGTCGCAACCGACAGCGGACTCAAAGTGCCTGATCCCAGGATTGCGCCGCTGTCGAGAAAGTTCACGGTGCCGGTGGGCACGCCGCTGACTCCGGTCACGGTTGCGGTGAAGGTAACATTCTGGCCGCTCGTCGACGGATTAAGCGATGAACTCAGCGTGGTCGTCGTCTGCGTTGTAATGATCTGAGTGAGCGTGCCTGTGCTCGGGGCAAATAACACACCACCGCCATAGTTCGCGGTGATCGAGTGACTTCCGATCGCGAGCGTGCTCGTTGGTAGCGTCGCCACGCCCGACGCATTCAGCGTTACGGTGCCGAGTGGGGTCGCGCCATCTTTGAATGACACTTGTCCCACAGCGGGAGTTGCGCCGGCAGCCACGGTTGCGGTGAAGGTGACGCTATCCTGAAACGGCGCCGGATTCAATGAAGATGTCAGCGTCGTCGTGGTCGGCGCGATCACGGCGGGCGTAATCACTTCGTTCACCGACGCGCTGCTGGCGGCGAATTGTGCCGGACCTGCATAGGAGGCCGAGACGGTATGACTGCCCACGGGAAGCGTGCTTGTTGTATAGGTGGCATTGCCCGAGCCGTTGAGTGGCACTACCCGCACATTCTGCCCATCGTCAAACGTCACATTTCCCACCCCAGGTATAGGCCCTGACGGGCTCGTCGAGGTCACAGTTGCCGTGAAGACTGCTTGTGTACCGAACGAGGTAGGATTCGGCGCCGCTTGCTCTGTCGTGGCTGTCGGAATGGTGTCCACCGCATGCGGACCTGAGAAAGTGGCTGCATCGAAGTTTGTGTCCCCGTTATATACCGCAGTGATGACGTGACCGCCCGGGGCGAGAAACGCGGGTCCCTTGGCGGTCGCGGTTCCGTTGTTCAAGGTCGCGTTTACAGGGGTGCCCCCATCGACCGAAAATGCGATCGTGCCTGTCGGAATGGTGCTGCCACCATTGAGCGCCGAGACTACCGCTGAAACTGTGAACCCAGCCGGATAAACAGAAGGCTCAGGAGACGCGCTGACGAGAATCTGAACGGATCTTAGATTCGGATCAGGCGTACCTTGAATCGCCAGGGCGAGCACGGTATACGCAGGCACATCCACCGCTGCGGTATACGTCGTTCCGACTGGGGCTGGGGTGAGGGTCGGCCCCGCTGTCGTGTTGATCGATTGGCCGTTGACCTGGTACAGCGTGCCAGTCGCCGATGTATACCCTGTGTTCTGCGCCACGATCGGCAGTTGCGAGTAGGGGGTCGCGGTCGGATTCACAATGAAAATGGTGTCTTGCGTAGCCGTGTAAAACGCGGTGACCGCCAGTCCTCCGCCGCTCACCATTGGACTGACCGCCGGCGCCATGAAGCCCCCATCTTTCAGATCCAAAAAGTTCGGAGCCGTGAGCAGTTGATAGACGAAGTACTGCGGATACGGCGCCGGTGCGGAGCCAGTGGGGTACTGGCAATCCATCAAGCTGTCCGGAACGCCGATCAAGCATAGGTAGGGAGACGGGTTGGCCGTGGTAGATGCGTTGGCCGCGAAATACGTGATCTTCCCCGGAACCTGTGGCGCGCCGGCATAGACCACGTCCAGCAAATCGACTGCGTTCAGACCGTTGTACACCGGCGAAAATGTAGCGTCATTGCGGCAGCAGTCTGCCACATTTGCCTTGTTCGTATTAAATTCGTCGACATAGATAGGGGTGTTGAGGCCGAGGGGTTGTTTGCCACTTCTCGCCAACGCGACGGCGGCGGCAAAAGATGGCTGTGCGGACGACTGCAGTTTCTGATAGTAGGACTGGATGCCATTGAAGGTGTCGAAGTTTGACCCCAAGCTGCTGAGTCCAAACAGATAGTTGTGATAGCTGATGAAATCCACATAGGGAGCGGTTCTTGGGTCCGTGGTCAAGCCGGAGATGAAGGTCGAGTTCACCGAGGAAGTAGCCGGCCCCCCGATGCGGATGGTCACGCCATCTTGCGCCGCCTGCGCTTTCATCTGAGGCGCTGCCGCAGCATAGATGTTGAGATAGTCGCTCAAGTGGCTGCCGCAGAGCGCGCCGGTGTCCGGCTCATTCCATATCTCGTAATCCTGTATGAAGGGTTTTCCGCTGGCGTCCTTAAAGTTAGCGTCCATGTGAGCGACATACATTGCGGCGATCTGTCCCCACCGATTGAAGTCGGTCGGCGGAGCGGAGCTACCACCGCAAGAGGGAGTTGGTTGCAGGAACGGCGGACTGGAAACCAATTGCAGAATCGGGCGCACTCCCGCTGCCAGCAAAGATCGAATTCTTGGATCGATCCGGTTCCAATCTGGAGTCGGCGTGGCAAATACCGATGGAATCTGGGCAATCGTGCGTGTACTGGAGACGGCTCCCGCCAATAGGGTTAAATCTGCGGCATTGTGAAGATCATCGGCATGATTGGCGCCAAAGAGGTCTGGAGGAATGGGATAGACGGGATTCTTGCGCGCGGCGAAGTCAGCGGTCACGTTTGCGTACACCGTCGCAGACGCCGAGGCGGTGATATTCAGCGAAGTATCGGTGACCGCGACCGTATGCTTCCCCGGCTGAGCGGGGGCGGTATAGACCCCGGCGTTCGTAATGGTCCCACTGGTGGCGTCGCCGCCCGGCACGGTATCGACCGTGAACGCCACATTGTTGTCGGGAACGCTACATATCTGTGCCTGGAAAGTCTGGTCTGTCGACACCAGCACCGTAGCGGAAGAGGGAAAAAGTCCAAACGGGAACCGGGTGAGCTTGATCGTGAGTGTGCTCCGGCCGATAGCGGTTGGGTCTGCCTGGCTCGTCGCCATGATCGTGTGGTTGCCGACGGTTGGTGGGGCTGTATACAAACCGCCGCTCGAGATCGTACCCACAGCGGCGCTGCCGTTCAAAATGTTATCCACGGACCAGGTGACCGCCGTATTCGCGGTATTGCCCACTATGGCGGCGAATTGTTCCGTCTGCGAGGGAAGCAAACAAGAGGTAAAGGGTGCGACGCGCACAGTGACCGCGGGGGCCTGGGCCAGAGCGGCCACAGAAAACGACAATACCAACGAAACGGCTGCCATCACATGCCAAGACCGATGTGCAACTAAATTCACATCAAGATCTCGCGAGGCTCCCAGCCCCCGTACCAATGATGACTTGCGCGAATAGAAAAACTTCATAAGAATGGCCTCGTTAGGTGTTCGCTGTTGATGGTCGTGCATGCATTCGTGCAGCGGGTCTCCCCTTCGTGCCGGGGTCTCTTCGCGCGCGGTTTTGACTCCGTCTACCCTGTCTGTTCGATCGCTCTTGACTCTGGTGCGCTTCCCGCTAGGGGAGCCAATGCTTACAGCACGCAGAGTTCCATCCCTAGCGTTCCTCTTCGAAACCCCGCCAGTAGCCGAACAAACCATCGCTCATTTTCGGCCTGGTATGCAAGCGAACTATGCGCATCCCCTCTATTATGAAGTCGCACCCACCGTTTGGACGCAGTTGCGCAGGCAATATCTCCTCCCATCTCTTGCCATGAATCGGCGATAATGTGTTTGTTATCATGCGGTCAGGCAAAATCGGCTCGCGCTTCGACTTTGCAGCCATAAGACACTACACGGTATGACACTGCGGAACTAAGAAAGTCCCGCTAGAACGCCTCGGTAAAACGAAAGCACTGTTTGCCTCTGTCAATATCTTCCGTCTCGTAAAACAACACGGTGACAAGTAAGCCAAGTAAAGAAACGCCTGCGACTTCCAGTTTTAGGGCAAGACAATCAGCGCATCGCCACCATCGCAGCGCGAAACAGATTTTCGAACTTCTCCTTCGCAGCGGGCTCTCGCTCCACCGCAGCCTCGATCGCTCGTTGCGCGGCGGCTCGCTGGTAGCCCAGATTCACCAAAGCAGAGAGCACGTCTTCGGCGACCTCGCCGCTTACACTGCCCGCGCCCGGCGTAACGATAGCCAGATCGTCGAGTTTGTCTTTTAGCTCCAGCGTGACGCGCTCGGCGGTCTTCTTGCCCACCCCGGGAATCTTCGTCAGCATCGCATGGTCCTGGCCGCGAATCGCTCCCACCAGACG
This sequence comes from Terriglobales bacterium, assembly GCA_038199445.1. GTDB lineage: Bacteria > Acidobacteriota > Terriglobia > Terriglobales > Acidobacteriaceae > JBBPYY01. Next base: position 23,238 of record JBBPYY010000051.1, on the reverse strand, counting down.
GTCGACGCTCAGCCCACTCAGAATCGTCATCGCCAGCTTTGGCCCGATCCCGCTGATGGAAATCAGTTTTTCAAAAACGCGCTTTTCGGTCGCGTCGGTAAAACCGAACAGCGCCAGCGCATCCTCTCGCACATGCGTATGAATGAAAAGCCCGACCTCAGCGCCTTCTGCCGGCAAAAGAGAAAATGCGGGCACGGTGATCATGATGTCGTAGCCGACGCCGCCCGCCTCAACGATCGCCTGCTGTGGAGTTTTATGAAGCAGCGTGCCGCGCAGATGCGCAATCATGCGTTACGCCTTGCGCCGGTACAACACGGCAAAGTCATAGCCGTGATTGGGCGGGAACAAGCCGGCAACATGGCGCAGGCGCTCCGCCAGCGCATGCGGAGCCAGCAGGGGATACTCGCGCTCGCGCAGCTCGTGATAGTCGAAGTCAACCGTCAGCGACAACAGATAAATAGCCAGCGTGTCGGCGAAGGCCGCTTCAAGAAACGCCGACTTTGCTTTCTCATCCACCGTGCCTGGCGCAGCGCTGTCATCGCCGCGCAGGGAAAGTCCCATGGCCTGACGGCGGCTCTCCCACGCATCCTGGCTGCTTTCGCCGCGCACGTCGGCGACGGCCTGCGACCATGCCAGTTGCGAGAAACCATCGGGTACGCCAGCGGAATCGACGAAATTGCGGCCGATATTGATGAAGAACTCGAACGACAGCGCGAAGCGGTCTTGCATTAGGCGCGTCGAGATGAACACGCATTCGCCATTGTCGATCGCGACGTTGCGGTGGCAGATGGCGCGGTCACTCAGCTCGACCGAGAAATCGGGCGCGATCAAAGTGTCTTCTGGCGCGTTCGATAAATTCTGTTCGCCGATAGTCAGCGGAACGAAATAGTAGGCCTTGTTTACGAGCGCGGCCGCCATGGTTTGCGGAACAGACTGGACGATTCGCTCGAGTTCGTCGCGCGTCAGGCGCGTTTCCCCAAAGCTGGACCAGCGCACTCCATTGGGGGAACGCTCTGCGGCATTGGCGCGTGCGACATCTAGCGCCGGCAACAGGGCAATTTGTGCGGTGTCGGGCATAAGCTTGTATTCTAGCGAAGGGAAGGGCAGCACAACTGCATTCGCCGCGTTCCCCTCAGAAAAACATGACGACAATCTCTCAAAATCGCTCTCAAAATCGCGCCACCGCAAAGCTGTTCGGAATTCCCGTTGGAGATTTTGGAGCGTTCGCGACGGTGCTGATCTCGGCCGCCAGCGGCATGCTGACCTTCTTCCTGGTCACGTTCCTCAGCATCTTTGCAATCCTCATCTACAACGGCTTCGGCCATCATGCGAACTTCGCCGACAGCTATAAATATGTCGCGCTGCCCGCCGGCATCGTCGTGCTGTTGTTCAGCTTGATCTTTCTCGGTTCCGTCTGGGTACGGCGCAAGATCAATGACGCGCCGCGCGGCGAAGCTCGCTAAGCAAGCGCATGCATCTCGTACCGATCTCGCTCACTCAACTTGAAAACGGGGCGCTAGCGCCTCCAGAGCAGGCGCGCAACTGGTGCCGTGACCTGGAAGCGGGAAACATTCTCTTCTTCCCGCAGACCCCCATTCAGTTGCCGCAGCACGATCTCGACTTCCTGCTCCAGCAGGAGCAATCTGGCAGCTCCCTGCATAAGAACATCGCGTACAAGCCGGGTACCGATAAAATTTCTGGCGACGCCGCCACAGATGCGGCGCACACCGAACGGCTGCGCGGAATTATGCGTGATTATTCCAGCGCAGTAGAAAAATTTCTCGCGAGTTTTCTCGCGCCGTATCAACGCCGCTGGCAACTCGATTACACCAGCTTCCGCCCGCAGGAAGAGCAGAACCGCAACCTGCCGCTGCGCCGTCGCAACGATCTGCTGCATACCGACGCGTTTCCGACGCGACCCACCTATGGTGCGCGCATTCTGCGCTTCTTCAACAATATTCATCCGACGCGCACGCGCGACTGGGTCACCAGCGACACCTTTGACGTAATTGCTCCGCGATACACACCACGCGAGATTGCGCTGCCGCAGCCATTCAACGCGCTGACCGGAGCCGGCAGAAAAGCGGCGCAGACCGTCGGACTCGCCAAGCTGCTGCCCCAATTGAAGCGTTCGCCGTATGACGACTTCATGATGCGCTTTCACAATTTTCTGAAAGAGAACGAGACCTTTCAGCAGACATGCACGAAGTATGAATTCAAGCTGCCGCCCGGCTCCAGCTGGATGGTCTACACAGACTCTGTCCCGCACGCCGTGCTCGCCGGCCAGCATGCGCTCGAGCAGACCTTTCTCATCGCCAATGAGGCAATGGTCGCGCCGGAGCTTTCTCCCCTCGGCGTACTCGAGAAACTGACCGGTGCAACGCTAAGCCGCTAGGCGAAACAACTACGCTCAGCCGCTAGGCATACCTACCCGACCTGCATTATTCCGGGTCTTTCGGCGTCTCGTTGAGATACACCCGCGACTGCGCATATAGCTTTTTATTTGGCACTTTCACTTTAATCCCGACGGACGTCTCCTTGCGCTTCAGCGTGGTGGTGAACGTGAGCTTGTACTGATTGTCGAGCTTCGCTTTCAGGTCGTCTAGAAACGGGCGAAACGTGGGCGGACTGTCGTTGCCGATGTAATAGGTCTTTCCGCCCGTGGCCTCCGTCAACTGAACCAGATAGTTCTGACCGTTGTTCGCCTCGGCGTCTCCCAGCCCGCCGAAACCGATATCTCTGACATAGATTGCGTACACCACAACTCCGGCCCGCTGTGAGTCTCTGATCGCGCTCAACACATACGGATTCTGTGGATCGAAACGCCCGCCGTCGTAGGCTTCGACTCCATTGGTGAACATCAGCACCTCGCGGCGCACCGCCCCCGGACGCAACGGCTGCCCGCTGCCGGCCTGCTCCGGCGACCAGCGCTTTAGCAGATCGCTCAACACGAAATAGGGGCTGCCATTCGATCCCGGCGTCCCGCTCGGGATACGCAGCGCCGCCGCGGCGGCTGCATGATCGCTGGTATAGGTCTGCGCAAAGCGCGCCGTGCCATTCTGCATATAGGCCACGCCCACCTGCGTGGTTTCTGGCATCGACAGGATGAAGCTCTTAATGTCGTCATACTGCAGCGCCAGGCTGCGGCGCGCGGAATCGTCAAGCAGCACCAGCAGTTGCAGAGCCGCCCGTTCTTGCCGCAGCGGAGTGAAAGTGGACAGGTGCGCATCGCCTTCCCGCACCGTCAGGCGAACCGATTCAGCCGGAATAAAGCCTTGCGGACCATCGACCGTCACGATCGCCGAACCGCTCCCGCGCGCCGTCTGCGCCAGAGCGGAAAACGCAAATGCAGAAAGCGCGAAAGTAAGTGTTGCCAAAGTAAGTGCCGCAAGAGAGCGTCGCGTCATGAAGGAAGGATCCTCAGGTTCCTCTTGTTAGACGCCAACCAGCGCGGGGACGCGGCAAAATCTTCGAACCTCGTTTGCTATCCTTCCTGTCTGCGTCTTGCAGGAGGACTTCTCCGGATGAAATCGCAACCCCTGTGCGTGCTTGCCGCGTGCGCCCTTATCCCTCTTTGTGCGCTACCCACCCTCGCCGTCGACAAGCCGCGGCCCGCTGACGCCAGGGCCGCATCCGAAGCGCAACCCGCTACCGAGGCGCTCGATCTCGAGATGTATCAGCGCATTCGCGACGAAGGCTTTCGCCACTCCCACATCATGGAATACGCCGGAGCGCTCGACGACGACATCGGGCCGCGCCTCACCGGCTCCCCCAATCTCGCGAAGGCAAACGCCTGGACGCGCGATCAACTCACCGCCATGGGATGCGCCAACGCGCACCTCGAAAGCTGGGGCGAATTCGGCATGGGATGGCAGCAGCTCAACACCTGGGTGCGCATGACCGCGCCCGACACGGCTGTCTTCATCGCGCAGGCCACGCCGTGGTCGCCGGCGACCCACGGCGTGATCAGTGGCGAAGCCATCAACATGATCGTCGCCGACGAAAAAGATCTCGAAAAATACAAAGGCAAGATCACCGGCAAGATCGTTCTGCTCGGCGACATGCGTCCGGTTCCACCGATCGACAAGCCGCTCTTTCAGCGATACGACGACAAAGAGCTCGCCGATATCACAGCCACTGAGGTCAATAACAATGACTCGCCCGCGCCACCAGATTTTCTCAAGGGATTCGGCCAGCGCTCAGCATTGCGCGACAAGGTGACGGCGTTTATGAAAGAAGAAAAACCGCTTGCCGTGATCGTGCCCAGCCGTGATGGCAAGAACGGCGGCGGCAGCGGAGGCACCCTCTTCGACGACACCGGCGCGGCGATCGGGCGCACTCCGTATAAGCGCGAGACAATCGTTCCCGTTCCCGTCGCGGTCACAGCCATCGAAAATTACGGTCGCGTCTTTCGCCTTTTTCAGCACAACGTGCCGGTCACTCTTGAGATGGACATCGAGACGAAATTCACCGGAGATCACGAGCAGGGCTTCAACACGGTCGCCGAAATTCCCGGCACCGACCCGAAGCTGAAAGAACAGCTCGTCATGGTCGGCGGCCATCTCGATTCATGGATCGCCGGCACCGGAGCCACCGACAACGGCGCCGGCACCGTCGTCGCGATGGAGGTGATGCGCATTCTGAACGCGCTCAACATCAAGCCGCGCCGCACCATCCGCATCGGCCTTTGGACGGGCGAGGAGCAAGGCCTCTTCGGCTCACGCGGCTATGCGAAGCAGCATCTTGGCTCCTTCCCGCTTTCCACCGCTTCCGATCAGATGGAGCTGCCGGAATTCTTCCGCAAGCCAGCGGGCCCGCTCACCCTCAAGCCCGAGCAGAAACTCGTCTCCGGCTACTTCAACATCGATAACGGCACCGGCAAAGTGCGCGGAATCGACCTGCAGGAAAATCAGCAAATCGCTCCCATCTTCAAACAGTGGATGGCGCCCCTCGCGGACCTCGGCGTCACCTTCATCTCGCCGCGCAATACCGGCGGCACCGATCATCTTTCCTTCGACGCCGTCGGCGTCCCGGGATTCCAGTTCATCCAGGACCCGATGGACTACGAATCGCGCACCCACCACAGCAACATGGACACCTACGAGCGCCTGCAGCCAGCCGACCTGCGCCAGGCCGCGGTCGTCGAAGCGATCTTCGTCTACAACGCCGCGCAGCGCGACCAGATGCTCCCGCGTAAACCGTTGCCGCACCCTGAACTGAACGAGCAGCAGAATGCGCCCCTGAAAAACCTCTATCCCGACGCGAAGGAGCCGGAGAAGAAATAGCTCGTTTCAGTTACAAGAAAAGCCGCGGCCTGCGCCGCGGCTTTTTTCTGCCGACTCTTCCCGTATTCATAAGCCCTCAGTAGTGGAGCGCTTTTCTCTCGACAATCATTCAGTCGATATCTACGCTGTAGAGTCCTCGGGACGTATCTCTCCCTTTTCATCAACACACCATTGCACCAGTGGAGCTTCTTAGTGAAGTGTTCCGTAAGACTGCCTATTCTCTCGGCAATTTCATGTTTCGTAGCGATTCTCACCGCCGGTTGTGGCGGCTCCAGCTCACCCATCGAACTCAATGGAAACTACGAGCTCACCACGCAATCAGCTCAGCCGGCGAGCGGAATCATCGTGCCCGGCCCTCGGTTCGGTGGATCGCTGACCAGCACGGCAGGTATGGTCTCCGGCACGGTTGAGGTGTTCGGCCAAAACTGTTTTCGTGTACTCACCCTCACCGTAACCGGCACCCTGAAGAAGGGAGCGCTTGTTTTGAACGCCTCCGCCCCAACCGGCGCAGTTCTGACAATCCACGCGACGGTTTCCCCGGATGGCTCGAGCATCACCACCGGTACCTACACCATCAGCGGAGGCAGCGGTAGCTGCGCCAACGTCAACGGCACCATCACCGGCGTGCGTATCCCTCCACTGCACGGCACCTTCTCGGGCAACATCATCTCTTTGCAGGGCACCACGATCAACATTTCCATCTCGGTTTCTCAAGGGCCCACCGCCGATCCCCCCGGCATCTTTCCCATCACCGGATCGGCCACATTCTCCGGCTCGTCATGCTTCACGAAGGGGACCATTTCGCTGGCGGGCGTGGTCGGCAATGTAGTTTTTGTGAATATAACGACGGACGAAAAGACAGCATCCACCGTCTCCGCCGGTGGTGATTACGATCCGGTCGCGAAGACACTGAGCACGGATTACTTCGTCAACGGCGGCGGATGCAGCGGCGACACCGGCAGAGGCACGCTTACTTTCCAATAGCAATTTAGATATGCGGCAATAGAGCGGCCCGCGAAGCCGCTCTCATTATTTGAGATGGGAATAGGCTAATTGGGGCGCGCTGAAACAGTAGCCTTCGAAGCTGAGTGCTCTCGCACCCGCGCTATTCTTAATTCGTGAGCACTGAAACCATCCGCATCCAGCTTCCCGACGGCAGCGTCCGCTCGGTTCCGCACGGCACCACGCCGCTCGATATCGCCAACAGCATCTCGCCTCGCCTTGCCGCCGCCGTCGTCGTCGCGCGCATCAAGCCGCTCGTCGTTAAAGAGGCAGTCGCCGCACATGCCGCCGAGGGCGAAGCCGCGATGTACGCCGCCGAAGATCCCAACGCGCCGCGCCTCGTCGACCTCACCTATCCGTTGACAGAAGACGTAGCGCTCGAGTTGCTCAAAGAGAATGACCCGGATGCGCTGAAAGTCGCGCGTCACTCCGCCGCGCACGTCATGGCCACCGCCGTCACTGAGCTTTTCCCCGAAACGAAGCTGGGCCACGGTCCCGCCACCGACAGCGGATTCTTCTACGACTTCTATCGCCCCACGCCATTTACGCCCGATGACCTGGCAAAGATAGAAGAGAAGATGGCTGAGGTGGTCGCGCGCGATGACAAGTTCACGCGTGAATACGTGCCGCGCGAGCAGGGCCTTGCGCGCTTCAAGATCGATAACGATTTCATGAAGATGCATTTCGTCGAACGCTTCACCAAGCCCGGCGAAGAAATCTCGCTCTACCGCAACGGTCACTTCGTCGATTTCTGCCGCGGGCCGCACCTGCCCTCGACCGCGCACGTCAAGGCGTTCAAAGTCACAACGCTTGCCGGCGCGTACTGGCTCGGCGATGAGAAAAATCCGCAGCTACAGCGCATCTACGGCACCGCCTTCTTCTCGAAAAAAGAGCTCGACGAACACTTTCGCAAACTCGAAGAAGCAAAAGCGCGCGATCACCGCGTGCTCGGCAAGCAGCTCGATCTGTTTTCCATTCAGGAGCTCGCCGGTGCCGGCTTGATTTTCTGGCATCCCAAGGGCGCCATCATCCGCAAGATCATGGAAGACTGGATGCGCGAAGAGTGCCTCCGCCGCGGCTACTCGCTCGTCGTCACCCCCCACGTCATGCGCCGCGAGTTGTGGAAAGTCAGCGGCCACGAAGGCTTCTACTCGCAGAACATGTACACGCCGATGGAACTCGATGACGCCGAGTATCGCCTGAAGCCGATGAACTGCCCCGGCCACATTCTCATCTATAAAAACGAGCCGCGCAGCTATCGCGACCTGCCCATCCGCTACGCCGAACTCGGCAACGTGTATCGCTACGAACGCTCCGGCACCATGCACGGCCTGCTGCGCGTGCGCGGATTTACTCAGGACGACGCGCACATCTTCTGCACTCCGTCGCAGATTGAAGACGAAGTTGTCGCCTGCATCGACTTCGCGCAAGAGGTATTGAAGACATTCGGATTCGCCGAATTCAAAGTCGAGCTTTCGACCTGGGACCCGAACGATCGCAAGAGCTACGCCGGCAGCGACGAAAACTGGGAGATGGCAACCGGTTCGCTCGAACGCGCGCTGACGCGCAAGGGCATCCCGTTCAAAACGATTCCCGGCGAAGCCGCATTCTACGGCCCGAAGATCGACATCAAGCTGGTCGACGTGCTCGGCCGCCTGTGGCAACTCTCCACCGTGCAATTCGATTTCAACCTGCCTGCTCGCTTCGAACTGGAATACGTCGGCGACGACGGCGAGCGCCATCAGCCCGTCATGGTGCACCGCGCTTTATTCGGATCATTAGAGCGCTTTTTCGGCGTGCTGATCGAGCATTATGCTGGCGCATTTCCGCTGTGGCTCGCGCCCGTCCAGGTCGGAATCGTCCCCATCAGCGAGCGCCACATAGAGTACGCCAAAAAGATACAGTCGCAGTTACAAACTGCAGGAATGCGCGTAGAACTCGACGCCCGCAACGAAAAAATGCAGGGAAAGATCCGCGATCTCACCATGCAGAAAACCCCCTACATTCTCGTCGTCGGAGACAAGGAAGCAGAAAGCGAATCCGTCAGCGTCCGTACAAGAGGCAAAGGCGACGAAGGCAGCCTACCCTTCGCAGACTTTCTTACCCGAGCGCAAAACGTTGTCGTCGAGCGATCAACCAGCCTGTGATGACGCGCTGCGCCCCGGGGCGTGGAGTGCAAGAATGTCACACACCGCTTGGTTCAGCGGAGTCGCGACACCAGCCTCTCGCCCTAGCTTGGCAACGCTGCCGCTCAACCAATCCACTTCAAGCCGGCGCCCATTGTCCAGGTCATTTGCCATGGAAGAAAGAGTGCCCGGCGGCAGGCCATCGACAAAAGTGAGTTGCTTCTCTGCCGCGCCCGGCTCCAGACGAACCCCATGCGCGAGGCCGACTGCAACCACCTCCCGCATCACCCCAAGTAGAAACGCCCGTGTTCGCTCATTCGTGCGAATAGGCCCAATCGTGCTCCGCATCGCGGTCGTGGTTGCCGACAATCCGACGATAAAAATAAATTTCTCCCAGATTGCGCGCGTGATGTCCGCGCTGATTTCCGCATCGATTCCGCCGCGCTTGCACGCATCCAGCAGCGCTGCCGTGCGGCTTGACCCGCCTCCATCAGACTCACCGAAAACCAGTTTCTGCATCGTGCCCGATTGGCCGATGACACCGGGCCGCAGAATTTTCGCGCTCACATAACTCACACCGCCCACCACAGCCCGCTCCGCCAGCAGACGCCGCAAAACATCGTCTTTCTCGACGCCATTCTGAAATGAAACGACAGCCGTCTCCGCTCCGACGAGCGGCGCAATCGCCCGCACCGCATTCTCTGTATCCCACAACTTCACGCAAATCAAAATGAAGTCCGCCGCCCCGAGTGACGCCCGCAGCGATGCAGGGTCGTCCGTCGCGAGCACCTCCGGCAGATGCAGATCGCCGAGTTTGCTCTCGATACGCAGGCCGTTCTTGCGCAGCGCCGCCAGATGCGCGCCTCGCGCCACAAAGCCCACATCGCATCCGCCCTGCGCCAACCTCCCACCAAAATAACCGCCGACCCCTCCGGTGCCCATCACGACCACACGCATGGTTTGCCTCACGTCGCTTTCCTATATCGCTACGCCATCAGTCGATTGAACGCCGCGCGCACATGAATCCGCATCGTGTCGAGGAACGGAATCTCCGCATCCATTCCATCGCTCAGGATGAGCGAAAGCTCTGTCCCGCCAAGAATCACTCCGTCGATCCGAGCCCGCTGTTTGAGCCGCACGATCACTTCCAGCAGCCCTGCTCGTGTCTCCGGCAGAATCACGCCCTTCACCAACTCCGAAAAATACTTCTCGTGTACATATTCCAGGTCTGCATTTTGCGGAACCACAAGCTCCACTTCCTGCGCGTCAAATATGTCCGCATAAAACCGGGACTGCATCGTATAGCTCGTACCCAGCAGCGCCAGCTTTTTCAAGCCGCGTCGTTTCGCTTCCGCGCACGTTGCCTCAACGATGCTGACCATCGGCAACCGGGATCGCTCACGCACCACATCGAAGACCAGATGCGGAGTATTGGCCGCAATGAACGCAACATCGGCACCGCCACGCGCCAGCTTCTCCACCTCATGCACCAGCAGCCTAGCAAGCTCTTCCCGTTGATTGTCCGCCACCAGCCCCCGCACTTGTGTCAGATCGATACTGCTGATCAACAACGACGGAAAGCTGTCGTCGCGGGTTCGCTCCTGATGCGTCGCGATAATTGCCCGGTAGTACTCAATCGTCGACTCCGGCCCGAGCCCGCCGATCATCCCCAGCGTCTTCACCGCACAGCGCCAGTCTTTGGTTGCAGCGCGCCCGCCCCGCCCTTCAACCCCGCCACAATCTGCGTCAGAAAATCATTCGCCGCCCCCGGCGAATTCGGCAGAAAAATCGTCGTCGACCCGCCCCGCGCGCCAATCTCCTTCATCGTGTCGAAATACTGCGTCATCAGCACCAGCGCCATCACATCTTCAGGCCCGGCGCCAGGAATCGCTTCGCGAAAATTCTCCACCGAAATGCGCAGCCCCTCGATGATCGCCTGCCGCTCCGCCGCGATGCCCTTGCCCTGCAACGCCTTCGATTCCGCATCGCCCTCGGCCTGCTTCACTTTCAAAATCTTCTCCGCTTCGCCACGCGCTGTTGCAGCGACCTGCTCCCGCTGCGCCGCGTTGATCTCATTCATCGCGGCCTTCACCTTCGCGTCGGGCACAATATCGGTGACCAGCGCGTTCAAAATGTTGTAGCCGAATCCCGACATGGTCACGTCCAGTTCCTGCTTCACCGCCGCGGCGATCGATCCCTGCTGCTCAAACGCTTCATCCAGCGCAAGCTTTGGCACATGACCCAGAATCGAGTTGAAGACGAAGCTCTCGATCTGCTTCTGCGGCTGGCTCAGGCGGTAAAAGCTTTCAAAGATCTTGTCTTCGAGAATCTGATACTGAATCGAAACCGGAATCTGCACGAACACGTTATCGCGCGTCTTCGTCTCCACCACCACCTGCATCTGCTTGACCTGCAGATCGACAAACGAAACGCGTTCCGCAAACGGAATCAGAAAATGCAGGCCGGGCTTCTCAATCCGGTTGAACTTGCCGAAGCGCTCTACCACCCCCGCGGTCGCCGTGCGCACCGTGTACATGGTCTTGAGAATCGTGACCAGAATGAAAATCCCGAGAATCGCGATCAGGACGAGAGAGCCAGTGGCAAGCGGTTCCATGTATTCCTTCTTTCAAGTAGTCCTCTATTAAGTGCGGCCAGATTACACCACACCCCTTCGCGAAGAAATTGCGACGCGCCGGCGCAGGCCGTCATCTGATGCAGACAAGAGGTGCGCTATGAAGGCTGTGCGAATTCATCAATACGGCGACGTGGACCAGCTTGTCTATGAAGATGCCCCCGACCCTCAGCCCGCCGCAGGACAGCTGCTGGTGCAGCAGGCCGCGACCACCGTGAACCCCATCGATTGGAAAGTCCTCAGCGGAAATATGCAGCAGTACATGCCGCTGACTTTCCCGGCGATTCTCGGTCGCGACATAGCGGGCACGGTGAAACAGATTGGTGCGGGCGTCACGGATTTCAAAGTAGGAGATCGCGTCATCGCTTTCGGCCGCGAAACATTTGCGGAACTCGTCGTCGGCCCAGCGGAAACATTCGCCCACGTCCCGGCAGGGCTCGATCTGGTGGAAGCAGCGGCGCTGCCGCTGGTCACGCAGACCGGCGTGCAACTGGTCGAGAACGGAGTCGCCGTGAAAAGCGGCCAGAAGATTCTCGTCACCGGCGCGCTCGGCAACGTCGGCCGCTCCGCGGTCTACGCCGCAAGGCTGGCCGGAGCAAAAGTTGTCGCAGGCGTTCGCGCAAAAGAATTTGACCAGGCCGCAGAACTTGGCGCGGACGAACTCCTCGCGCTCGACGACGAATCGCAATTCGCCAGGCACGCGCCGTTCGATGCCATCGCAGACGCCATCGGCCCCGAAATCACCGCGAAGCTGCTACCGCACGTCAAGCCCGGCGGCAAAGTCGTGACCGTCACCATGCCTCCGGCAAACGCCGCGCAATTTCCCCAGGTGTCCGTCAGCGGATATCAGGCGCATCCCGACGGCAAGCGCCTCGCGGAAATCGCGCAGGATGTCGTCCGGAAGAAGCTGCGCATCCCCATCGAGCGCCGCCTGCCGCTGGCACAAACGCGCGAAGGCTTTGCCGCCGCACGCAAAGGCGGCATCGGCAAAGTCATCCTGCTGCCATAAGGAAAGTCTTTCTGCTTCCATAAGCGGTATAGGCCGCAAAATTTCATCAGCCCGCACCGCGCGATAATGAACGCAGTGCCAACCCACTTCTCACCCGAAGCCCTCAAGTTCCTCCGCGGCCTCGCGCGCAACAACACTCGCGAATGGTTCACCCCGCGCAAGCCGGTCTATGAGCGCGAGCTGAAGGCCCCCATGCTCGCCCTGATCGGCGAGATCACCCACGCCATGCAGGACTTCGCGCCCGGCCACGTCCGCCCACCGCAGAAATGCATGATGCGCATCTATCGCGACACGCGCTTCTCGGCCGATAAAAGTCCCTACAAGAAACGTATCGCCGCATGGTGGTCGCGCGGCGGCCTGGAAAAAACTTCAGGCGGTGGATATTACCTCGCCGTATCCGCGAAAGAAGTCGTCATCGCCGCCGGTGTCTACATGCCTGAGCGCGAGCAGTTGCTGGCCATCCGCAGCCACCTGCTCGATCATCACGCGGAGATGCGCCGTCTACTGAACGGCAAGAAATTGAAATCCCTGCTCCGTGAATTCGAAGGGTCGCGCCTCTCGCGGCCGCCAAAGGGATTTCCAAAAGATCATCCCGCGATGGATCTGCTGCTCTGCCGGCAGTGGGGTCTTTCTGCTACTCTGCCTGCTGACGCCGCATCGCAGCCGACGTTGCTGCGCGAGATTGTGCAGCGTTTTCGCGCCGCCGCGCCGGTCGTGGATCTGCTCAACGCGCCGTTGATCACCCGCCAGGCGACCCAGCGCAAGCCGCTGTTTTAGCGGCTGGATTGCCCGAAAAAGTGCGCGATTGCAGCCCAAATGGGACAAATCCCAAAGAAAACCGCAAAAAACCTGTGGAAACGCGAGTTTTCGTATTGACAATGCCGCTCCCAAGCCGCATCGTGAATTGCGGTGGGGTTCTCGAAGCCGCGTAAACATTGGTGAAACTCACCCGCGGCAAAACTCGATTTCCCTTTTTCCAGATCACAAGGAGGATTTAAAAAATGGCAGGATTGACAAAAACACAACTGGTTCGGCACATGGCCGAAAAACTCGAAATGACGAACAAGCAGGTAGCAGGCTTCATGGACTTTCTCGCGGAGACCGCAGTCAAGGAAACCAAGAAGAATGGCGTATTCATCATTCCGGGGCTGGGCCGCCTCGTGAAGGCAGAGCGCAAGGCGCGCATGGGCCGCAACCCGCAGACCGGCGAAGCGATCAAGATCAAGGCGAAGACCGTGGTGAAGTTCCGCGTCGCCAAGGCCGCAAAGGATGCCATCGCTCCAGTCAAGAAGTAGTTCTAGACCGGGCGCTACCCGCTCTTATGCCGCAAGAAAAAATCAAGGGGAGCCGAGCCATCAAGCTCGCTCCCTGAATTCGTTTCTGCCACCCGATCTGCGACCCATGATTAATTCCGTCAACAAAGCAGAAGACGCGATCGACCCGCGCATTCTGGCCAACTCTGCGCTGTGGCAATCCGAGCGGTGGAATCGCGCAACCAAAAAAATTTCCGCCTCCGACACGTTCCTCGGCTCTCTTAGGCTTGGTCTGAAACTGATTCAACTGCGCCGACACTATGATGTCGTCTACACCGTCGGCGTTCGCGAAGCGCAGATGTATGGCCTTTTGTCCTCTCTATTCGGCAGCGGGAATCGGCCTCACGTGGCCGCGGAAGTATTTCTCGACGAGCCCGCCCCGCACCGCCTTGCATGGAGAATCAAGCGCAAGCTCAGGCGCTTTGCCCTGCGAAATGTTCAACGCTTGATCGTCTTTTCCAGCGCCGAACGCGAGGTATACAGCCGCGAACTCGAGCTTCCGCTGCAACGCGTCGCACTCGTGCTCTTTCATACGAATGTGCTTGAGCCGGAGCGCACCGCCCTCGGATCCTATGGCTTTGCCGCAGGACGTTCCCTGCGTGACTGGAAAACTTTTTTTGCCGCCATCGCCGACATCGATTATCCGTTCACCGTGGTTGCGGACAAAGCCAGCGTCGCTCATCTCGGCAGACCCGCGAATGTCACGCTGTACTGCGACATCCCTCGCGAAAAATATCTTGATCTCCTGCGGCAAGCGCGGTTCGTGGTCATTCCCCTTCTCACACAAACGCGTTCGGTTGGCCAGGTCGTCGTTCTCGAGGCCGCGGCCCTGGGCAAGCCGGTCGTTGCAACGAACGTCATCGGGACGCGGGATTACATCACGCACGGAGTCAACGGCCTCTTGGCCGCCTCTGGAGACGCGGAAGATTTAGCCAAGAACATCAACCTGCTGATTGCCGATGACACACTCTGCCAGAATCTTCGCGATGCGGCATATACCCGCGTCGCCAACGAGCACACCTTCGATGCCTTCGTTGCTCGCTGCTTCGAAGTGATCGATGAGGCTCGCCATGAGTTTCGCACTCCTTCGAATAAGTAATTCCACGCCCTGCGGCGCGATTTTCCAGCAGAGCGTAATCCCAGAGCCGAGCAATCACGAGCTAGCAATCACGCTCGCTCCCCTTCTTTCAGTCCGGTCTGTCTTGCCGCAGGAAAAATCGCGCGTAACACCAGGCGCATGCCGAAGATGATCAGAATCCCACGCTCCAGCAGTTGCGCGTTATAACGCCACGCCAGCGCGAGGTACAGCCCCGCCACCAGACAGATATAGGACTCGCCGAGCAATGCCTGCTCCCATCGCGGCCGCGCGCCCGATGTTGCCCTTTGCACATCGGGCGCTGCTGTCCGTGGAGCGAGCGATGGAATCCAGCGCCGCACCGTCTTCAGATATTTCGCATAGGGCTCACCGCGCTGCGCGAGCATCAAGTGTTCCTCGCCTCTGACCAGAACTTCGTGGAAGATCTGAACAGCGACCACGACAAAGATCGCTCCCGCCGGCGACATCAGCAACACGAGCGCCAGCATGTGAAAGATCGTGCCGATGTACAGCGGGTTTCGCACATAGCGAAATGGTCCGTCCGCGACGATCCCCTCAGCATGCATGCGGCTGTCATAGACCACCGATGCTTGCAGGTATGCCGTGCCCCACGTGCGCAGCAGTGCGGCAACGACAGCACAGCCGACGGCAAGAATCGTCACTAACATTGTTGCGTTCTGCAGCGACATCCAGTGCAGTCGTGCCAGCTCTTGCGGAACAACCAGCCACACGCGCGTGGCATCGAGGCCAAACCAGCGGTTCCACGGAGACCAGAACCCCAGAACGATGCAGCCCGCGATGACGAAGACGCGATAGCGAAACAGCATCGCCGACATCGACGAGGGCGACGCAATTGACGAACTCAACGAATTGGAAGAGCCCGATGTCATCGCAGCGACGACTCCGTCTCGGCCTTCGCGGGGTTGGTCTCTTTGTCGGCTTTGGTCGCATCTTTCCCGGGACTGGTCTCATTCTTCCCGAGTTTGGTTTCATTCTTCCCGAGTTTGGTTTCATCCTTCTCGAGTTTGGTTTCATCCTTATAGACCGTGCCCGACTTCATCACCCACGGCACGTGCTGCAGAATCCTCACGTCTTTCAGCGGTTCGCCCTCGACCGCGATGATGTCTGCCCACTTGCCCGCGTCCAGCGCGCCCGTGCGGTCCGACCATCCCATCAGGTCCGCCGCGTTCAGCGTGCTGCTCTGCAGCGCGGCCAGCGGAGTCATGCCGTACTGATTCACATATACGTCCAGCTCATGCGCGTTCAAACCGTGCGGATACACCGCCGCATCCGTGCCCAGCGCAATCTTCACCCCAGCAGCGATGGCGCGCTTGTGATTCGTTTTCATCGCGGCGCTTACGTCTCTCATCTTCTGCGCATACAGCTCCGGCAGGTGGCCCGACTCGCGCATCCAGTCGGCGAGATAGGCCGTCGGCACAAAATATGTTCCCTGCTTCTTGATCATCGCAATATCTTCATCATTCATATAGCTGCCGTGTTCGATGGAATCGACGCCCGCTTCGCTCGCCCACAGAATTCCCTGCGCGCCATGTGCGTGCGCTGCGACCTTGCGGCCCAGGCGATGCGCATCGGCAACGATCGCTTTCATCTCTTCCAGCGTGTACTGCGAAGCCTGCGGATCGTCGCCTTTCGATAGCACTCCGCCTGTCGCGCAGATCTTGATCAGGTCGGCGCCGTACTTGATGTTCTCGCGCACTTTGTGCTGCACTGCGGCAACGCCATCCGCAACACCGTCTGCGGTCGAGTGAAATTCGAACGGCAACAGGTTGTCGTCGCAGTGGCCTCCGCTGATTCCAAGTGGCGGTCCGCTCACCAGCATATGCGGGCCGACGATCAGGCCCTGGTTGATCGCGTCGCGTAGCGCGACGTCCGCGAATCCTGCCGCGCCAACATTGCGCACGGTAGTGAATCCCGCGTCGAGCGTCTTCTTCGCATTCCCCACGCCGATCAACGCCGCCTTCACGGGCGTCGTCGTCAGCGCGTGATACGGATCGAAATTTGTGTCCATCGTCAGATGCGTATGCACATCCATCAGGCCGGGCATCACGGTGTAGCGCGAAAGATCGATCACCATATCGCCTGCCTGCTGCGGTGTCGCGACGTCGCCGCGATTGCGGAGATCTTCTCTCCAACAACGACGATCGTCTGGTCCGCGGGCTCCGCACCCGTGTGCACGTTGAGCACATGCCCCGCGCGAATCAGCGTGCGAGTCGCCGAGGCCGCAGGCGGTTGCGCGGATGCAATATGTAACAGTGGGAGTGACAAATAAGCGGCGACAGCGAGAGCGAGGAATTTTATGCGCGTCATTCGATTTCTTTCCCTCTGTTTATGTGTGATCGAGTGCGTCGAGAATACGGTCAAAATCCGACACCGTGGAATATTCAATGATGACCCGCCCCTTGCCTTTGCGGTCCACGATCCGTACCCGTAAGCCAAGCGCCCGCTGCAGCAAATCCCGCGCCTCGCGCACATTCGGATCCAGCGGCTCAATCACCGGCGCGGCGCGGCCGTGAGAGGGCGATGCCAGGCCCATTAAATCCTTCACGAAATCCTCAGTCTGCCGTACAGAGAGTGCGCTTGACCGCACCGTTTCCGCAGCGGCTTCCACTTGGGATCCGTCCAGCGCGAGCAGCGCGCGCCCATGGCCGAAGGACAACTCGCCCGACTCAAGATGCTTTTGCGTGGATGGAGGTAAGCGTAGCAATCGAATGAAGTTAGAGACGCTGGCGCGGTCTTTACCAGTACGTTTCGCGATCTGTTCCTGGGTCAGATGAAACTCCCGCCCCAGCCGCTCATAGGCTCTTGCCTGCTCCATGGGGTTCAGGTCGGCGCGCTGCAGGTTTTCGACGATGTTCATCTCCATCGCCTGCTCGTCCGAGGCCTCCCGAACGGTAGCCGGAATGGTCTGCTTCCCGGCTAGTTTCGATGCAAGCCAGCGCCGCTCTCCCGCAATCAACTGAAAGCGCCCATCCTTCGCAATCCTCACAACAACCGGCTGCACAACTCCAGTACTTGCAATACTTTGAGCCAGTTCAGCTAGTTTCGCCTGGTCGAACTGGGTGCGCGTCTGGTGGGGATTGCGGTCGATCATTTCGACCGGAATTTCCCTTGCTGTTCCGTGGGCGCTTTCCGCCGGTGGGTGTGGCGCTGGGTTCCGCGAAGGCAGAAGTGATTCCAACCCACGTCCCAGGGCGCGCCGCTTGCCGCTGTCTGCTGCATTTGTCATAGACTCTCCATCCCGGCCCGCAGTTCGGGGTCGCTAGTCCTTCTTCCAGAAACGCAGTCCGCGCCCCGTCTTATCAGTCTCCGCCTGCGAGAGTCCCAATCGTGGCCGCAGCTCAGCCGCCAGCTCCTTATAAGCCTCAGAGCCGCGCGACTTCGGGTCGTAGAGCAGCACCGGCTTCCCGTGGCTGGGGGCCTCCGCGAGCCGAATATTCCGCGGGATGGTGGTTTTCAGCAGCTTGTCGCCAAAGAACTCCCGCAGGTTCTGCGTGACCTGCTGCGCCAGGTTGGTTCGCTCGTCGTACATGGTCATCACCACGCCCTCGATCGACAGCTCCGGATGAAAGGCCTCGCGCACGCGATCCAGCGTATTCAAAAGCTCGCTCACGCCTTCCAGAGCGAAATACTCTGCCTGCATGGGAACCAGCAGCCGGTCCGAAGCCACCAGCGCGTTCAAGGTCAACAAATCGAGCGCAGGCGGACAGTCGAGAAGGATGCAATCGAAGACCTCCCGGGCCGGCAAGAGCGCGTCGCGCAGCCGGAATTCGCGGCGTTCGGCTTGAACCAGCTCCAGCGTGGCTCCAATTAAATTCTTGCTGCTGGGAACGACAAATAGGTTTGCAACTTCGGTGGGAAGTGAAATGGATGCAATAGGTTGCGAGGCTGTTAGCACGTCATAAATGGTGGCGCGATTGGCGTCTCTCGCGATGCCGACGCCCCCCGTCGAGTTGGCTTGCGGGTCGCAATCCACCAGGAGAATGCGTAAGCCAGACAGGGCGAAGGCCGCGGCCAGATTGATCGCTGTGGTAGTTTTTCCGACTCCACCTTTTTGATTGACGATGCCTAAGACAAAAGCCATGGGAACGTCCCGAGCCTACCGGAGAATGCAATGGGAGGCAAACTGGGGCGGCAAGAACAAAGTGAAGACGGTATCGTTTCGTCCGCTCCGTTGGCTGCTTCTCACGCGGAGCCGACCGTGATGTTCCACGTGGAACACTAAAAGTTAACTGGAATATGTTCCACGTGGAACAGTTGTCGTTCGCCGAACTCAGAGGACCTTCCGACCCGGAGCACGGAATGAATCGCGTCGGGCAGCGGATACTCGACCCAAACAATCCCCCGAAGCTCTGTCACCGGAGTCGATTGGGTTGTCAACCCCAAAAGTACTCCATCCCTCTCCATGCAACTCCTGGCAACCGGCAGCATGTCTTCCATTTTTTCGACAGCGCGCAGCGCGACTACATCAAATTTCGACTGCACTTTCTCAGCGCGCACCGCAAGAACGGTTGATCTCAGCTGCAATTGTCGCGTGGCCTCTTGCAGGAATGAAGCCTTCTTCTTGTTGGACTCGACCAGACTAACGGTAAGGTCTTGCCGCATAATCTGCATCGGAATTCCGGGAATCCCCAGTCCTGACCCAAGATCCATCGCGGTCCGCGCCCCGGCTGGCACAAACCGCGCTGCGAAGACGCCCTCCCCGAAGTGGCGGGTTACAATCTGCGCTGGCTCGCGAAGCGATGTGAGGTTGAATTTCGCATTCCACTTCAGTATCAGCGCCAGATAGGTCTGAAATCGTCCAAGACTCTCGCCGCTGAGCATGTCGCCGCTATACGGACGCAGCAATTCGCCAATCTCTGCGGGAGTCAGAGCGGCCTGCGCCGTCACTCCGGCGGCCGTGGACGCCACTCTCGCGCCGCAGCGACAAATTCTCGGAATAGCTCCTGGGACAGTGGGTCCGCATCAAACCCGCGCTCCGGATGCCATTGCGTGCCCAGTACAAACTGCCCAACTCGTGTACCTTCCACCGCCTCGACCACCCCGTCGGGCATACTGCGCGCAGTCACTTGCAATCCGTCTCCCACCATCGCAATTGCCTGATGATGGCTTGAATTCACCGTTTCCGCATCGCCGGCCGCCATGCCCGCGACAGCCTTCATCGCTGTCGCAAGCCTTGATCCTGTCGCCACTTCCATGGAGTGGGCCCGTGCTACAAGCCCGCCCGCAGGATGAAATACGGGAGTCTCCGGTAGGTCCTGAATCAGGGTCCCCCCGCTCCACACATTGAGCGACTGCAATCCGTAGCAAACGCCAAAGATGGGCTTCCGCATATTCTGCGCGTCCTGCAGCAGCAACTCATCGACTAGCTCCCGGCGGCTGTCGGGGCATGTGCTTCCTTTCAAAGGAGCCTCGCCATATTTTTCGGGATTCACATCTGCAGGACTGCCCGGCAGCAGCACTCCCGCACATGTCCCGACCAGCCTCGCAATCTCAGCAGGAGCGGAATCGAGGCTTATAGCGACCGGCTCACCCCCGCTCGCCTTGATTGCGTTGGCAAACAGCGGCCACGCCCGCTCGTTGTACGCCAGGTCCCCAGTCGTCGGAATGGGGATCGCGATGCGAGGAGGTGCCTCTGTCTGACCGACCTCATCCGAAATGGGCCTAGTATTTGGCATGTTCCATTTTTTCCTCTTCCGCTGCGTTCGCATCCATATCCGGCATCGCGTATCGCTCCTGTAGTTCCTGAATGGCTGTAAACACCTTTGCTGTCAATGCGTCCAGCTTACGCGTGCTATGGCTCGAGGTGTCGATCTCTTCCCCTACAGCCAGGCGGAGTGGGGAGGGCCGCAGGTGTTTCCCATGCATCGGCAGCAGCTCGTGCGTCCCGATAATGGCTACGGGGACGATGGGAACTCCTGCCTTTACAGCCATATACGCTGGCCCGTTCATAAATGGTTGCAGATTTCCTGCGAGGGAGCGGCCCCCCTCGGGAAAAATCACCAGGGGCATACCGGACTGGAGCGCCTTGGCACCGCCGTTCATGCTTGCAATCCCAGAGCGCAAACTTGTTGAATCTACAGGGATTTGGCCGGAGCGGTGGAGGTACCAGCCGATGAAAGGAATCTTCCATAGACCGCTGCGCGCCACGATTCTGAACTGAAAGGGGAGCTTGCTGTAGAGCAGCGGAGTGTCCATATAGGATAGATGATTTGCTGCGTAAACGGCTGCGCTGCTTCGGTTTAGTGTGCCTGGGCCCACGACTTCAGCGGGGCTGAGAGACAGCCGCAGCAGGATCGTTCCCCAGACGCGGGCAAGCCGGTGCTGGATGCGTCCATGGCCGTCAAATAGCGAGGCGATCATTGCCACTGTGCCGAGGAGGATAGTGCAAAGGGCTCCCAGGGGGGCGATGACCAGGTAGGTCAGCCACGGTAGAAACGGCGAAATTGTCCGGTCAGAAGCACGGTCGACCGTGCTTTTTTGCGGCAATTCGCCAGCGTTTCGTGGTTCAGTTCGCGGTTCATTCCCGGGCTCGGTCATACGGGCCAGCCTTCGAAGTCACCCAGTAGCAAACGGCGCGCTGCGCCGGCGAGGTAGAGCGAGCCGCAGATCACGATCCGGCGAGTCCCTTGGCCGGCGACGGCTTTCGTGAGGGCCTGGCGCAGATCGGCGGCAGTCTCAAGGTGTTCCGCGATGTCCGCGCCAGCCTGCTGCATGGCGGCGACCGAAGCAGCGCGCGGCGAGTCGACAGGGGTCAAGATCACGCGTGAAAAAATGGGAAAAAGGATCTGCGCCATTTCGCGGACCGGTTTGTCGGCGAGGCAGCCGAAGACCAGCGTGGAAGGAATCTCGGGGCCTGGGAGGGCGCTCAGCGAAGAGCGTAAAGCCCAGGTTCCTGCCGGGTTATGGGCGACGTCGAGCCAAAGCTCGATCTCTGTATCGGGCAGGCCGATGCGTTCCAATCGGCCCGGCCAGCGCGTTTCCTTAACGCCGCGCGCGATTTGCTCCGCGTTTAATTTGTAACCGTGACTGTTACATAATTCGACCGCTGCGGCCAGGGCTAGCGCGAGGTTCCTGTGCTGGTGCAAGCCAGGCAGCGCGGGCGCAATCTCCACTGTCTCGCCCAGCAGGCGTTGCTGCCACTTTGCGCCCCATGCGCCGGCGTCCATGGGAGGCATAAACTCGGCCGCGTTCACTCCCCTGACGTGGAGCGCGGTCGCGACTTCGCCGATGGCGTTATTCGCGTCGGGGTGCTGGGGGAGCGTCACCAGAACGCCCTTTTCACGCAGAATTCCAGCCTTTTCGCGGGCGATTTCTTCCAGCGTACTGCCGAGCCACTCTTGGTGGTCGAGCGCGATATCGGTAATCACGGAAATCAGCGGCTCGACGATGTTGGTCGCATCCAAGCGACCACCCATGCCCACTTCGAGCACTGCGATGTCGACTTTCTGTTCGGCGAACCAGCAGAATCCCACTGCCGTTATCATTTCGAAGAAGCTGGGGGGGGTGGGCAGCTTCCCTTCGCGGACCAGCGCGGCGGCTGCTTCATCGACGTGAAAATAGAGGCGGCCGAAATCGTCGTCGGGAATCTCGACTCCATCAATACGGATGCGTTCATTGGGGCGGGTCAGGTGGGGCGATGTGTAGAGTCCGACGCGATAGCCGCCCGCCTGCAAGATGCTGGCGAGGGTTGCAGAGACGGAACCCTTGCCGTTGGTGCCCGCGATCAGTACGGAAGCGAATTTGCTTTGCGGCTCGCCAAGCGCGGTCGTGAGCACGCGCATGTGCTGTAACTCAAACTTGCGCCGCGGGACGCCGGGCGCAGTGAGCAGCTCCGCCCCAAGGGCGTAGAGATTTTCGAGAGCGGATGCGTAGGACACTATCACTACTATAGTTGGCTAACCATTCGGATGTTTGGGTGGCAGAATGCGCATTAGGCTGTAGGCTTTACGCAAGGTTGGAGTGCGGCGTATCGTCATGATTGACCATGCCAAAGCTCAGCAATATCAAAGAGTTCCTCGATTGGTTATCACACGGGAACTTATTAGTACAGATCGCCATCGCGGTAGGGGCCGGAAAGATACTAAAGGGTGCTGTGTTGAAATTTACACACATCCCGGCAATCTGGATACCCGCAATTGAGTGGTTGGGCGCGGCGTTGCTTCTTTGGCTCTTCTTGTACTTAACAAAACGATGGGGAATTTCGCATCTCGCATTGCAGCAAAATCATTCCTCAAAAGTGCTCGTAAAGATTGGCTCCGGAGAGTTTAATGCTAAGGAATTTTTAGGCTCGCCTACTTCAGCGCCTTGCAAAGCAACGCTGAAAACAACTTTCGCGCCGCTGCAATCGACAGCTCCCCAAATGATAAAGAATCCTTCTACCTCAAGGTTTTAGGAATCGGAGCAATTGCATACGCGTACGACCTAATATGGTGGCCATTATTTAGAAGTCAGCTTTCAGCCCTTTTGCGGCTAAATCAAAGCAACGGCTTATTGCCGATAGCTGATTTTCGTGATTACTATAGCGAAGCATCGAAAACATACCCAAGCCCCTATGAAGCAATATCCTTCGATCAGTGGATGGAATACTTGAAAACGCATCAATTACTTATCGTTCATCCAAGCGATATGGTTGAGATCACGGTACAGGGCAAGGATTTTCTCAAATACCTACTTCACTGGGGAAGATCGTTGGAAAGCAAAAGTCTATAAGTGCGCTGCTATGCAGCGTGAGGTTTTTGTACTCAACCTGCGATG
>JBBPYY010000050.1:0-19394 GCA_038199445.1 Terriglobales bacterium | reverse complement strand
TCGACTTCAAGGGCGGCACGCTGGTCTATGTGACGTTTGACCAGGCCGCGCCGTCGGCCGACGTGATTCGCCAGGCAGCCGACCGCGCGGGCATTAAAGACGCGCGTATCCAGACCTTTGGCAAGACGGCGGACAATACGGTAATCGTTTCGCTGCCGGAACGCGATACCAGCGAAGCCTCGCTCGACGCCGGGCGCAGCGCCATCATCGGCGCGCTGAAGGCGGACCCCAAAATGGGCAGCTTTCAAGTCATCAATACAGAAATCGTCGGGCCACAGGTCGGCGCGCAGTTGCGCAAGCAGGCTTTTCTGGCGACCCTCTACTCGCTCGCCGGCATGCTGGTGTATTTGTGGTTCCGCTTTGAGTTGATCTACGGATTGGCCGCGGTAGTCGCAGTGTTTCACGACACGCTGATCACCTTAGGCGCGTTCTCGCTGGCGAATAAAGAAATTTCGCTCACCGTGATCGCCGCGATTTTGACGCTGATCGGCTATTCGATGAACGACACGATTGTGGTCTTCGACCGCATCCGCGAGAACCTGCGCTCGATGCGCCGCGAGTCGCTGAGCGAAGTGGTCAATCGCAGCATCAACCAGACGCTGAGCCGGACGATTCTGACTTCGGGGCTGACGTTTCTGACGGTACTGTCGCTGTTCCTGTTCGGCGGCGAAGTGCTGCACAGCTTCTCATTTGCCTTGGTGATCGGCATCCTGATTGGGACGTATTCTTCGATTGCGGTGGCTGCTCCGATGCTGGTTGCGTATCAGGACTGGCGCGCAGGACGCGGCAAACTGGCTACTCTGCCGGCGGGGAAGAAGGCTCGGGCTTAGGCAGCGGAAACGCAACCATCTCTCGAGCAGAGATGGTTGCATGCCAATTTTGCGAGGAGTTTATTGACGAAGTACCAACCACACGCAAAAATCGTTACTTCCTAGCGGGATTTCACTCCCCAAGTATTGAATTGATTGATGTAGGATTCTACGTTCTGCAAGGTGTCTGTCATAACCCAGGTATTGAAGGTCCAAGGCCCAGGGGTAATTCCTCCGTCATAGTGGACCTCCCATTTTGTAAAATTGCTACTGTATTGACAAGAAGATCCCACCGGTGGACTAATGCATCCTCCTGTCGAATTATCATAAAAGACAAATCCTGCATTCGGCGAGTTCATGAATACTCCCATGGCGGGAGATGTTGGGGCGCTACCGGATGCAAGAATTACGGCTTGTGGGCCTGAGCCTGAACCGGGGACATCGTATCCTGTTGAGCCAGAAACAGCTTGAACAGTGGAATATGAAACCGGCGTAAAGCTATGATTAGTAGCTTGATAGTAGTAGTAGTAATTGAAAGGCGAATTAAGGTAGCCAGTTGGTGCTTCAACCACAGCACTACCGCTCATGGACGGTGCAGTAATCACTGTCTGGTAAAGAGCTACCGGCCAGTTGCGATCCACCCTGTCGGGACCGACCCAATCCAGTGTAATAGTCTTTCCGATGGTCACGTCAGGATAAATTACAGGATTATCCAGCCCTCCGCCGAAGGATGCGGGATTCCAATCAAGAGGTACGGCAGCTGTCGACTGAGAACTACCGGACGTTTTGATCGATACACAAGGGGCTGGATGAGCAGTGTCAACGTTTAGTACACCTGGGTCTCCATATCCATATTGATCACCAGCTTCTTGGAGGGCTGACCGTGGTGAACCATAGTCGGGGTACATTGCGGTAGAGAGCTGACGACCGTAATCGTAATCATTAATAAATTCAATACCATGCCACCACCACTCCCATACTGCACATCCTGTAGCAACATTCGATTTTACCTCTACACCGCCGCCAGAAACAGAGGCGAGCGATCGGTCAGTACCGGGGTAGCGAACATAACCGTACCCGAGAGGAGTTACATCAAGTGCGTAATAGCTAAGGGCTTGTGAGTGCGCCACCGGAGATGGGTCGACGACCGTAGCGTGATCACCAGCGTTCGGTGATTGTGGCTGGATATCGTAGTATCGAGTTAACCCCGAAATGCCGGGCTTTGCGGCACCGTTCGACCATACGTAGCCGAGGATGCCCTCAGTTGTAAACCCTCCCTCACCCGCGATAGTAGAGTCCATATGGTCAGTAGCCGACTGATTTAGCAGGCGGTATAGAGGCACAAGTCCGGGGATGGTGACTTTCGCACTATCCTTGTTTTGAGATGGGATGTAGAAAATGCCAACGTGAGGGTGCAGGTTGCGCTCAGTTGGGCTTGTCGAGCTGGTGTAATCAATGCCCAGCTGCATCTCCCAAACTGTATCTAGCACTATGGGCGCCTCCGGAACAGCTTGGGCCCGACAGATAAACCCCGTCGAGCAAAAGAGCAATAGGGCCGACAGCAAGAACATGAAAGAATGAACCTTTTTCTTGGATCGCATTATGCTTCCTTTCGCGCTGAGTGCAGGTTGAGTTCCAATAGTGTGTTGCTTATGCAGTTGGGTAGATCCCGGGCAATGAGTTGCTGGGTATGCACAAAACGGTCGGTGAATAAGCTTAGTTCTAGCCCGAGTTTGCAGCCTAAAGTGCTTCGGGTCTAGTCTTATCTACCGGCTGCGGCCAACCGCACGGAGTGGAGCGGGCGATCTCCCGTTCTTCTTCGGTCATGTCGATGGAAATGTCGGCGACGAGCGGATTGCTCTGGTAGCAGGTGTCGGTCAACATGCACAGGGTCGTCGATTCCTGGGAGCTGCCGCACAAACTAGTCTTGTGTGCCTCACTTATGCGCTCATTCCCAATTATCCCCTTGACGGAATATGCCGTAAACGGCATGATGTTGTCTGGTCGACGTCCTCTATACCAATGATGTTCATGGTTTGGTGGGACGGGCTGACGCAGGCCGAGCAGAAGAGCGTGGCCAAAATAGTGGGTGCTTTGGAGTCGCGTGGCACGCAGTTGAAAAAGCCCTACAGCGACCGCATTGAGACCTCGATTTACAACATGCGCGAATTGCGTGTGCAGCACAAAGCCCATGACATTCGCGTGCTGTATGTGTTCGACCCGCGCCGTTCTGATGTGCTGTTGCTGGGCGGCGACAAGACGGGTGACTGGGACGCGTGGTACGACGTGAATGTTCCAATGGCTGATGCCATCTATGCGCAGTATCTGCGCGAGTTGGAAGAAGAAAAAAAGATCAAGTGAGTCCAGACGCCGGCGTTCGCCCGCCTGGCATGTCAGGAGGACGACTGTGAAAATCGGGAAGTTTCGCGATCTGGTTGCAAAAATGAGCCCTGAATCTCAGGAAGAGATTCGTAAGGGCACTCAGGAACTGCTTCAGGAGATGGCGTTGTCTGAATTGCGGATGGCGCGTCAGCTCACGCAGACACAGTTGGCGGAAGTATTGAAGGTTCCGCAGAGCTCGATCTCGAAGATCGAGCAACGTGCGGATATCTATCTGAGCACTTTGAGAAGCTATATCGAGGCGACCGGCGGCGAACTGAAGCTGATGGCCAAATACCCGGACCGGGAGATACCGATCCGCCGGATCGGGGACCTCGCGGGGCCAGCTCAAAAAACATCCGGAAGGGTGAGAAGCAGCGCGAGAAAGACCAATCGATATGGCGGAAACATTCTTCCGAGTGCGCCGGTGGCGGCTGCAAAGAAGAGGGCTTAGTGTCTCCACTGTAGATCAACTCGGGTTCAGCGTCGTTGCCGACGCTCATTACGAATTCGGGCGCTTGGTGGCTGTCGCAAAAAGCGTTCCGCTACGCCGTCAGTCAGGTGGTATCCGGAGAAGATAGCTTGGATTCTGGTCATTATCGCCGCCGGACGACCATCGAACTGCTATACCTTCACGTCCTTGTCCAAGACAAACATCTTCACGGTTTCGCGCTTGACACCATCGAAGGCCATGGCGTCTGCAGTCGCCTTCGACTCCATGGCTCGCTTGAACGCCTCCAGGTCCCGAGGCTCCATGCATATCGCAACTTCATTTCCTGTAACCGCGTATTGGGCCGGTGCCTGGAGAGTGTACGTCTGAAATAAGTCGCCGTGGGTTCGGAAGCCGGCCTCCCACTTGGCGGGATCTTGAACCTGCGCTATAAGAATTACCTTTGGCATCTCTTGTCTCCTTCGTTTGTGACGGTTCGGCCGAGGCCGTTTAGTGATGAGGTAAATTTGATCGGTACCGAGAAGTCGGCTTCTGGGAACCGAGCGCTTCAGTCTGATTTTATAGCCCGGGCTGGAGCCAGCCGCCAGTGGGTGGAGCGGGCGATCTCCTGTTCTTCTTCTGTCATGTCGGTGGAAATGTCGGCGAAGAGCGGCGTGCTCAGGTGGCGGCTACTTTGTCTGCGGGCTGTTTCAAAATCCTATCGAGAGGTACCTTCAGTGATCGGTCCAAACGCACTGCCAAATCGGAGACGTTTCCTAATAGCGACGGTCGCCGTCGCTGGATCATTAGCAGCGAATCCTGTCTTCGCCGCGGAGGATACGAAGAGTTCTGAGATCAACGTTCTCGGACCCAAACCGGGATACACACCGCAGGTGGGAACGCTGGTCTCGATGCTTACGTGGATGCAAAGAGTCGTTTCTCCGTCGGTGAAGGGGCTAACTCAGAAAGACCTCGACTACCTGATCGACGCCAACGCCAACAGCATAGGTGCGCTGCTACTCCATTTGTCTGCCACAGAAACCCTGTATCAAATGTTGACGTTTGAAAATCTCAAGCCGGATCCGGCGAAGTGGCCTGAGGAGGCAAAGCAGAGATGGGCGAAATGGGACGCTGCGATGGAACTGGGTGACGCGGGGCGAAAAGTTATTAGAGGCCACGACCTCGACTATTATCTCGACGCTCTGCAGGCCTCCCGCGAGAAAACGCTGGCGGAGTTGAAAAAACGAGACGACGCGTGGCTAATGTCAGTAGACAAAGATTGGGCGTGGGGGCCGACGAACAATTACTGCAAGTGGTTTCACGTCTGCGAACATCAGTCGCACCACACAGGCCAGATCGATCTTCTTAAGAAGCGATTGCCAGGTGTCAAGCCGGAGAGTGGAAGCGGCCTCTAAGCCGCCCACCAGTCTTAGCGTCCGGTTGGAGAATCATGGCGAAAGGTCCGTCTCCCTTCCCCACACCTTTCCGTCCAAATGGCGGACCATGGCAGGGGTTCAATGCTTATTGCGCGTCACTTAGACCACCTTTCCGCCCGGCCGAGGCTCTCACACGGTTGCAGCGGTGCAGATTTTTGCTATTATGCCCGCCCCGGGGACAAAGTCCCTTTCTGCGGTGTCTAAAGTTACAGGGCAGTTAAATTCGCAAGAGGTGCGTCATGTTTGAAGACAGCCTGATCGAGTCGGGCGGTAGGCTCAAATCCAAGAGCAAGTGGTGGATGATCGCAACCTTCATCCTCAACGGCAGCATTCTGCTGGTGCTGATACTGATTCCGCTGATGTATCCCCAGGCCCTGCCTAAAAATATGATGGCGACGCTGCTGGTAGCTCCGCCACCTCCGCCGCCTCCGCCGCCGCCTCCCCCGCCGCAGGTGCAGGTCAAGGTGGTCAAGATTCAATCGGAAATGCTGGATAACCAGCTGCATGCCCCGACCAAGATTCCCAAGAAAATCGAGCAGGTGAAGGAAGAGTCGGCACCGCCGCAAGTGGCTGGCGTGGCTGGCGGAATCGGCGCGGGTGGCGCTGCTGGCGGCGTCCTCGGCGGCATCATTGGCGGTCTCGGAACGGGACCTTCGCCGGTCGTCAAGGCAGCGGCGCCTACGAAGAAGTCCGTCTCGAGCGGCGTCATCGCGGGCCTTGTGCTGAGCAAGGTGCAGCCTGTATATCCGCCGATCGCCCGCGCGGCGCACGTTTCAGGCACGGTCGTGTTACACATCACTATTTCGAAGGCTGGCGCGGTAGAGAATGTGCAGGTGGTCAGCGGTCCTGCGATGCTACAGAATTCGGCCGTCGATGCCATCCGGCAATATCGCTACAAGCCGTTCCTGCTCAACGGAGAGCCGACCGAGGTGGATGGTACTATCACCGTCAATTACGTCTCTCAATAGGTTAGAGGTTTAGCCCCAACCGGGTGCGGAGTTTTTTTCGCTGCACCCCATCCGGGACTCGCTGCAGCTGCGCAGGTTCCAGTTCACCGTTTCACCAATGTTTCACCCAGTTTCACCAATTCTGATAAGTCAAGTATCCCCAGGAGGATATATTCCAGTGATTCTCGCTCACCTAACAACGTTCGCTAACCCAGCCAACCTTGGCCTGTTCTTTCAGGAAACGACCGTAGGATTTGGCCCGCTCGACCTTTGGCACAACATGGGCCTGTTGGCAAAGGCCGTCGTCGTGGTGCTCTTCATCATGTCCATCTGGTCGCTGGCCGTTATCATCGACCGCTGGCTGTATTTCTCGGCTGCGCGCAAGCAGTCGCGTGAGTTTGCACCGCGTGTCGCGGGCGCCCTGCGCGATGGCAAGCTGGACGAGGCGGTCAAAGTAGCCGACCGCAACAAGAAGTCGCACCTGGCAGAGGTCGTTACGGCGGGCTTGCAGGAGTTCCGCAATTATCCCGGCGGCGGTTCGCAGGTGACGACCGACCAGATTGAGGCGGCGCATCGTGCCCTCGAGCGTTCAGAAGCCATCGTTCACGCGAAGTTGAAGCGCGGTCTGGGCGGGCTGGCGACCATCGGCTCGACAGCGCCGTTTATCGGCCTGTTCGGAACGGTGATCGGTATTTTGAACGCCTTTCAAAAGATCGCGACGGAGAAGACGGCCGGTATCGGCGCGATCGCAGGCGGTATCTCTGAGGCGCTCGTAACCACGGCATTCGGCTTGCTGGTCGCCATCCCGGCGGTTATGACGTTCAACTATTTCACCAGCAAGGTTGAGTCGTTTGACGTCGAAATGGACAACTCCTCGAGCGAGCTGATTGACTACTTCCTCAAGCAGAGCGCACGTCGCGCGTAAGCACAAGTCGGGTAGTTCCTTACACGAGCGGATCGAAATCCTGGAGTCGAGGCCTGGCAATCGCTGGGCCTCGGCAGATTTTTCAGGCCGAATCCGTCGATACGTGGAAAACAGAACGTAAAGAATTTTTGAGAGCCGCTAACGGCTTTCTGGAGCCTGAAACCCATGGCAATGGCAGTTCGAAACGAAGGCGCGAAGGTCAACTCAAACATCAACGTCACGCCGATGGTGGACGTGATGCTGGTGCTGCTGATTATTTTCATGGTCATTACGCCGATGGTGCAGAACAAGGTGAACGTGAACCTGGCGAGGACCGTGGACGCGGATCAGATGCCGGATGCGGAGAAGGAAGATTCCGTCGTCATCGCGATCACCCGCGACAACCATGTATATCTCGGCGCAAACCAGGTTGATGTTGACTCCCTCGGCAGCAAAGTGGCCGACATGCTGCAGAACAAGACCAACAAGCGGATTTACTTCCGCGCCGATGCACGGTCGCAGTACGGCAAGGTGGAAGACGCCATTGACAGCGTGCGCACCGCTGGAGTGGATCAGATCGGCCTGTTGACGGAAAAGAAGCAGCCCTAGCCAGACGCCGCAAGTTGCGGCGATTCGAATGGACGAATTAGATTTGAAATAGAAAATTACTGAGGATATTGAAATGGGAATGACAAGCGGTGGCGATGCCGGTGGCGCGATCTCAGGGATCAACGTAACCCCGATGATCGACATTCTTCTGGTGCTGTTGATTATTTTTATGGCGATTACGCCGATCTCACCTAAAGGTCTGGATGCGCTGGTGCCGCAGCCGCCGAAGGACCAGAAGAAGAACGACGATAACAGCCGCACCATCGTTGTGTCGGTCACGCATCGACCTGGCGGCGGCGATGCCGGCTACAAGATCAACGAAGATGATTTCGCCAAGGCGGCGTTAGAGCCGAAGCTGGCCGAGATCTTTTCGACGCGCGCCGAAAAGGTGATGTTCATCAAGGGCGATCCGGAACTCGACTTCGCGGCTGTCGCCGAAGTGATCGACATGGGCCATCAGGCAGCGGTGGACCACATCGGCCTTATCACACCCAAGGTTGCAGCCGGCCAGTAATCAGGCATCGCGATACGCCGCTGGACTCGCCAAGCGACCCTTGCGCGGCCGGCGGCATTCTTTCTTTTTCGCCGGGCCAGTTGTGAAAAAACAAAAAGCGATTACAATTCAGGTCGCGGAGAATGCCAGCGCTTCGGCGTCTTCTTCCATCCGCGCTACCCGAGGCCTGTTCCTTTGAAGGAGATACGAAACAGAATGAATCGCCCCGTCCGCATACCGGTGATGACAGCCGCGCTTGCCCTTCTGCTGCTCCCCGTTGCAGGGTGTAACAATTTGAAGGCGCGCGATCAATTGAACAAAGGGGTCGCAGCTTACAAGAACGCACGTTATGAAGAGGCCATTGGTCATTTTCAGACCGCTGTGAGTCTCGATCCGAAGCTTCCCATGGCGCGCCTCTATCTGGCGACGGCATATGCACAGAACGTTGTCTCCGGCGACGACCCCGCCAATGTGAAGGCGGCTGATACAGCTATCGAAGCCTTCAAAGGCGTGCTCGAGGAAAAGCCGGGCGATGTGAATGCGTTAAAAGGAATCGCCTCTCTCTACTTCAACACCAAGCGTCTGCCACAGGCGAAGGAGTACAACCAGAAAGTCATCGCGGTCGATGCGAAGGATGCGGATGCGTATTACTTCATCGGCGTGATCGACTGGACACAGGCGCTGCAAAACTCCATTCCGGCCCGCACCTCGCTGGGATTGAAAGATGACGGCACACCGATTAAAGACAAAAAGGCGTGCGCGGCTTTGCAAGATAAGAATGGCCCGCTGATCGCGGAAGCGATCGACAGCCTGCAGAAAGCGCTCGATATCCGGCCTTCCGACGACCCCTCGATGCAGTATATGAACCTGGCGTACCGCCGCAAGGCCGCAGACGCGGAATGCGGCAACGAGGGCCAGGCGAAAGCCGACATGACCACCGCGCAGGACTGGGTGCAGAAGGCAATGGATACGCGCAAGGCAAACGAGCTGAAGAAAGAGAATGCAGCGGCGGGCGGTGTGACCCCGGCGAAATAAGCTTTCTGGTGCTCGCAGCAAGAAAGGCCTTCGGCTGTGCCGAAGGCCTTTTTTCTTCGTATGACAACGGCGCCAGCGTATCGCCTTGATGCGTATACAGATCTCTTCACTTTCTAGGCGCATCAAGCCTCGCTAAGGGTTGGTGAACTTAATTCCTGCCCACTTTTCCGCAAGGTTCCACGCACTGCGTCGCGCTATACTCGCGAAAGTTGAGGTGAAAATGGCAACGACAGCATGGGCAGCCGCTGAGGATCAGGCGACGGGGACAGCGATTGCGATGGACGGATTTTCTGCGCTGGAGCAGAAAATTGTTCGCACCGTAGAGCTGCTGAAGAGCGAGCGCGAGGCCCGCGCCGCGGCAGAGCGCGAATTATCGCAGTTGCGCAAGCGCGTTGAAGAAGACCAGAACAGCGCACGCGAAATTGAGGCTGAGCTAAAGGCGCTGCGCCTGGAACGCGATGCCGTTCGCGGGCGTGTTGAGAAATTGATGAAGCAATTGGATGCACTGGCGGAAGTATGACGACGGCCAGCCCAACCCCGGCCGCGAGTTCGAGCGCGCCCTCAACCGCTAGCCCAGGTCAGAGCATCACGGTCAACATTTACGACAATGCGTATCAGCTGCGCGGGACCGATCCGGCGCACATTCAAAAGATCGCCGAGATTGTCGACAATAAAATGCGCGCGGTGGCGCAGCGCGGCACAACGGTTGACTCGTTACGCGTCGCGGTGCTGGCCGCGCTCAATATCGCCGACGAGATGCTGACCATGCAGTTGCGGTATGAAGGCATGGCCGGCCGTCTGACCCAGACCGAGAGCAGCGTGCAGACGCGCGCCAAGAACCTCTCAGGGCTGCTCGACAGCGTTTTAGAAAATGATCGCCGCGCGGGCTGACCAAAGGCTATACTGCGCTCCGGATTCCTTGGAGCTCTTAAATGAAAGTCTTGTGGTTATTTTCTCTGCCGCTATTGTCTACTCTTGTCTGCATCGCTCAGCCGCCCGCTGCACAAAATTATCAAAAAGATCCGGGCTACCAAAAGGAAATGGCGGACGCTCTTGATGCGGAACGCCGACATCGTTATGACGAGGAATTGTATGCGCTGAAAAGCGCGTGCAAAAAGTCGCATGACGCGTCGGTGGAGTGTCTGAAAAAGCTGATGAAGCTGGAATACCAGACGAGGGATTACAAAGGTGTTACGGAATCCGCCGGGAAATTAGAAGCCATCGTGCGCAACAATAGCGATAAGGCGACGGCCAGCTTGTGGCGCGGCTCAGCGTTGATGCACTTGAACCAGGAAAAGCGCAAACCAGAGGGACTGGCAGAAGCTGACAAAGCATTGAAGGATGCGCTTTCACTGGATACTGATGCGTACTTTGCGCACTTCATCGACGGCGAGGTCCTGGCCCTGATGAATCAGGATGAGGCCGCGAAGGCTGAATTTGCGTCCTATGTCGAGCATGCAAAGGCGACCGACCTCTACCGGGACCGCGCGATGCGTTTCGCTGCAAATCCGGGGCTGGCGCGGGAAAAGATGGCTCCGCCCTTCAGCATCGTGACTGCAGAGGGCACGCCGTTGAGTCTCGACAGCTTGAATGGGCGAGTCGTGCTGCTGGATTTCTGGGCGACCTGGTGCGGGCCGTGCAAGATGGAATTGCCGCACGTGAAAAAGCTCGCTGAGAAATATACGGGGAAACCGCTCGTTGTGCTGAGCGTCAGCATCGACCGTGATGAGAGCAAGTGGAAAGACTACATCACAAAGAACGAAATGAACTGGCCGCAGTACAACGATGCAAAGGGAAATATTGCGGGATTGTTTGGCGTTCATTCCATTCCGCACTATTTCACCATCGACACGGACGGCATTCTGCGGTCAGAGAATGTGGGCGACGGGGCCAACATCGACGGACGCATCAAGAAACTGGTTGCCCAGGCCGAAGCATCGAACGCCGAGTCGACTAAACAGACAGGAACTGCTTCCAGCCCCTCAACAGGGGATACACAGTCAGCGCTTGCTAATCTTGCCGACCGCCATTAGCATGCAACCAGAAACCGGCCTGCAAAGCAGGTGTTGTGGTGGACGCTCGTTGAACCTACAAGCATACAGCTAAGGGTTTTCGACTCGCATTTTGCTCGGTGTGCATGCCGGCCAGTTCCGGACGCCTAAAGAGCTGCGGCGAATCCCCGCCGTCTTAGGACGGGTTCACGAGCCAAACCATTGCACGGCCCCGTGGGTCGGTTTTCATTTTTGCTCTGCTATATATTTTTTCCCAACCTTCCAATCTTGATACGCGAATTTACAGCAACAGCAGAAGATCGTGGTCAGCGGCTCGACCGCTTTCTCGCCGTGCACTTCAGCGAAGATGGCTCTGTCAGCCGCGCTCGCGTGCATCTGCTCTTTGAACATGAGCAGGTCACCGTCGATGACGTTGTCGCGAAGCCCTCTGTGAAATTGCGCGGCACCGAACGCATCGTGGTGACCGGTGATCCGCGCCCGGCTCCCTTGCGCGCGATTGCGGAGCAGATCCCGCTCGACATTATTTACGAAGACAAAGACCTGGCGGTGGTGAACAAGCCGGCGGGAATGATGGTGCACGCCGGCGCGGGAGCGACCGACGACGCTCGCAATCAAGGAACGCTGGTGAATGCGCTGCTGGGCCACTTCGCGAAGCTGTCCCACTCTGCTGGAGAATTGCGGCCGGGGATCGTGCATCGCCTGGACAAGCAGACCAGCGGCCTGATCATCATCGCGAAGAACGACAAAACGCACGCGGCGCTGTCAGTGATGTTTTCGCATCGGCGCATGCGTAAAACGTATCTCGCGCTGGTGCACGGTGAGGTAAAGGAGAAGCAAGGCACCATCGACGCCGCGGTTAGCCGCGACGTGGTGCGCCGCACGCGCATGACCACGCGGCGCGCAGAGGGACGGACCGCCGTGTCGCATTATCGCGTGCTGGAGCGCATCGGCACAGCGGAGATGGGCAGTTACGGCAAGTTCACGCTGGTCGAGGTGCGTATCGAAACCGGGCGCACACATCAGATTCGCGTTCACATGGCGTCGCTCGGCCATCCTGTGGTAGGCGATTCGTTGTACGGTGCGCCGCGCGCGATGGTTAGGATGCGCAATCTGAGAAGAAAGAAAAATGCCGACGAAGAACCGCCGCTGGCGCTGCCGCGAAATTTTCTTCACGCAGCGAAACTGTCCTTCCTGCACCCGGCAAATGACAAACCGATGGATCTCGAAGTTCCGCTGCCCGCGGAGCTGAGGTCGTTTCTTGAGGTGCTGCGTCAACCGGCGAAGCCTGAGTGAACGCGTCCAATGGAATGGAAGAAATCGGCAGATTGTTAGAATTGACAGGACACGAATGCATTTTTCCCATTGCAGCCTGACCCTTCGCTCGCTCGCCTTGATCTCGGCCCTTACAGTCGGCTGCGTTATGCCAGCTCAAGTACCTTCGAACCAGCCACCTTCGAACCAACCACCTTCGAATGCTGCACCACCGCCGGCCCCATCGTCAGCACCGTCTGCTGGACCGGCCGCCCCGCCGCAGTCACATACCCCGCAACAACAACAGCCACAGACACAACAGCAACAGCCGCAACAGCCGGGCGCGCAGCAGGCTGCCCCCACCCCTGAGCAGTTGGCGACGGTACCAACCATCAAGGCGCGCGTCAACGAAGTGAATCTGATTTTCACAGTGACCGACAAGCACGGCAACTTCATCAAAAATTTGCAGCAGAGCGACTTTGCGCTGCTCGACGATCGCAAGCCGCCGCAGCAGGTCAGACAATTCAGCCAGCAGACAAATCTGCCGCTGCGCGTCGGCCTGATTATCGATGCGAGCTCTTCAATCCGATTGCGATTCAAGTTCGAACAGGACGCGGCATCCGATTTCATCTCGCAGGTCTTGCGCCCGCAAACGGACAAGGCCTTCGTCACCGGCTTCGAGCAGAAGACCCACTTGCTGCATGACTTCACCAATGACTCTGACGCGTTAGGCACCGCGATCCATAAGCTGCAGCCTGCGGGCGGCACCGCGCTCTTCGATGCTATTTTCACCGCGTGCCGCGACCAATTGCTACCGGTGCGCGCGGAGGGTTCGCTGCGCAAGGCGATCGTCGTCATCTCTGACGGAGACGACAACATGAGCCGCGTTTACCAGGAAGATGCGGTGAAGATGTGCCAGCGCGCGGAAACCCTCGTCTATGCGATCAGCACGAACACCGGTCCCGACCGCGACCGCGGCGATGAGATTTTGCAATCGATGGCGCTTGCCACCGGTGGCCGCGCGTTTTATCCGAAGCGCATCGAAGACATGCCCAACGACTTTCACAGCATCGAGGAAGAGTTGCGCAGCCAGTATTCGCTGGTCTACGTGCCGACCGACTTCAAGGCCGACGGTTCGTTTCGCCCGATTTATTTGACGACGACTGACCGCCGATATCAGGTGCGCGCGAGTAAGGGATACTTCACGGCTTCGGAGTAGCCGCGCCGCTTGCGGGATCGAGCAGCGCGACGAGGGCAGCTTCATCGAGGATCTTGACCGCCAGCGAGCGCGCTTTATCGAGCTTTGAACCTGCGTCGTCGCCTGCGATCACATAGTTGGTCTTTTTGCTTACGCTGCCCGAGACGCGCCCACCCGCGGCCTCGATCCTTTCTTTCGCTTCTTCGCGCGAAAGATGAGGCAGCGTGCCGGTCAACACGAAGGTCATGCCTTCGAGCGCATAAGATTTTTGCTTGCGCTCGGCGGTAAACGTCAAGCCGATTGCGCGCAGGTCTTCTATCAGCGCGCGGTTTTTCTCTTCATCGAAGAATTCGCGCACTGCTGCGGCAACGCGAGGACCGACCTCATTCACCCGCTCCAGTTCGTTCGCGGCGGCGTTCATGATGGCATCCATTGAGCCGAACTCTGACGCCAGCAACTGTGCGGTACGCTCCCCGACAAAGCGGATGCCAAGACCGAGCAGCACGCGATCCAGCGGGCGCTTTTTCGAGGCTTGAATTTCGCCGACCAGCGCTCCCGCCGTTTTGCGGCCAATGCGCTCAAGCGATTCAAGCGCAGCAATGTCGAGCCGGTAGAGATCCGCGACGCTCTTTACCAGGCCGCGTTCGAGCAACTGGCCGACGACAGCATCGCCGAGTCCGTCGATGGCCATCACTCCGCGCGAAGCGAAATGCAGCAGCTCTTCGCGCAGTCGCGCAGGGCAATTTGCGTTGACGCAGCGGTAGTCGACCTCGCCTTCACTGCGCACGACTTCGCTGTTGCAAGCCGGGCAGTGCGTCGGAAAGTGAATCTCCTGCGTCTCCTTGGGACGCCGGTCGAGCAGCACTTCGACGATCTTGGGGATCACATCGCCGCCGCGCTCTACCTGTACGAAATCGCCGATGCGCAGGCCGAGCCGTTCGATCTCGTCCGCGTTGTGCAGCGTGGCGCGGCTTACGGTGGTGCCGCCGATCAAGACCGGAGTGAGCGCGGCGACCGGCGTCAGCTTACCGGTGCGGCCGACCTGGATTAGTACGCCTTCGAGCTGTGTTACCGCAGAGCGCGCGGCAAATTTATACGCAATCGCCCAGCGCGGCGCGCGTCCGGTGAAGCCCAGTCGCTGCTGCAGAGCAACCGAGTCGACTTTGATGACGACACCGTCGATTTCATAGCCGAGCGATTCACGCAGCTGCTCTGCCTCGGCGATAAATTGCAGAATCTCATCGACGCTCTTCGTGGAACGCCAATGCTTGTTTACGCGGAAGCCGGCGTCCGCGAGCGCGGTCAGGGCGCTCCTCTGCGAAGCGAATAATTCGCCGCCATTGGCCAGCGCGGAGTAGGTGTAGTAATCCAGCCGGCGCTGGGCAACGATATTCGGCTCCAGCGTGCGGATGGTGCCGGCCGCGGCGTTCCGCGGATTCGCCGCAGGCGACTGCCCCGCTTCTTCGCGCTCTAGATTGAGTTTGCGAAATGCAGTGAGAGGCATCACAACTTCTCCGCGTACTTCGAAAGTCGCGGGCAGGCTTACCTCGTTTAGCCTGGCAGCAGCGATGGAAAGTGGAACGGATTTTATCGTCCGCACATTGGTGGTGACGTCCTCGCCGACGGCACCGTCCCCGCGTGTGATCGCGCGCTCAAAATGTGCGCTGCCGTTCTGCTGCGCGGCGTAGAAGAGGGCCAGAGAAAGGCCATCCAGCTTCAGCTCGCAGACATATTGCACTTCCTGATCCCCCGCGCCTTCGCGGACGCGACGGTCCCAATTGCGCAACTCTTCTACGGTGTAGGCGTTGTCGAGCGAAAGCATGGGCCGCGAATGCGCGACCTTGGCGAAGCCGGCTTTCGGCTTGCCGCCGACCCGTTGTGTGGGGGAGTCCGGCGTTTGCAACTGAGGATAGCCCGCCTCAAGCGCACGCAACTCCAGCATGGCGGCGTCATATTGCGCATCGGTGATCTGAGGCGAATCGAGAACGTAGTAGAGATGTTCGTGACGGCGAAGAAATGCGCGGAGTTCTTCTGCGCGCATTTCTTCTGTGCGGATCTGAGGATTCAAGGCTGTCTTACGGCTCATGGGGAAGGATCGGAGATACTGTGAACAAAATATAGAGGATGTCAACCGTTTCCGTGTAGGCGCGG
Source organism: Terriglobales bacterium (assembly GCA_038199445.1). Lineage (GTDB taxonomy): Bacteria > Acidobacteriota > Terriglobia > Terriglobales > Acidobacteriaceae > JBBPYY01. The sequence goes on along the minus strand of JBBPYY010000050.1, from coordinate 3,740 downwards.
AACGAGCCTGTAGACTGCAAGGAACGATGGAGCCAGTCACACACTTTCTCACCGGCGCGTGCTTGGCGCGCACTGGCTTCAACCGCAAGACCGCATATGCCACGCTGGCGATGACGCTTGCCGCGGAGGCGCCCGATATTGATATTTTATGGCTGGCAGTGGGGCCGGTAACCGCCTTTCAACATCATCGCGGCATCACACACACCTTCATTGCTGCGCCGGTGATGGCTGCCATTACCGTAGGTGCGGTGTGGGTGTGGCACCGGTTGAGGACCAGTCGCGGTCGTCCGCCGGCGATGCAGCCGCGCTGGATGCTGCTGTGGTTGCTAGCCATACTGGCCCATTTCAGCCATCTTTTGCTCGACTACACCAACAACTACGGGGTGCGGCCGTTCTTTCCGTTTTCGGCGACGTGGTACGCGGCAGACATCGTGTTCATCATCGAGCCGATTCTGCTGGCCGTACTCTTTCTTGCGCTCGTCCTCCCGCTGCTGCTGCGTCTGGTCGATCAGGAGATCGGTGCCAGCGATGCAACACGGCGCATGAAGCCGCGAGGCCGCGAACTGGCCGCAGCCGCGCTGGTGTGCATGATGGCGCTCTGGTTGTGGCGCGGTGCCGAGCATCATTCCGCGATCGCCCTGATTCGCGAACAGAGTCCGCCAGAGGAGTCGATCCGCCGGATTGCTGCCGAGCCGTACCCGGTCAATCCATTTCGCTGGCACGCCATCGTCGATACCACTGACTACTCTCGCGTCGGCGAGGTGGATACCGCTTCGCGCAGTATCAATTCAGACCCGACACAGGATGTTTATTTCAAGCCCGCCGATACACCGGCGATCCAGGCGGCGAAGAACAGTTTGCTTGGCCGCGTATATCTCGACTGGTCAAAGTATCCGCTGGTCAAAGAAGCGGGCAAGCACGGCAAGTGGATTGCGGTTGATTTCCGCGATCTGCGCTTTACCTACGCGGGCTTCTCCTTTCTTGCGAGCGATCAGACGCCCTTGTCCGCCAGCGTAGAGGTTGCGCCGGACGGCGAAGTGGATGAAATGCGAATGAGCGGACGCCAGCAGCACTGAGCAAGCGGTGTTATACGGGCTTGCGGATGCGGCCTGCCAAAAACTATTTCAGCCATATCACTTGACCGCAATGGCTCTACTCCCGAGAATGGAAGAGCCGGTCGTTTTAGCGGCCCCCCAAAAGAGGACCTATGTTCGCTTATCTTTTGCTGCTCGTTGCAGCGTTGTCGCGTATCGTGCCGCATCACTTCAGCTTCACCGCCGTCGGTGGATCGCTGCTTTACTTTGGCGCGCGCCGCTCAAAGAAGCAGATCATCTTCCCGGTGCTGTTGCTGGCCGCGACCGACTTCTATCTGACCAAGTTCGTTTACGGATTCGCTTTTCACGCGCGCGACTACGCCTTCACCTGGATCTGGTATGCGGCAGCATGCCTGCTCGGCGGGGTAATTCTTAGCAAGCGGAATGGTGCCTTGCGGATTCTCGGCGCGGCTGTAGCGTCGGCATCCTCGTTCTTCCTACTGAGCAACTTTATGGTCTGGGCCGGCTCACAGATGTACGCAAAGTCCGCCGGCGGTTTGATGACCTGCTTTGCGGCGGGGCTTCCGTTCTATGCCCGTGATCTGGTCGCGACCGCTGTGGTTGCGGGCTGCGCCTTCGGAATCGAAGCGCTGGTCAAGCAGATCGCATCCATGCGTCAGACTGCGCGTCATCCGGCGCACGACATCATCGCCCGGTAACAATCACTGAATTTATCGAGCTGAGACGGCGCGGAAACATTCGCGCCGTTTCTTATTCGCCGTTTTTTATTCTACGAGCGACTCTGCCGTCACTTCAGCAGCGCGGCCGCGCCCTGAGAAGAGCTTACGCATCACGAACACCGCCACGATGAGCAGCACCAGGCCAGCGACCGATAGAACGATGTCGTGATGCTGATGCGCGAAGGCCAGAGCCTTATGCACGACCTGTGGCCCGTAACGGATGGTAAGCAGGGCGAGCACCGAGAAGCGGACCAGGCGGCCGGCAAAGGTCGCCATCAGGAACGGCGCAAGGCGCATCTCGAACACACCGGCGGCAAAGACGAAGAGCTTGAACGGGGTCGGCGGCGGCAACATTGCGGGGATGAAGAGAGCGAGAAACTCCTGCCGTTCAAAGCGATCGCGGAGCCGCTCATAGCGTTTGCGATTGATGCGCTTTAGCAAAAAAAGCTCGCCGCCCGCGCGACCGAGCAAGAACGGCAGCAGGCTGCCTGCGGCGGAACCCAGCGCCGTCACCAGCGGATAGAGCCAGAATCGCGCTCGATCATTCCACACGAACGTCGCGACGATGACGTCCATCGGGACCGCGATACTCGATGCATCCATCGCGGAGATCAGAAAGAGGCCGAGGGCACCTAGCTTCATCACGGCCGCAAGCAGCAGCTTGAACTTCAGTAGCAATACGGCGAAGGCATGTTTCAATGCGCTCTCACTTCGTCGCGCGGGTCTGCGTGCTCGGTATGGCCTGCGAGCAGCGCGAGTGCATGCGGAACTAATTCAATGACGGCGGCCAGGGACGCGATAGCTCCATCCGGGCTGCCGGGCAAGTTGATGACCAAGGTGCTGCCCGCCGTTCCGGCGACCGCGCGGCTCAACGGCGCGAGCGGCGTCTGCTTCAAACCCTCAGACCGCATGCGTTCGCCAAAGCCCTCGAGGATGCGTTCGCAGACCCTGCGAGTGGCCTCAGGGGTGACGTCTCGCGGGGCAATTCCGGTCCCCCCCGTGGTTACGACCAGTCGCGACCTCTTTGCCGCGGAGCGAATCGCCTGGACGATCTGCTCCTCCTCGTCCGGGACCATCGCTGTTTCCACACTGTAGCCGGCCGCGGCCAGCAGCGCCGCCACACCCGGCCCTGAAACATCGACTCGTTCATGATGGAAACAACGGTCGCTGACCGTCACTACCGTCGCGCGCGGCTGGTTCCGTATCTGGTTTTGCATCTTCATGATTTTAACTGCCGCAAACGATTGACCTTATTCATCTGCCCGGTGCGGGTGCCTGAATGGCTGTTCCTGCGTCTTAAATGAGAGAATAGGAGAAGCCAATTTTCGCCCTCCCGACCGCTTGCAAGCTCTCGCGGATCGATCTGCGAACAGCTGCCGATGCCGACGACTGAAGCCCCAAGCAGTCCTCCGACTGAGACGCCAAAGCGCTCGTCGTTACGCGCCATACCGCGCGACGACCTGTCACATCATGAGCTATTGCAACTGGTTGACTCTCTGGAAGACGACCAGACGCGCGCCCGCCGGCGAGAGGGCTTGTGGATCGCGCTCATTGTCCACATCCTCCTGTTCTGGCTATGGACTTATGGGCCGACGGTGATCCTGCATCATCCGCGGCTCATCAGTCCAGCCGAAGCGATGAAGCAGCGCCAGAAAGACTTCACCTACCTCGACCTACCGCCGGATGCATTGAAACAAATAAAGCCAAAGCAGAGCGACGTCATTTCCGACAAGAACCGCGTGCAACAGAGTCCGCACCCGACGCTCGACAAGAAGACGCTGGAGCAGTTGGAGGCGATGAAGCGCGCCGGAAAAGCGACGCCGCTTCCGTCCGCGCCTGTTCCGCAGCAGCAGTCACAAGCCGCATCGCAGCCAGCGCCCCAGCAGCAGGCCCAGGCGAACCCAAAGCCCGAGCTGCAGCCGCTCCAACCTGCACCGACGCAACAGCCAAATCTCGCGCCGTCACC
>JBBPYY010000049.1:0-14419 GCA_038199445.1 Terriglobales bacterium | reverse complement strand
TGATGGAGAACGCGAAGAACAGTTTCTACATAGCGCTGAGGAACCGGCTGGCACAGGTGAATCCTGCGCGGTCGATCTATCTGCGGGGAGTGAATCGGCCGGCGGTGCTGGTCGAAGAGAACGAACTGGCGACGGCGAAGCCGCAGAACGATGTGTTCCGGATGCGCTGGACGAAGGTGGATGTGAATAACGAGATGCCTGCTGCGGTGATACGGACGACGTGCGAGATTCGGTACTCGACCATGGGGACGACGAACAACGGCGGCATGGATCGCGGGCAAGCTCTGACCGCGATGGACAGCGACCTGCTGCAGATTTTGCAGCCGGGTAGCACGCAGAAGATTTGTTATTCGCAGACGGGTGCGACAGCGCAGTCGACGAATGTTTTCTGGACGGCGCCGGTTTTCGAAGCCATGAGCGAAGCGCAGGGCGTGCTGACGCGGACAGTGACAGTGGACGTTTTCAGTTTGCAGGAAGTGGGTGAAGCGTGAGCACACAAGCGTTGGTGCCGATGCCGGCAATGCCGCCGATGGTGCGGCGGGTCCGTGCTTACTTTGCGCCGGTGATGCGCGCGACGAATTCGCCGACAGCTTTTGATGCGGCGGGGATGGCGGGCTTTCCGCTCGAGCAGCCGCCGGCGCCGTGGCTGGACCTGGGCTGGATCGATGGATTTACGCGGAGTTCGCAGAGCGTGTTTGCGGGAGTGCATTCGGGAGCGCCGGCGGCGGCACGCATTCAGGTGCGTCAGTCGCTGGACGCGACTGTGGCGCTGCGTTTCAAGAACTGGGGCAAGCTGCAACTCGCGCTGTGTGCGGGATCGGAGCACTTGAATGTGCTGGCGGAAAATGGCGGAGTCGTAGTGGTGCCGGTGGTTGCGGCATCGAGCAGTGCTTCTTTCATTGCGCTGGGGACGGGCCAGACGGCGGGATTTGCTGCGGGACAAGTTGTCGTAGTGGACGTGGATTACACGGGACAGACCGGGTTTGTCGGCAGCGGCGCGGCGGGCTCCTATGTGAAACAGGCCAGTGTGGCGGTGGGCGATGCAAATTATGTCCGTCGCGTCAGTCTGAATGTCGGACGGGTGACGGCGGTGACAGCGAACGGGCTGCAACTAGCGCAACCGTTGCTGGCGGGAATTCCTGTGGCGGGGATGCAGGTGCAAGCGGTCGGCGGTTTTGTGGACCGCGAGGGCGGCAGCTTCCTGCAGGAGTGGTCGGCATTGTTTGTGATGGCGGGAGAACAGGGAGAGCGAGTGTTCTTTTACTATCCGCGGCTGCAGACGATGGTTGGCGCTAGCGAAATGCTGGAAGCGATTCAGACGGCGGCGGGGGACAGCCTGGCAAGTGTTGCGCTACAAGGAAAGTTTCGCGCGATGCCGGTGACGGACGCGATGGATGGGCAGCAGGTACTTTGCTATCGGACGTTCTTGCCTGCTGGGGTGACGTTGTTGCGCTAGCGATTTTCGTCAGGAGCTAAAGCCTCGTTTACGCGGCGGAGACGATATTCGTTGGGAAAGTTTAGAGAGATGAGGACACACGCTTGCGAGTGACAATTGACAATCTCGACGGCAAAGGGCCGGTGGATTACAGCGGTGCGGTGTGCTGGGAAAAAAAGCTCAGCATCGATCGCAAGCTGAATGTGCCGGCGACGTGCGCGTTTCTGCTGGATCTGGAATCGATAGCTATGCCGTTGCGCGATGGCCGGGTGCGAGTGATTGCCGATAACGCAACGGTGGTCTTCACCGGATATATCGCGCGCGAGCCGGCTCAGGAGTATGCAGGAGCAGGCATCGCGGGAGCAGCATACCGGGTATTGGTGGATGCGGTCAGTGATGAGTTCGCGATGGACCGGGTACCGCTGACACAGCAGAGCGCGGTACACGGACAGACAATTGCGACGGTGCTTCGCGATCTAACGCAGCTTGCGCCGGGTGGCGCGGATGCGAGCAGCGTCGCGTCGGCGGTGGTTGTAGGGAGTTATGCGGGAGGCGCGGAACAAAGCTGGTCCGCACAGGCCGGAACGTTGGGGAGCATGACGCGCAACGCATATCGCGTGATTGACGGCACTGTTTCGCTGACAACGGCGGGCAGCGTCGTTCATACATTGAGCGATGGCGATGGAACGTTGAATGCGGCGAACCTGAGCGTGCAGGCGGTACGGGAGCTGGTGAACGACGTGACGCTGAGTGGTCCGGCGGAACCCGCGACGTACGTCACGGAGCTGTTTCAAGGCGACGGAAGAGCTTTGATCTTTGAACTGACGCGGACTCCTTATGCGGTGCAGCACAAGACGATCCTTGATGACGCCTTCGTGGACGCGACAACTTTTAATCAAAGTGTGTGGCGGGTAAGCGATCCGGGTTCGCGGCTCACGCTGACCGGATCGGGAGTTGCGGTGAGCGGCGGCAATGGCGTCGATGGGGCTACGACACTTGCAGCGGCGCATCCGCTCGAGATCGGCGGCGAAGTGGTGCTAGAAGCTGGCGGGGTGCAGTTGAATGCCGGTAGCGAAGGCTATCTCTGTGCGGCGTATGCAGGCGTGACCGCGGAGGCGAATTGCTTTGTCGGGTTTCGCGTTCGCCCGAACAACGGTGCGACGGCGATCGTGGCTGTGGTGGATGGCGTTGAACAGGGGAGTCCGTTTGCCACAGTGGTTGGACACACGTATCGATTGCGAATTCGCGTGCATGCGCCTGAGCTGTATCGCACGGCGCAGACGTATTACGTCGACGCGGGTGCAGGCATCGAGCAGTACGGCGGTGAGCTGACAGCTTCGCCGGTGAACGTGTTGTTCGAGATCGAGGACAGCGCGGCGGCGGCAAATGCTTTGTCGACAGTGCTGTATGACGGGGTGCTGTTGAACTCGCCGCCGCTTTGTTCTTTCGTCGCGTTGAACAGCACGAACCTGCTGGGTAGCTTTGGATATTTTCGCGTGACGCAGCCGGGAACGACCTGGGTGACTAGCCAGAAGGGTCGTGGGCTTAACACCTTCACGCGCCGGATCGGATTGGCATCGGTCGGTTCAGATTGCCAGATCGAAAAGGGCGGCAAGATGCGGTTCTATAAAGTTTCGGCTCCGGCTGTGGGCGAGATGGTGAGCGTCACGTATCGCACGGCGCAAGCGTCGATTGCGCGTCTGGCTGCGCCGACTGCGGGGGCGGCGGGCTGGTGGGCGGGGAAAGTGGAGCGGCCGGCGGCGCGAAGTTCGGAAGACTGTGAGAATGCGGCGGCGGCGGTGCTGACATTTTCTGCTGATCCGGCAGCGGCGCTGCAGGGGACGTATGCGATGACCAACCCGCAGCAGGCTACGGACGTGTGGCCGGGAGACGCGCTGGTGATTTCCTTGACCGGGCTGACGCGTCGCTTGATCGTGCGCGCGGTGAAGATCGATGTCGATGCGAGTTCGCCGGAACTGGCGACCTATCACATCGCATTCGCAAACGACTGGGCGGAGGCACTGAGCGTGAAGCTGGCAGCGGGACTTGCGAGCGGGGCGCAGGCTCCAATCGCGGCCGCGACGGCGCCAGTGCAAGTTGCGGCGAACCTGCCGCGCTTGGTGGTGACGGGGTGGGCGGCGGCTTCGCTTGCGGTGAATGCCAATGCGACAGCGGAGGCGGGTGGCGGATTTGAAGTTCGGCGGCGCGACGGAAATTTTGGGCCGGGCGCGCAGCAAGATCTTGTGCTGCGGTCTCCGACGCAGGACTTCACGCTGGCGCGCGCGGGGGAGAAGGAACAATTTTTCGTGCGCATGTATGACGGCTCAGTGCCGCCGAAGTATTCGCGATTCTCGAGTGCGATCTTTATCGACGCGCCGATGACCTAAGGCAGGATATGGCCCGGAGGGCTGAATATGAGTGACTTTGAAACACAAGTGGTAACAGACCTGTCTGCGCTGAAGTGCCAAATGGCCGCGCTGATGGGGCTGGGACAGCCGGGGCGGCTATGCGCTCTTGAGACCCGGCTGGAACGACATGAGGTGTATATGCAGCGCGCCAAGGGCTTTGCGGGCGCGCTCGGTGTGGGCGTTACGGTGATGAACCTGATGATCGATTACTGGCGACATCACTGAAACTTTTTAGAACTTGTATCAAAAACAAAGGGAGAACTAAGGATGAATTTCTTAACTATTTTGCTGCGCGGGATTACGTTGGTTCCGGGTGTGATTCAGGGTGTTGAAAGCTTGTTCGGTTCCAAAACCGGCGCGCAGAAACGCGATGCCGCATTGTCGATTGTGGGATCCACCATTAATCTGGCGGATGCTGTTTCGCAGAAGAACATCGCCGATGGGCCGAGCTTTACTGCTGGTCTGGGTCAGATCATCGACGGCATTGTGGCTTGTTTAAATGCTAGCGTTTGGCATAAAACTGCGACGAAGTAATTCAGCGCAGAGAGTGCTGAGGGAGGGCGCGGCGAAAGCCGTGCCCTGCTTCAGGTAAGACAAAATTCAAAAGTGGCCCCCGAATCGCAGCTTTCTCGTCGGTTCGCTTGCGTGGGTTGCTTCGTATAATCGCGGGATGAGCGAGAGGCCACTTGTAGGTGTGGTGATGGGCAGCAGGAGTGACGCGGAGACGCTAGCTTCGGCGCTGGAAATTTTAGAGGAGTTTGGCGTTGCGCATGAGGCGCGGGTGGTTTCTGCTCACCGCACGCCGGATTGGCTGTTTGAATATGCAGAGACGGCGGCTGGGCGCGGCTTGAAGGTGATCATCGCCGGAGCCGGCGGGGCGGCGCATCTGCCGGGAATGCTGGCGGCGAAGACGCATCTTCCAGTATTGGGCGTGCCTATTCCGTCGACGATGTTGCAGGGAGTGGATTCACTGCTCTCGATCGTGCAAATGCCGAAGGGCATTCCGGTGGGAACGCTCGCGATCGGCAAGCCCGGCGCGGCGAATGCGGCGCTGCTGGCGATTTCGATTCTCGCGTTGAATGATGCGGGACTGGCGGCGAAATTGATGGAGTGGCGCTCTGCGCGTACGGACGAAGTGCTGGCGATGGAGTTACCGAAGTGAGCGACGGGTCAGAATTCGCGTCAGAGCGCAAGTCGGAGCACGTTTCTGAGGTCAAGCCGGAAGGCGTTTCGGAGCGCGTTTTGGAGCGCGTCATTCTGCCGGGGTCGACCATTGGCATCCTAGGCGGAGGGCAGTTGGGCCGCATGATGGCGATGGCCGCGCGGGGGATGGGATATCGCGTGCAGGTGCTTGACCCTGATCCGTCGTGTCCGGCTCGCTTTGTGGTGGATGCATGCTTTGAAGCCGGCTGGGACGATGCGCGAGCGGCGGCGGACATGGCGCGCGGATGCGACGTGGTCACGCTGGAGATTGAACAGATCGCGATTGCGAGCCTCGAAGCAGCGCAGGCTTTCGCGCCGGTGCGGCCTGGACCGGCGGTGCTTGCGGTGATTCAGGACAAGATTGCGCAGAAGGATTGGTTGCGGAAACATGCGATTCCGGTTGGTGAATATCGCGCGGCGCGAAGCGCGGAAGAGCTCCGCAACGCGGTGAGCGCGCTGGGCGGTAAATGTTTTGTGAAGGGCGCTCGCGGCGGATATGACGGCCGCAGCCAAGTGAAGCTCGGGTTTGAGCGGCCTCCGGAAGATGAAGACTGCGATGCCGCATGGAAGAGCCTGGGCGGGCAGCCGGTGATTGTGGAACGCGCGATTGCGTTGCAGCAGGAGATTTCAGTGCTGGTGGCGCGGTCGGCGCGCGGCGAGATGAAAGCGTTCCCGCCGGCGACGAACCATCACGAGCAGCAAATTCTGGAGTGGAGCGTGATTCCGGCTGAGATTTCGCCTGCGATGGAGATCGACGCGCGGCAGATCGCGCTGAAGATTGCCGCGGCGATGAATCTCGAGGGATTGCTTGCCGTAGAAATGTTCGTGACCGAAGACGGAGCGCTGATGGTGAACGAGCTCGCGCCGCGTCCGCACAACAGCTACCACGCGAGTGAACGAGCGTGCGACACGAGCCAGTTCGAGCAGGCAATTCGCGCAGTATGCAACTTGCCGCTGGGAGATGTCGATGTCGTGCGGCCAGCGGCCATCGTGAATTTGCTGGGTGATCTGTGGGCGGAACGCGAACCGCATTTTGACGTGGCGCTTTCGGTGCCGGGCGTGCGGCTGCATTTATATGAGAAGACGCGTGCCAGACCGGGCCGAAAGATGGGACATCTATCGGCGAGTGGAACAACGCCGCAAGACGCGGTGGGACGGGTTTTGGAAGCGAAGGAGCTGCTGTAGCCGCGGCTTCGGTGAGGGGAGAGAGAAAAGCGGCGAGCCTTTGGCTCGCCGCTTTTTTAATTGCAACCGTAACAGTTACGAATTTAGCCGATGTCCTCGGACCAGTTTTCCAGTGTTGATTTGACCTCGGACATGAACTTGCCGGCATCGGAGCCGTCGATAATGCGGTGATCGAAGCCGAGAGAGAGTCGCACGACGCTGCGGATCGCGATCGAGTCTGCGCCGTCTTTATCGGTGATGACGAGGGGCTCTTTGAAGAGTCCGCCGATACCGAGAATGGCGGTCTGTGGCTGCGCGATCACCGGCGTACCGAATTGTTCCCCGAAGATTCCGGAGTTGGTCAGAGTGAAGGTGCCGTCAGCGACTTCGTCTGGCTTTAACTTCTTATTGCGAGCGCGGTCGGCGATATCGACGATGGCGCGTGCGATGCCGAGGAAGTTTCGTTCTTCAGTCTGCTTGATGACGGGAACGATCAAACCCCATTCGAGCGCCACGGCGATGCCGAGGTTGATGTTCTTGTGATAACGAATCGCGTCTCCCTCGACGGAAGCATTCAAACCAGGATGTTTGCGCAACGAGGAGACGACGGCACGCGCGATGAACGGCATGAAGGTGAGCTTGACGCCGTTGCGCTGCTCGTACTTCGCCTTTTCTTTTTCGCGCATGCGCACGATGCGCGTCATGTCGACTTTGAAGACAGTGTGGACATGGGCGCTGGTTTGCTTGGATTCAACCATGCGCTTGGCGATGATGGCGCGCATTTTCGACATCGGGACGAGATCGCCGGGAGTTGCGGGCGGCAGCGGTGTTGCTGTCGCTGCGACTGCAGGTCTTGGTGAGGTGGCGGGAGTTGCTGGTGTGGCCGCTGTTTTTGGCTGTGCCGGTACAGCCGCGGGAGCCGTGCCACCTGCGCCGTGCTGCGCGAGGAAGCTGACTACGTCGGTCTTCGAGATACGCCCGCTGGAACCTGTTCCCTGTACCTGAGAGAGATCAACGTTGTTGTCCTTCGCGATGCGGCGAACGAGTGGCGATGAGCGCAGACGACCGCCGGTCGGGTGACCAACGTCACTGAGGGTCTGCACCTGCGCGTGCCCGGCTGCGTCAACGGAAGCCTGGGCAGCAGCGCTGGTTGGCTCTTCGGTGTCTACTTCGATTTCCTCGCCGTGTGCAGCAGTCTCTGCAGCATCGGCAGTCGGCGGATGCGAGGAAGCAGCTGTAGCGGGGGGCGCTGCAGCGGTCGCGGATTCAGAAGCCGAGCCGCCAATGACTGCGACAACCGTGTTGATCTGAACCGTCGAACCTTCGGGGAATTTGATTTCACTGAGGACGCCAGCAATGGGCGACGGGATTTCTGCGTCTACCTTGTCGGTGGAGATTTCGAAAAGCGGCTCGTCGCGCTGGATCTGGTCGCCAACTTTCTTGAGCCACTTTGTAATGGTTCCTTCGAAGATGGATTCGCCCATTTGCGGCATGACAACATCGGTGCCGCCGCTCACGGTGGGTTTCGCTGCGGAGCTGGCTGGCGCGGCGGCCGGTTGCGAAGCATTGGGCTGGTTCGCAGGCTTCAGTTCTTTCACGCCGGGTTCAGAAGCGGACGGATTAGCGGGCCGCTGATCGGCGGGAGCCGGTTTTTCGCCGGGCTTAGCGCCACCGGTGTCTTCGGATTTTTCGCCGGACTTGTCTGCAGCAACCGGAGCCTTGGGGGGGGCGGACACTGCGCTGCCGGCCTCGCCGATCACGGCGACGACCGTGTTGATCTGAACCGTCGAACCCTCTGCGAACTTGATCTCAGTGAGGACGCCGGCGATGGGAGAGGGAATCTCAGCGTCCACCTTGTCGGTCGAGATCTCGAACAGCGGTTCGTCGCGCTCGATTTTATCTCCGAGCTTCTTCAACCATTTGGTGATGGTTCCTTCAAAAATCGATTCGCCCATCTGGGGCATCACTACGTCGGTCGCCATGAATTTCCTTCCAGCAGTTTCGGTAAATCCCAAACATGTGATTGTAAACGCGATGAAGCAGGCTTTAGTAGGCGACGAGGCGACGGGCTTCGCGGACTACGTCTTCGACTTTGGGCAAGAACGCTTTTTCCAGTGGCGGCGAAAACGGAACCGGCGAGTCCAGCCCTGCGACCCGGACAATCGGTGCATCGAGATCGTCGAAGGCCTCTTCGTTGATGATGGCAGCGAGCTCACCGGCGATGCCGCCCGTCTTGGTGTCTTCATGCAATACGATGACGCGATTTGTCTTCTGTACAGTTGCAGCAATTGCCTCGCGGTCTAGGGGCAGCAGAGTGCGCAAATCGATGATTTCCAATTCGATGCCTTCTTTGGCGAGAAGGTCTGCTGCCTCCTGCGCAACATAGACCATCGCGGCGTATGTGATGACGGAAACATGGCGTCCCTCGCGATGCAGCCGAGCCTTGCCGAGGGGAACGATGTGGTCACCCTCGGGCATTTCTTCTTTCACGCGGCGATAGAGAAATTTGTGTTCAAAAAAAAGCACCGGGTTGTTATCGCGAATGGCCGACTTCATCAAGCCCTTAGCGTCGGAAGCAGTCGCCGGGCAGACCACTTTGAGGCCGGGCGTATGGACATAAAACATCTCGGGATTCTGCGAGTGATACGGGCCGCCGCTGACGCCCCCGCCTGACGGTCCGCGCAAAACCATCGGCGCAGGCGCTCCCCAGCGGTAGAAAGATTTCGCCAGAACTTGAACGATCTGCGAGTGCGCGGAGCTGATGAAGTCCATGAACTGAAATTCGGCAACAGGACGAAGACCGGTCAGTGACGCTCCGTACGCGGCACTGGTGATGGCCATTTCGGAAATGGGGGTATCGACGACACGCTCTGGGCCAAAACGATGAACGAATCCTTCAGTGACTTTGAACGCGCCGCCATAAATGCCAACGTCCTCGCCGATCACGAAGACGCGGCTGTCGCGCTCCATCTCTTCCCAAATTCCCTGCCGGATTGCTTCAAGGTATGTAACTGGCGCCATTTTATATATCTCGATCGAAATCTGATGAATCAGCTTATTTAAAATGCGTGACCGCGCTGGATTCGACGAGCTTCTTTTCCTGATTCGTCTCGCGCACCTTCACCGTGCCGTATCTGAGTGGAAGCTCGACATTGTCGGCGGCATACACCTCAAAGTCATCGTCGGCCGGATCGGGCATGGGAGAAGCTTCAGCCACTGCACGCTCCTTTTCTATGAAGCCGGATACTTCGGCATCGATGCGCTTGATGTCGGCTTCCGTCGCCCATCCACACTCGATCAGATATTTCTCCATTCGCAGAATAGGATCGCGACGCTTCCAGAATTCTCTGACCCCCGGCGGAACATAGACCGCCGCATCGTGCATCGCGTGGCCTTTCATGCGCATGAGTTTTGCCTCGATGTAAGACGCGCCTTCACCGCGGTGCGCGCGCTGCACAGCTTCATGGGTCGCGTCATACACCTGGTTCGCATCCGTGCCGTCGATGATGACTCCAGGCACGCCATAACCGATTGAGCGGTCGGCAAGATCTTTACAGGCGAATTGCAGTTCGACAGGAGTCGAGTACGCCCACAAGTTGTGCTCGACCATCAGAATGACTCCGAGGCGCTGCACAGCGGCGAAGTTGAATCCTTCGTATGTCACGCCAGTAGACTGACCGCCATCTCCGATGAACGCGAGAGCCGCAATATTCTTGCCCTGCAACCGCGCACCCAGCGCGACGCCGGCACATACCGGGATTGAGTCTCCGAGATGGGAGATTGGCGCGATGACATTCCGTTTCTCGATGTCACCATAGTGCGCGCTGGACTCGCGACCCGCTGTGGGGGAGCCGGCTTTTGCCATGTACTGCATCATGGAGTCTCGGGGCTTGAAGCCCCTAACGATCATGGATCCCTGGTTGCGGATCATCGGCGCGAGCCAGTCGTCTTCGCCAAGGGCGAAGGCGGACGCGACGGAGCAGGCTTCCTGGCCGAGCGACAGATAGAGGCCGCCGATTACCTTGGACTGCTTGTACATGTTCTCGAGCACTTCCTCCATCTGCCGATTCACCAGCATCAGGCGGTAAATCTCGATGCTTTGTTCCGGGGTGAGGTATTTCGATGGCCGCATCGGCGGCGCGGGAGCGGTTGTGTCGCCGGTTACTTTGTAGCCGTAAACTCCGTCCTTCCACTCGCTCTCAATGAGGAATGGAAGTTGTTCCAGGCGCCAGTCAGGGATGCCGTACGCGTTGACGCCGATGGGTGGCAGCTTTGGTTGTTTGGTTTTGACGCTGGAACCATTCCGCGAGCCATGTGGCTTCGTCTGGCTGGCTGTTTCGATTTTCTTACTGGGCATCTGCTGGAGGTCCTGAGCGGTGAGAAGTCACGAACACTCGATTCTACGCCTCGGGAACAGCGCTACACCTGCGGGAGGAAGCGAGGGATTTCGATGGAAAATCAAACTTTTAACAGGAGTTCGTCAATCGAGCCAGCCGCGAGCATTTGACCGCCGAATAATTCCCCAAAGCTGCGCGCGATAGAGTTTGCGACCTCGTCGAGCGTGGGTACAGGCCGGGCGCGCGTATCGATTTCTTCCTCAAGGCTGGTGACGGCGCGATCGTGGATACCGCAGGGCACAATGAGGTCGAAGTCTCGCAGATCAGTCGTTACGTTGAGCGCGAAACCGTGCGAAGTGACCGCGCGCGAAATGTGCACGCCGATGGCGGCGATCTTCCGTTCTTCCGCGCTGCCGATGGGGATGGTCCAGGCGCCGGTGCGACCGCAAATTTGCTCGGTGAGAACGCCGTACTCCGCACAAGTACGAATGAGGACTTGTTCCAAGCGGCGGACATAGTCCACCGCGCCGAGATGCGGCCCCTTTTTTCCTGCGAGACCGCCGCGAAGATCGAGGATGGGATAACCGACGAGCTGGCCCGGGCCGTGATAGGTCACATCGCCGCCACGATTGATTTCATGCAGCGTGACTCCGCGTTGTTGCAGCTCGACCTCGGTCGCAAGAATGTTTTCGCGATGCGAGTTGCGTCCCACGGTGATGACCGGCGGATGCTCGAGCAGCACCAACACATCTCCGATGCGGTTTTGCTTGCGGAGTTCGACCAGTCGTTGTTGCAGCAGCAGCGACTCTGGGTAATCGATGCGGCCGAGGTGAAGCAAGCGGAAGATTGTCACGGCTCTGAACTCACCGTCTCACTTTTCTTACGAATGATGCTTACAACCGATAGCAATGCCATAAGAGCGATGATGACCTGTGACGTGACGCAGTAGAGGCACCAGATCTGCAGCACATGCGCCTCAATATGCGTGAGATAGAGAGCGAAGGCCACGCCAACGAGGGAGAGTCCCGCGAGCAGACGATATCGCCGCAGGAACGCCAACAGACCGAGTATGGCGTACCCGGTGATGCCGACAATTGCGACCGGTACGCGTCCAATCATTGCGTAGCGGCTGTGGTTCACAATGCCGCAATCCCAGTGGGCGTTGATGTCGCAAACCTCAACGTCGTTGCTGTAGTGAACATGCAAGGCGAGTGAGGAAACGATGATGCCAGCGACTGCCAAAATCAAGATGAGGTATCGAATGTCTGGTCCCTCCGTTAGAATCTTTTTCAACGATATGCTACGCAAACCATCTTTTCTCTTGCTCGGCGTTGTTTGCCTGATTGCCCCGGCAGCAATGCATGCCCAAACTGCCGACACTAACCCAGCGCTAAAGCCGCCCGCGGGGGCCCGTGTTGCCCTTGTGGAATTCGCAGATCTCGAATGCCCGCGGTGCGGGAAGGAAAATCCTGGAATTAAAGAGGCAGCCGCGAAGTATCACATCCCGTGGGCGCGCCACGATTTTCCGCTGCGCATGCATCTCTGGAGCTTTCAGGCAGCGGTGAACGCGCGGTGGTTCGACGGCAAAGGAAAAAATGTTGGCGATGATTATCGCGATGCGGTTTTTGCCAACCAGGTCAGCATTGAAAACCCCGATGGCTTGAGTAAGTTCACGGAAAAATTCGCCAAGGACCGCGGCATTTCACTCCCCTTCGCCGTGGACCCGCAGAACAAACTTTCGGACGCGGTCAAAGCCGATTACGCCCTCGGCACGGCCCTGGGGGTGCATGCAACGCCCACCGTGTGGGTTGTGACCAGCAAGGGCGATCCGGCGGAAGTAAAAGAGTATTCCCAGCTGTATCAAATGATCGAAAGCGCGCAAGCGGCGGCGAAAACTACTGCCAGAAAGTAGCGCTGGCAAGAAAGCAAAAGCCCGGCGATTTCGCCGGGCTTTTCCATGTGCGCCAAGAATTAAATGTTGATTGCCATTCCCTCGACGGCTCCAAATCCGTCGAGCATCGCCTCAGCAAGTGTGGGGTGTGCGTGGATGGTAAACATCATCTCTTCGAGTGTTCCTTCCAGTTCGATGGCCGTCACTGCCTGCGCGATCAGTTCAGTCGCCGAAGGTCCGATGATATGCACGCCAAGAATTTCGCCGTACTTTCCGTCAGTCACGACCTTCACAAAGCCGTCGTGAGAATCGACGATGGATGCTTTTGAGTTCGCTGAGAACGGGAACTTGCCGGTCTTCACCTGGTGGCCGGCTTCTTTCGCCTGAGCCTCGGTCAGTCCGACGCTGGCAATCTGCGGCTCTGTATACGTGCAGGCAGGGATGCGGTCGCGACGCACCGGCCGTGCGTACTTTCCTGCGATCTTTGACGCGACCACGATGCCTGCCATGGCCCCAACGTGGGCGAGCTGAGGCAGTCCAGCAACGATGTCGCCGATGGCGTAGACACCCGGTTCCGTCGTCTGCATCCATTCGTCTACTTTGATGAAGCCGCGGTCGGGCTTGATGTTCGTCTTCTCCAGACCGACATTCTCGGTACGCGGAGCGCGCCCCACAGCGACCAGCACCTTCTCGGCTTCTTTGACGACCTGCTTGCCGTCAGAGCCGGTGAAGGTCACCTTCACGCCGTCCTTTGTCTTTTCAACCTTCTCGACTTTCGCACCGACGTGCGTTTCAATGCCGCGCTTCCGATAGAGGCGCGCCAGCTCTTTGCTCACTTCTTCGTCTTCGTTCGGCACCATCCGCGGCAGATACTCAACGACCGTGACGTCGCTGCCGAAGCTCTTGAAGATGGAGGCGAACTCGACCCCGACCGCTCCCGCGCCGATGACGATCAACGATTTTGGAATCGTCGCAATGTTCAGGATTTCCATGTTCGTCAGAATCCGCGTGTCGGGCTCGAGGCCGGGCAGCATGCGCGCATCGGAGCCAGTTGCGACGATCACATTCTTCGCTTTGACGATGCTGCGCTCGCCTTCTGTACCACCGCCGCCCTCCGTCGTCACTTCGACGGAGTGAATGCCGTCCTTGGCCGGTCCAGTCAAACGCCCAGAGCCCTCATACACATTGACCTTGTTCTTCTTCATCAAGAAGTCGAGGCCTTTTACGTGCTTCGTCACGATGTCGCTCTTGCGCTTGAGGATTGCCGGCCAGTTGATCTTGGCTTCGCCGAGGCCATCGAGACCATACTCTTTCGCGTGCTTCAGGTGGTCGTAAATCTCGGCGTTGAAGAGCAGCGACTTGGTCGGGATGCAGCCCCAGTGGAGGCAGGTGCCGCCCAGTTTCGGCTCGCGCTCGATCAGCGCCACTTTCAATTTGTGCTGCCCGGCGCGGATGGCGGCCGTGTATCCGGCGGGGCCGCCGCCGATGATGGCTACATCGTAAATCGTTTCTGCCAAGGGATTGCTCCGTTATGAGATGGACCGAGGATTAGATGAAAATGCGGCGGCGAGGATGCGCGGGGCCGCAGCGCGTTCAAACAGTTTAGTTTACGCGATGCAGCAGCGCGGGCTGCAATTGCAATTACGCAGCCATTGATTTTGAGCCATACTATTGCACATGCCGAGCGGCACACTCATTACCGTGAGCGAGTACCTGGCAACCAGCTACCGGCCGGATTGCGACTATGTGGACGGCGAAGTTCAGGAGCGCAATTTGGGCGAGAAAGATCATGCAATCTTGCAGCGCACGCTGTTGATGATTTTCATGGCAAACCGCGATGCATGGGAAGTCGAGGTCTTTCCAGAACAACGCGTGCAGATCAACTCGTCTCGTTTTCGTGTGCCGGATGTGACCGTAATGCGGCGCGAAACGCACTTCGAGCGAATCGTCGATCAGGCACCGCTGGCGATTTTTGAAATTC
>JBBPYY010000048.1:0-8198 GCA_038199445.1 Terriglobales bacterium | reverse complement strand
TCGGCTTCCTCACGCCGAAGGGGACCACTCCGGGCAACCCGGGAATTCTCGGGACATGCACCAACTTAGTGGGAAATGCGGGACGCAACAGCTTGTATGGACCACGCCTGAACACGACCGACTTTTCTGTGTTCAAGAACATTCGCGCCAAGAGACTTACTGAGGCGTTCAACGCGCAGATACGCGTGGAACTCTTCAACGTCTTTAACCATGCAAATTTTCAGGCTCCCGCGTTCCTGAACCCGACGCAGAATAATTCGATCTTCAACTCCGATGGCACATCACAGGCGGGCGCGGGCGTCTTGAATGCAACCTCGACGCCACCGCGTCAGATTCAGTTCGGCCTCAAGCTGAATTTTTAGCTGAAATGACGGTCAGATGAAAGAATGGTTTGATTCGCCGACAGTGACTCCTTTGCTACTTCCCAGGCGTCAATCTCATGGCTAGCGTTTGCTCATTCGTCTTAACGATGACGACTCCCTCCGGGGGGACGCTCCGCACTGAAAGGGGGCAGCCCACATGCGATCCATCGCGTTGACAATTGCGGTATGTATGGTTGCCATCCTGCTGCCAACTCCGGTTGCGGCGCAGGCGCAGATCGATCAGTGGACTAGCAATCCGCAGGCAAAAGCCCATTGGAACCTCGCCTATCAGGCGATGCGGACGGGCGATAATATGCACGCGGCCGAGGAATTTCGGCTGGCGACGCAGGCTGATCCAAAGTTTGCGGAAGCCTACTACTACCGTGGCCTGGTGCTGGTGCTGCACGCATTTCCAAATCAGAAGACACCACCGCCCGCGGCGGCAGCCGAGTCCTTTCAAATGTATCTTGCGCTGAAGCCGACCGGGACCCTGGCCGTGGATAGCCTCTCGATGCTGAAGGAACTGGGCTCTCCGCCGAGGTCAGAGGAGGGGACGCAAATGGCAAACTCTGCCTTAGCGACTAAGCCCCAGACACCGCCCCAGAGACCGCCCCTGTCTGCCCCCCCGCTGCCGCTGCCGTCGCAGCCTGCACCCCAGACTGCGCTCCGGCCGCCGCAGCCGACCGCGATGACGCAGAAACCTATTTCAACGCCCCAGTCGGTTCCCACGCACCAGCCCGGCCCACCGCAGCAGTCCGGGCCAACGCAGCAGTCCGGGCCAACGCAGCCGTCTCGTGCAACGCCGCAGGCTCTCGCGGCGCAAAACAAAGTTCAAAACAAAGTTGACGTGCCGCGTGAAACTGCAGTGACGAAACCGCCGCCGCAACTAGGTGCGCCGAGTCCACATGCGAGCGACCCAACGCCCACCACCCAAAATCCATCCCGTGTCGCGAGCCCGGCGGTGTCTTCGCTCGCCGCGAGCAGCGCGCTGTCTAAGCCGTCAAATATTCCGCACACAGCGACCGCCGTTGCCCGGCCGGTTGCAGCCAGCACGCAATGCGTGCGCTACCAGATCACGCGCAGCGGCCAGTGCGGAACGCGGGATGAAGTGGAGATTCGCGCGTGGAATCCGTGCGCGCAACCAGCAGCGATTCAAGTCTGCGTCGAAGAAACTTCCGGCCACTGGAACTGCGCCATGAGCCTGCACTCGCACCGGCGCAACACCTACACCGGCGTCGATGGGGCGAGACAGTACGTCTGCCATGGGACGGGCCGTACGCGCGCGCTATCGCTGCCCAGCGGACAAGATTTGCCGATCTTCCCACCGCTCTCGCGGTGATCGTGTTTAGTGCAGCCCTAAGCTATTCAGATACGCTTTGATTCCAGCGGAAATGATCTGCACCCCGATGCACAGCAGGATGAACGAAGAGAGTCGCATCACGATCGATGTGCCGGTCGCGCCCAGTCGTTGCTCCGCTGAACGCGCGTAGCGGTAGCAGACATAGATGATCACGCAGATTGAGACAATCCCCACCAGAGAGGCGACCAGCACCTCGGGCGAGAAGATGGAGGGCGCGTGCAGTTCCGCCGGAAGATGTGCGCCCAGCGTGACCGCAACTGAGATCGATCCCGGCCCCACGGTGATCGGCAGAGTGTAGGGATAAAAAGCGTGCTCCATAATGTCATCGTCGGCAGCGACGTCTGAGCCTGTGGCGGCCGGCTTTTGATTGAGCAGCGCCCAGCCGGTCGCGGCAACCACCATGCCGCCCCCGATCTGAACCGCGTATAGCGAAATGCCAAAGAACGACAGCACCTTGACGCCCCAGAGCAGCGAACCGATCAGCAGGAAGAAGCTGTAGACAGAGATTTTCTGCGCAAGCACACGGTGCACCTGCGGGTTTGCCTCGCCCACCATATTGGTGAAGATGGCTGCGCTGCCCAGAGGATTGACGATGGGAAATAACGCGGCGACCACCAGGACAGTCGCCTTCGTCACCGCGAATATGTCGTCACGGACGTCGATCACTCTCTAACGTTCTCCCTCATGCAGGCCTGGTTTCGCGGGCGCCACGATCCCCTCGTCGCCGAACTCCCGATGCCCATTGCGCGGGCTGATCTCGTCTCTGAAACTTCAGCCTACTTGCCTTGCGCCTCCGCAGCTGCTTGCAGGAACATCTCGACGTTGTTCTTGTCTACCAGCGCCGTGCCGGTGTCGACGAAGACAGGAAAGGGAGAAAACGAATCGACGCTGTAGTCGGTGCGGAACTGCGCCGGCAGGTAGTGATGTATTTCGTCCAGCGCCTTCAGGCCGACGTATCCCATGGTGTATGGCTTCTGCGCAACGGTGGAATCAATGACGCCGCCTTTGATCAGGTTCAGCGTTTCAGGGTCGACGTCCGTTGCGATGAGCAGGCGGTCAGTCGCATGATTGCGCTTCAGCACTTCCGCGACGTCTTTGCCGGCTGAGGCCTCGAGGCAAATAAAGGCGTCAATCTTTTCCGCACCCGTCTTCCCCAGAAACTGCTGTGACTTATCGAACGCCGTTCCTGAATCGCCCTTGATGTTGACCACGTCGACGATCTTGATTTGCGGATGGTTTTGGAACACGTCGATATAGCCCTTCAGCCGATCATCGAGATTTGGCTGTCCCGGGTTGGAGAAGAACACCACATTGCCCTTGTTATTGAGCCTTCGCACCGCCCGCTCGGCGCCAAGCTTTCCCGCATCCAGATTGTTCGTGCCGATGAAATAGAGCCGGTGGCTGTTGGGCGCGTCGGAGTCAATCGTGATGACAGGAATGCCAGCGGCTACGGCCGAGTTGATGTCCGGCGTCATTAGCGCTGCGTCCGCGACGGAAATCAAAATCCCGGCCGGCTTGCTTGCGACCGCCTTTTGAAATTCCGCCAACTCAGCCTGCGCATCGAAGCCATCCGGCCCGCGCAGATGAGGCGTCACGCCATATTGCGCGGCCGCCCTGTTAAAGCCGGCGTTCGCGTTCTGCCAGTAAGGGAGCTTGAGGTTGTTTGAGATTAGGTAGAAACTCTCATTCTTTGCGTGGCGCTCACAGCCGGTTGTTGCAAGCAGCGCGATTGCGAGTGATGCGGATACGAGAAGCGTTCTGATAGTCCTCATGGCCATCCTCAGTGAAGCAAAAAGTTTCGGCATTTTGGTCTGGCGGAACGGCGGCAAAAATTGGCCGGTCCACAAACAGCCCAACGCGACGTGCCGAATTCTACTCGCTGGGGATAGCCAAGTGTCTAGTTCAAGCACCAAGCCGACAAGAAAATCATGAAAAGGCCGCAACATTGCATACTTTCTCTGCGAAGAGTGGCTGCTCACATTAAGGGTAGAAAACGAGGCAGGCCGAGTGAAGCAAGCCGTGCGACTCGCGAAAACTTCTTTCGCGACGGGGTTTTCCCTCCACCATCGCGCGACCTATAGGAAAGCTGGCTGGTTCGCCCGGAAGCCGACAGGGGTATCGTGACATATGGCTACGAATCGATCGACAGAAACTCTTGCCTTGCTCGGCGCCGGCAAGATGGGCAGCATCCTGTTGCAGGCACTCCTGCGCGATGGGCCGTTCGCACCCGCGAATGTGATCGCGACCGTGCATCATGCGGAACGCGCGCGTGTCCTGAGCGAGCAGCTTGGTATCGCCGTCTCGACCGACAACGCTGCTGCGACGCAAAAAGCGGACATTGTTTTGATCGGCGTCAAGCCGTCGACGGTGGCGGACGTAGTTCAGTCCATCCGCGGTTCGCTCTCTCCCGGCAAACTGGTGATCTCTTTCGCGGCATCGGTGTCCACGCGCTCGATCGAAGACGGCACCGGCGTCGAAATGCCTGTGATTCGAGCGATGCCCAACACGCCGTGCCTGCTTGCCGCCGGCGTCACGGCGCTGTGCCGCGGCCGGTTTGTGACGGACGCGCACATGGCGACCGCGCTCGGCATTTTCAACACCGTGGGGCGCACGGTCGTCGTGGATGAACGCCACATGGATGCCGTGACCGGGCTCTCGGGCAGCGGTCCGGCATTCATCTACATCATTATCGAATCACTCGCCGAAGCGGGCGTGAAGGTTGGCTTGCCGCGTGACATCGCTACCCTCCTCGCATCGCAGACGACCTTCGGCGCGGCCAAGATGGTGCTCGAAACCGGTTCGCATCCCGCGCTGTTAAAAGATGCGGTGACCACTCCCGCGGGCTGCACCATGGACGGCATTCTCGAACTCGAAGAAGGCGGCCTGCGCGTGACGCTGATTAAAGCGGTCATGCGCGCCACCGAGCGAGCGCGACAATTAGCGAATGGATAATTGGATAATTGGATTGGATGAACAATGAGTGACACCATGGCGCCTGCTTCTGTAGAGCGATACGTAGATGGGGCGCGGCATCTCGTCTTCCTGCTCGCCAGTGCGCGTCGCGATGGAAATACCGAGCAGCTCGCGCACGCCGCCGCCTCGGCGCTCCCCGCCGACACGCAGCAAACGTGGCTGCGCTTGATGGACTTGCCTCTGCCGCCCTTTGAAGATATCCGGCACAGTGTCGGTATCTATCCGCCGCCGCGCGGCAATGCCAAAATTCTGCTCGACGCCACGCTCGCCGCGACCGATCTCGTCTTCGTCGCGCCGCTCTACTGGTACAGCGTTCCCGCCAGCGCGAAACAATATCTCGACTACTGGTCCGGCTGGCTCCGCGTCGACGGACTGGAATTCAAAAAGCGCATGGGCGGAAAGAGAATGTGGTGCGTTTCCGTCATCAGCAGTGATGAACTACGCGAAGCCGAACCGCTGATCGAGTGCCTGCGCCTGAGCGCCGAATACATGCAGATGACCTGGTGCGGCACCCTGATCGGCAACGGCAGCCGTCCTGGCGACATCGTCAACGACGAAGCTGCCTTCGACGCGGCGCAGCGCTTTTTCGCCGGTGACGTACAGGCCAAGAGATGAGGAAACCAGCGAGGTGCAGTGGCAGCCGATAAGTTGACCCGCGCGGGAATGGCGACGATCGCGCTGCTCGCATGGTTCGGCCTGGGACTTCAGTTCGTTCTGATGGTTGGTTATGGGCGCGCCGATGGCAGAGCTTTTTTCCTGACACTGCTGCAATTCTTCAGTTTCTTTACGCTGCTTTCAAGCCTGCTCGTCGCAATCGTGCTCACGGTGTCGCTGTGCATTCCGCAAATAACCCTCGGCCGTATCGTCGATCGCGCGCCCGTCTATGCTGCGACTGCGGTCTATATCGGCATCGTCGGCATCGGTTATTCACTGCTGCTGCGGCATATCTGGGATCCGCAAGGCTGGCAGAAAGTCGCCGACATGTTGCTGCATGACGTGGTGCCGCTGCTTTACATTTTGTGGTGGGTGTTTCTCAGCGCGAATACGCGGTTGCGATGGAGCAATGTTTTCATCTGGCTCATCTGGCCGCTGGTGTATTTGATCACCGTGCTGATTCGTGGCGCGATGACCGGCATCTATCCGTATCCCTTCATCGACGCCGGGGTGATCGGGTATGGTCGCGTGCTGATTTCCGCGGTCGGCTTCTCAGTGGCCTTCGCGTTGCTGGGGACGATTGCGGTTGCTTTCACGAGAAGCGTCGGCCTGTGGGCCCGGCCTAAGCGCGTGAACCACTAGAACGGCTTTCCATAAAACAGGAAGATCAACTCAATAACCAAAATAATCACCACCGTCACTTCCAGAAAGAATGCGCGGCTCTGGTTGAACTGATCCACCATAAACCGGTAGAGTTCCTCGGCGGTCCGCACCTTCTGCGTAACCAGATCTTTGTAATCTGGCACGCCGACACGCGACGCAGCCAATTTGTAGAGACGCGCAGAAAACATATCGCTCAAAAACTTGATTGCGTTGTCCGCGTGCTCGGTCAGCTCGTTGACCTCAATCAGTACCGTGTGCAGCTTCGTCGCGGAACGCGCCAGCCGCCAGCGCTTAAAGATTCCCGTTCCCTGCTCCAACAACTTGTACACACCATCCAGCTCGCGGGTCAGCAGCTCGTCATAATGGCGAAACTCAAGCAGCTGAGAGTTCGCGTATTCGAGCAGTTGTATCGCCGTCTCCGCGCCAAGACTGCTGTCATACAGAAACGACGCATTCCAACCAATCACCGCCAGATCGCCCGCGTAAGCTGCTTGCCCGGATGCGCGCATCGGCAGTAGGAAGTAGTACGCTGGAGTCGCACTATGGCAGACGAGACGGCAGTCGTGTCAACGCGGGGAAAGAGCGACGTCTCCCTGGACGTAGCGCTGGCGCACGTCATGGACGGCCTGCCAGATGCGGTCGTGCTGCTCGATGAGAGCTGCCGCATCCTCTACGCGAACCAGGCCGCACGCCGAATCAGCCGCATCCAGCCTGAAACCCTGAACCGCGAGACGGTGCCGGAGCTGTTCCCGCAAATCATGGGGACGAATCTGGAGCGGGCCTACCGCGAGGCGATGACGACGCGCACGGAGCGCGCCGTCGATGCGTTCTATTACGAACCGCTCAAGATTTGGTTCGAATTTCGCATTCTGCCCACCGACTGCGGTGTGGCCGTGTATTACCGCGATGTGACGGACATGCGCGACGCAGGCCCTGCTCGCGATGCATCCGCGGAGCAGTTGCAGCAGGTGCTTGACGCCACAACGGATTCCGTACTCAGCGTGGACCGCGATTGGCGGATCACATACTTGAACCAGCGTGCCAGTCAGATCGTCTCGCCAACCGGCGAGGTCCTGGGAACCAACCTGTGGGAGAGCTTTCCCCACGCAATCTATCAGGGATCGCCTTATGTGGAGCACTACGGCCGCGCGATGGACGAAGGGCTGGCTGGCGAGTTCGAAGCGTACTATCCCGATCCCTTGAATATCTGGCTTCATATCATCGTGCGGCCAGCGCGAGACGGCATCATTCTGTTCTTTCGCGATGTGACCGAGCGGCGCGGGAAAGAAGATGCCTTGCGCGCAAGCCAGGAGCGATATCGCGTGCTGGCGGAGCTGAATCCGCAAGCCCTCTGGACCGCCGATGTGCACGGACATGTCTGGTATGCGAACCAAACCTTCCTCGAATACATCGGGAAGGATTTCGTCCCCAGGAACGGCACGGAGTATCTGGACTGTTTCTATGAAGGCGACCGCGAGCGCGTCTTGCGCGTCTGGTCACGCAGCTTGATTACTGGCGAAGAGTATGAGATCGACGCGCGCCTGGTGCGTGCGAGCGATGGCGCGGTTCGCTGGTGGCATCTCCACGCGCTTCCCGTGCGCGACCACACCGGCGCAATCTACCAGTGGCTGGGCACCGCGGTCGATGTGCACGACCCCCGCATGGCGGCCGAGCGGTTGCGCCAGCAATACGCCCTGGTCGAGAGTAGCCGCGATTTCATTGGCCTTTGCGACATGCAGGGAATCCCCATCTACGGGAATCGGGCGGCGCTTCAACTGGTCGGCTTAGATAGCCTGGCTGACTTTACTCGGACCTCGGTCAAAGAATTCTTCTTCCCCGAAGATCAGAACTTCATCGTCAACGAATTCCTGCCAAAGGTTCTGCGTGAAGGACACGGTGAGGTGGAGGTGCGCTTCCGTCACTTCAAAACCAGCGAACCGATCTGGATGAATTACTACGTTTTCTTGCTGCGCGATGTCAGCGGCGAGCCCGTCGCCTATGCCTCCGTCAGCCGCGACATGACCGCGCAGAAGCGGGCGGAGGCAGCCCTCATCCAAACCGAGAAACTGGCCGCTGTCGGCCGCCTGGCGAGCTCTATTGCACACGAAATCAACAATCCGCTTGAGTCAGTCACCAACCTTATCTTTCTCGCGCGCAGGAATGCCACTGGCCCGGCGGAGCAGAAG
>JBBPYY010000047.1:0-5347 GCA_038199445.1 Terriglobales bacterium | reverse complement strand
TGGTTGTAATAATGCAGAATGTATTCCGCCGATTCCACGGCGAACTTGCCATACTGCACCTTGTCCGGCGTTGCGCACGCACGAATCGGCACACCATCGCTCTTGCCTTCCACGCACTTGAAATCGCCCACGAGAAACACCACCAGATACGTCGACATCTTCGGCGTCGTCGCAAACTTCACCGCATGCTTCCCTGCGCCTGCCGGCGTGTCCGAAATAATATTGGTGTTCGAAATCGCCGTATCGCCGTCGTCAATCACCAGCGTTGTATCAAAGGTCGCCTTCTGCGCAGGCTCGTCGAACGATGGAAACGCGCGACGCGCATCCGTAGCTTCAAATTGCGTCACCGCATAGTTGCGCTTTGGCGTCTTCGACAGATAAAAGCCGCGTAGCTCATTGTTAAGAATGCCCATGTACTCGATGTGAATGATGTTCTTACCAACCGGCAGTTCCTGCGCAAACGTAAAAGTCGCTTGCTGCTTCGGCTCGTCCAGCGTTACGGTCGCTTTATTGCCGGCCGCCGACACGCTCTTGAACTGAATCTCGATCGCGTTCAACGTCACCGTCTTCGACGCGTGATCGAGAGTCACATCCAGCATTTCATCGCCGCTGAAGGTCGCAGCTTTCAAATCCGGAGTGAGCTTCAAGGTGTAGTGATCCGGATGCGCGCCCGTGGGCAGACGCTGAGCGAACAAAAGGGGTGTTACGACCAGCAATGAGAGCAAAGGGAAATAGCGAAAACCGCGAAGAAGCATCGACATCCTTTCGATACGCAGAATATCCAGCATACTTCGTCGTCACCTGGCCGCGCCAACTGGGGTAGCTGAGCGCTTTTTCAATGGATAAGTTCTTATCGCAAGTCTTCCAGCAACCCCGCGACAATGGATGAACTCGCTCGCCCTAGGGCAGCCGCACCGACGCTGCGCGCTCGCTCCGCCCAGAGAACTCCGCCGCGCGTGCCTCGGCGTACGCCGCGGCGCCAATCAGCGCCGTCCGGCTCTCCAGCAGAATATGCACCGGCATTTGCTCGAGTAGATTCCCCAGCCTTCCTTTATCTACGAAGGCCTGCATGAACAAGCCGTTCTTCATCGTGTTCAGAATTTTCGGCGCTATGCCTCCGCCAAGATAGATCCCGCCCGTCGACAATGACTTTAGCGCTAAATTGCCGGCCTCCGCCCCGTACGACGACACGAAGATTTCCAGCGTCTTCCAGCACAATTCACTCGTCCTGTTTTCTCCACACTCCCCGATGACCGCGTTCTGATCTTCAGCCAGCATGCGGTCGCGCAACCACCTGGGCTCTTCCATCTTCTTGTCGTCGCGCAAAAACGCATAGATGTTTTTCAAGCCGATACCGCTTACCACGCGTTCCCAGCTGACCCGGCCCGTCAACTGCCTTTGCAGATAGCGCAGCAACTCGACCTCAATGTCATTGCGTGCAGCGAAATCGCAATGACCGCCCTCAGACGCCATCGGCGCATGCGACTTGCCGTTCCAAACAAGAATTGCTTCGCCCAGGCCTGTGCCCGCGGAGACCAGCGCGCAATTCCCCGTCGCTGCGCGATCCCCCTCGCTCAATGTGTAAATCTGGTCGGCGCTCAGTTCCGGTATCCCGTAGCCGTTTGCCTCCAGATCATTAATCAAGAAAACGTGATTGATTTTCAAATCAAGCGCGAGCTTGTGGCTATCCAGTTCCCACGGCAGGTTCGTCAGTCGCAGCTTGCCCGCGCGCACCGGGCCGGGTACGCCGAACGATGCCGCCGCGATCGTCATACCGGCCGCATGCGCCGTTAAAAAATCGTGTACGACTTCTTCGAGGCCGCTGTACTTGGGCGCAGGATACCTCTGCTCTTCGCGCAGCAGCAACCGTCCCGCCGAGAAGTCATACAGCGCCAGATCAACTTTGGTCCCGCCCACATCGCCTGCAAGAATCATCGAGCCCCCAACCTCAGCGTCCCAACTTCTCCGTGCGGTGCTGGCAGCTTCGCGGCGGCTGCTTGATCCAGCAACAGTTCCACCACCCCATCTCGCGGGCGAATCAGCTGCGCTGGCTGCGATTCCGGATCGTACTTGCCATGAAAAACGTCCGCGACAACCTGGGCTTTGCTCTCGTGCTCGACGAGAAAAAATACATGGCGGCCGTTGTTAATCACCGGCCACGTCAGTGTCACGCGCCAAGCCTCCTTCTGCGGCACATGGTTCGCAACCGCAATGCGACCCAACTCATGCAATGCTTCCGTGTGAGGAAATAGCGATGCGGTGTGCCCATCGTCCCCCATGCCGAGATGAATCACGTCGAATCGCGGAGTCTCTGCGCCCTCCAGCCGAAACTCTTCCCGGATCACCGACTCATAGCGCGCAGCTGCTTCTTCCGGCGGCAACTCGCCTTGAATACGAAATACATTGTCTGGCGGCAACGGTATTGCATCCAGCATCGTCTCGCGCGTCATGCGAAAGTTAGACTCCGCATTATCGGGCGGCACGCAGCGCTCGTCGACCCAAAAAAGCTGTACCTTTTCCCACGGAATACCGCCGTCGTTCCTCGAACGCTTTGCCAGCGCCTCAAATGCGTGCTTCGGGGTCGTCCCGCCGGAGATTGCGATGCGCGCGATGCCTCGAGCCTGCACCGCTTCGTTGATGTGCATAGTGAAATATTCTGCCGCGCGCTCAGCCAGAGCGTCCCCGTCCTCGCAGACGGTATAAACCAGCTTGGTCTCACTTGCCATCAGCTATTCCGCCACTCCCGGCCGTCGCGCCGCAGCAACTCATCGGCCGTCTTTGGGCCCCAGGTTCCCGCATCGTAATTCGGAAAATCCTTCCCAGGGTTCTTCGCCCACTTCTCCAGAATCGGCGTCATGATGCTCCACGTCGCTTCCACTCCATCGCGATGCGCAAATAGCGTCGCGTCTCCCAACATCGCGTCGAGCAGCAAGCGCTCATAGCCGTTCGCCGAAGAAACGCCAAAGGATTGCGCATAGCTGAAATCCATCGTGACCGGCGCCATCTCCATCTGCAGCCCTGGCACCTTTGCTGCGAAGCGCAGCGAAATGCCTTCGTCCGGCTGAATTCGCATCGAAATGATATTCGGTTGCAGCTCTTCGCACTTCGCCCCGGACGACTGCCGGAACAACCGCAAAGGAGCTTTCTTGAACTCCACGGTTATTTCCGTCTCCCGTTTCTTCAGCCGCTTGCCCGCGCGCAGATAAAACGGAACCCCGGCCCATCGCCAGTTTTCTATCTCCAGCTTCAATGCGGCGTATGTCTCCGTCACCGACTTAGGATCGACCCGCTCTTCTTGGCGATAGCCGATCGCAGACTTCCCGCTCACCGTGCCCGGCCCGTACTGCCCGCGCACCGTGTCCTCCAGAGGAACTGGCCTCACCGCACGCCACACTTTGATCTTCTCGCGGCGCATCGCATCCGCCTCAAATGAAACAGGAGGCTCCATCGCAACGAACGACAGCAACTCCATCACGTGGTTCTGCACGACGTCGCGCAGCGTGCCCGCCTTTTCATAAAACGGTCCGCGACCCTCGATCCCGATCTCTTCCGCCGCCGTAATCTGCACGTGGTCCACATAATTGCGATTCCAGATCGGCTCAAAAATTCCGTTGGCGAAGCGAAAAACAAGAATATTTTGGACTGTCTCTTTGCCCAGGTAATGATCGATTCTAAAAATCTGATCCTCTGAGAAATACTTATTTACCTCGTCGCTCAACTCACGCGCACTCTGCAGATCATGGCCAAACGGCTTCTCGATAATCGTGCGCACCCAACCCTTTTCCTCCTTCGGCTTCGACATGCCGTGATCAGAAAGTTGGCGAATAATCTCCGCAAAATACTCCGGCGCCGTCGCAAGATAAAAAAGGCGGTTGCCCTTCGTCCCATATTTCTGATCGATCGTCTCAAGCGTTGCCTTCAGCTTTTCGTAGCCTGCGTGATCGTCGAAATTCATCATGTGATAACTAACTCTTGAGATGAACTCGTCGACCTCCTTCTTCTTCGCGTCATCCTTTACGCTGTCCGACTGAATGACGCCCTCTTTCATATCGTCGGCAAATGTCGTCCCCAGATCGCGGCGAGCCACACCCACGACGGCGAAATCCTTCGGCAACAATCCCGCCTGCTGCAGATGAAACAGCGCCGGCAGCAACTTGCGCTTCGTCAAGTCTCCAGAGGCGCCAAAGATGACCGCCACGCACGGGTCCGAGACATGCTCCGCGCCTGATTTTGCTTTCACGTCCTGTGGCGTAGTCACTTCAGTGGTTGCCATGTTCTTGCTCCTCTCACGACTCTCGGGTTCATGATGTAACAGCTACTATTTGCTTATGTAACAGTTACGGTTGCAATTAGTCCTTCTTGATCGCATGCCCGCCAAACGCATTGCGCTGGATCGAGATCATCCGGTCGGTGAAGTTGTTTTCCTCGCGTGAGCGTATCCGCCGAATCAGCGATTCCGTAATAACGGGCGCCGAGACATTCAGATCGATCGCCTCAGACACTGTCCATCGGCCTTCGCCGGAGTCAACCACATACGCTTCCATGCCATCGAGGTTCGGGTTCTTTTTCAGCGCCTCTGCCGTCAGGTCCAGCAGCCACGAGCGCACCACGCTGCCCCAGCGCCACAGTTCGGCAATCTGCGTCAGGTCAAGCGCCATCGGCTCTTTCGCACGCATGATTGAGAACCCTTCTGCATAGGACTGCATCATGCCGTACTCGATTCCGTTGTGTACCATCTTGACGAAGTGCCCCGCCCCCGCCGGGCCAACATGCCCCCATCCTTTGTCCTTGGCCGGCGCGAGAGTTTCAAAGATCGGATTCAGCCGCGCAACCGCTTCCTTGTCGCCGCCAACCATCAACGCATAGCCCTCTGTCAGGCCCCAAATTCCACCCGAGGTTCCGGCGTCGACAAAGTTGAAACCTTTCCCCTGTAACTCCGCGTGCCTGCGCTGCGAATCTTTGTAGTTCGAATTCCCGCCGTCGATGATCGTGTCACCCTTCTGCATCGAGGGCAGCAGCTTCGCGATCGTCTGGTCCACTGGGTCGCCCGCCGGAACCATCAGCCAGATCGCACGCGGCGCGGCCAGATTCTTCACCAAATCGTCCAGTGTGCTCACGCCCATCGCGCCGCTCTCGGTCAGCTTTTTCACCGCATCCGCGCTGAAGTCGAATCCCACCACCTTATGACCGCCCCGGCGCAGCCGCTCCGCCATGTTGCCGCCCATTTTGCCTAAGCCAATCAATCCAATTTCCATCGTGTTCCTCCGTCTCGTGTGTACAAACTCGTATCAGATACCGGCCCGCAACCTCTTACCTCGCTACGCAGTACCGCCGTGAATATTCAGCT
>JBBPYY010000046.1:0-18091 GCA_038199445.1 Terriglobales bacterium | reverse complement strand
ATTTAGCAGCAACTCCCGCGGCAAGCCATGCCTCTCCCGCAAATACGCAGGACTGTTGTAAGACAACCAAGCCTTCCCCTCGCCATCCTCCCAGACCAGAATTTTCAAAGGCAAGTCGATGGCGATGCTGGGAGCGGCCAACATGACGGGCGTGCCGCCCTTCGGGTTCCCGAAGATCAGCAGTTTCGTGGGACGCATCGTCATTCCCACCTTTTCCGCTTCTCCGCTGTGATCCACCAGTGCGAAGAGCGTGATGTGTTTCTCCAGCAAAATTGCTTTGAGCTTCTCCACCGTCTGGTCCACCGAGTGATTGCAGGGAATGGCGATGATGCCGTTGTCTGTCGCCGGTGCCATTTGCGTCTCCTCGTTGCCTTCGGAATTATTTCAGGATCGCCACCCGGCCTTGCAAGCAAGTGTGTCCACTAAGAAGAGACAGCCAAGCAGCGTTCTTCACTCTCTTCATCCACGCGCGTGAAGAACGCATCCACCGCATCCAGAACCCCCGCAGCGGTCTTCGCCTCATACACCGCTTTCCGCAGCGTGCCGCCGCCCGGCACTCCATGCGTGAACCACGACGCAAACTGCTTCATCTTGCCCACCGCAGCGGTCGGATGCTCCTCCGGCGTGATCTCTCTCGTCAGCATTTCAAAATACGTCCGGATCATGCGATAGCGGTCCTGCTCCGTCGGAGCCGTGTATCGGCCGCTCGCGGTGTACTGCGCAATCTGGCGAAAGATCCACGGATTCGCCGGAGCTGCCCGGCCGATCATTACCGCATCGCACCCGGTCGCGGCCACCATCGCAGCCGCATCTTCAGGCGTCCGCACATCTCCATTTCCAATTACCGGAATCGTCACCGCATCCTTCACCGCAGCGATATATTCCCAACGCGCCTGGCCTGCGTAGCCCTGTTCCCGCGTCCGCGCATGCAGCGCAACCGCATTCAAGCCGCATTTCTCGGCAAGCTGCGCCAGTTGTGGAGCCACGATGCTCGCATCATTCCATCCCAGGCGAAATTTCACGGTGAAGGGAATCGTCACGGCCTCGCGTACCGTCTCAAAGATCGTTGCGATCAAAGGCAGATCGCGCAGCAGCCCGCTGCCGCCATTGCACGCCACCACCCGCTTCGCCGGACAGCCAAGATTCAAATCCACAATGTCGAAGCCCGTGTCCTCGACAATACGCGCAGCCTCGGCCAGCGTCGCAGGATCGGATCCAAACAACTGCGCCGCGATCGGATGTTCATCGTCATAAAACGTCAGGTACCGCTTGCGTTTCGACTCGCGCATACGGGACAGCCCATCGGCCGATGTGAACTCCGTCATCAGCAGCCCGCATCCCGACTGCTGATTTGAAATCGTCGCCTCCACACCCGCGGCAACGTCTTCCTGCGAGGCCTCAGCGCTGAACAAACTGCTCGCGCGTATAAACCGCCGAAAGACTGTATCCGTAACTCCGGCCATGGGAGCAAGCACCGTTGCGGGCGCGATCTTCACGCCGCCAATGGTCATCTTTGCTGGCACCGCGATATTCGCGGGCATCGCGTATTCGACCGGATTGTCCCAGTATTTCCGCATTTCTCCAGTCTACTGGGGCAGGGAACAAATCGCCCTCAGAATGCACAAAGCGGGCTGGAGAAAGTTCTCCAACCCGCTTCGAAAGACCCAAGAATGAATTGAAATTCCTACTTTAGTTATTCGGTGGAGTTGGTGCTGTAGGCTGCGGGTTGGTGCCTTGTGCTGGCTTATTCCCAGTTGTGCCGGTCTGATCGCCGGTTGTGCCAGTTCCAGTCGTGCCAGCTCCGCTCGTCGAGCCGGAGCCGGAAGTTGTGCCCGAGTTCGTTGAGCCTGCGCTAGAACCAGCAGGAGTACCTGCGCTAGAACCAGCAGGAGTATTTGTCTGATGCTTGGACTTATGAGCATGAACATTGCTCACGCCCTGGCTGCTCGTCACGGACGTCTGCCCGGAAGTTGTGCCAGAAGTCTGATCAGTTCCCGACGTCTGTCCCGCACCGGACGTCTGTCCCGAAGGAGTCGTCTGACTCGAAGTTCCCGAAGGGGAGGAGGATGATGTTGCCGTCTGTGCGGTCGCGCAAGCCGCTGCCAGGATGAAGGTCGCGAAAGTTAGGGTTGTCGATTTAGTCATAAGTAGGGGAGATCCTCAATATCTCTGTCTTACATCAGGTGAGATGCAGTTTGAGGGATCCTGGTCGCCGCTTTTATCTCCTGGCAAACCCGATCTCCGTGAAATTCTCCTAGGCAAAACAAGAGCCCCGCATTCGCGGGGCTCTCTGAAGTGCTTAATCCAGTTATTTTGCGGCTTGTGCGGCAGCGGCCGTCTCCGCCTTGCCGGTGTCCGACTTTGCATATTTGCGGCGGAAACGCTCTACGCGGCCTGCCGTATCAATCAGCTTCTGCTTGCCCGTGAAAAACGGGTGGCATGCGGAGCAAATCTCCAAATTAATGTTTCCCTTGTGCG
This sequence comes from Terriglobales bacterium, assembly GCA_038199445.1. Lineage (GTDB taxonomy): Bacteria > Acidobacteriota > Terriglobia > Terriglobales > Acidobacteriaceae > JBBPYY01. The sequence continues at coordinate 15,613 of JBBPYY010000046.1, read as the reverse complement.
TGGATCGCGTTTCAAACGCGTTCCCACATGCACAATGCACACGAATACTGTTGTACTGCGGATGAATTCCTTGCTTCGGCATAACAGTGAAAATCCCTTCAATAACGCTACTATCCAGTTTACCGCGTTTTCCCACAGGTCGCAATCCTCATCGCTCTGCGATACTCGCCTTCGTGATGCCAAAAGGCCGCCGTTTACAGCGAGGATCTGCCTTTGAATCCAGGATGTGCGATGTGAAAATAGAATGTCCCATTTGCAGCGGCCGCGGGGTTGTCATCGAGTCCGGGAGCGACGGAGAAGAGTACGCACGCATTTGCGAGTGCCGCATTGGACGCCGCGCCGACCGCCGTATGGAACGCGCCCGTGTCCCACGCCGTTACGAGCATTGTTCCCTCGATAGCTTCGAGACCAGCTTCAGAAACGCCGATCGGTCTCTCGAAGCAGCCCATCTCACCGCGCGAAAATTCGTCGACAGCTACCCCATCGAAACCGACGGCCGCGGGCTGCTGCTCACCGGCTCGATCGGCGTCGGCAAGACTCACCTCGCCGTCGGAATCCTGACCGCCCTCGTGCGTCAGAAAGATGCGCGCGGCATCTTCTACGACTATCGAGAACTGCTCAAAGAGATTCAGAATTCCTACAACCCTCAGGTTTCCGCCACTGAACTCGAAGTGTTGCGCCCGGTTTTCGAGGCCGAGGTTCTCGTCCTCGACGAGCTCGGCGCAGTCCGGCCCACCGACTGGGTCTGGGACACCGTAGCCCACATCTTGAACACCCGCTATAACGACAAGCGCACCACAATCATCACCACAAATTACGCCAATCTGCCACCATCAACCGGGGTCGACACGCGCGCGAAACTGCGCGAAGAAACGCTGGGAGACCGGATCGGTGAGCGCATGCGATCCCGGCTGATGGAGATGTGCGTGGCACTTGATGTGCGTGGCGAAGACTTTCGTCAGACCGTGCGCAGGGCCAGCTTCCAGTAGCGTACGCTAGCTCCCAGCAGATCGAAGTATCCAGCTGCCAGACAGCGTTAGGCCGCGGCAGCCCCGGCAAGCAGCAGCAACGCAGTAGCAACCGTGGCCACCTTATAAAGCGTCTCGAGATCCGCAGAATTCTCTACAACATTTTCCGCGCAGCCGATGGCAGAGCCGTTCATCGCAATGAGATTGCCACCATTCGCGTGGTGCATTTTGTCTCTGGGCGGATTCGGGTTCGGCATCGCTCTACTCCCCGGTTAGTTCGGTGAATGTGTTGCTGTTCATAAGACGCGAAACCGGTGCATCTTGGATTCATTTTCAGTGAATATGTCATGGCGAATCCAGAACGTACCGATGCGAAATGGGTCTTTCTCTTAAAGTCGATCAATTTCTCTGAAGCTGCCGTAAAGCTGCCGGGAATTCCTCTCGTCGGCATTCCACAACTCCCTAAGCACGCAGCCGACCAAACAACCAACAAACTAGATCCGCCCATGGACGAGTAGCCGCCTAGCCCTCGCCGTCTGGGAACTCAGCGCAATCAGTCCTGTGCGGCCGTAACCCTGAACAATCCACGGTAAAATCTGTACGATGAGCACACCACCCACCGGTCCCATGTTCGGCCCTTCCAATCCCGTCACGGCCGAAAAAAGAAACTGGGTCCCAGTCGCCGTCGCCATCGCCATCGCCGCACTCGCGTTGCTGCTGGTCGTCGTGCTCGGACATCGGGCCTCCCAGCCCTTACTTGCATCGCCGACTGCGGCGCCGGCCGATCCCTACGCGGGAATGCTGGAACTCAGCGATATTCAAATGAGCGAGTCGACGAACTTCGCCGGCGGAAAAGTGACCTATCTCGATGGCAGGATCACCAACCGCGGTCTTCGAACCGTCACCGGAGTCGCGGTCCAGGTCACCTTCACCAACGATATCGGCGAACTACCACAGCGGATGACCGTCCCTCTGAACCTCATCCGGGCCCACCGACCTTATATCGACACCGAGCACCTCTCCGCCGCTCCGCTGGCTCCATCCGCGAGCAAAGAGTTCCGCCTCATCTTTGAGGGAATCACCCCGATTTGGAACCAGAAAATGCCCCAAGGGCAGGTTGTACATGTAGATACGAGATGAAAGGTTAACTAAGCAAAAAATGCTCGGATTCCTGAAAAAGCGGCATGAGGGAGTCGAATTTGCACTGTTTACGCATGGGTTACTAGACGGACATGCACACGGTTAAATCCATTCAATGCCTATACATAACTCAAACTCGGGATCACTTCGTACTTTGGCATGTGAAGTGCTTTAGTACGAGCGATGATACGTAACCTATCCCTTGCGTTGGTGGCAACCGCAGTCTTGGCCCTCCCGGTCTGCGCTCAGGACGCAACGCCGACTCCGGCCCCGGCGACGCCTCAAATGCAGCCGCAAGCGGCAACGACAAAGGCTCCGCTCCAGACGAAGTCGCAAGAAGGTTTCTGGGGTCATGTCAATCCCTTTGCCCGCAAAAGATGGGTGCATCGTCAGACCGATCCGATTAACGACCGACTCGGAGAAGTCGACCAGCTCTCAAAACAAAATGGTCGCGATATCAATGACCTCGACCAGCGCGCGACCGCCGGAATTCGCAAAGCCGGTGATACCGCTAGCTTAGCCGATCAGCATGCAGTGGATGCGAGCAATCGCGCGAACCAAGCCAATGGCTTGGCACAACGTGCAGGCTCTCGTGCGGACGCGACATCGAATGCTGTAAACGGTCTCGATCAGTACACGTTGGTTAGCAATGCCAAGATTCAGTTTCCCGCAGGACGCACTACCCTGACAGTTGCCGCTAAGAAATCACTCGATGATGTAGCGACGAAGCTGGATGGCAAGAAAGGCTACATAGTAGAAGTATCCGGCTACAGTCACTCCGGCCTGCAGAACTCCGACGCTACCGCAGCCGCTGTCACCCGCTATTTGGTTACCGCGCACCAGATCCCTCTCTACAGAATTCATAAGGTTGCTCTTGGCAATGCCAAGACGGCCGATGCGAAGAAGGTTACAGGCAGCTACGTAAATGTAACGCTGCTTGAGAACAGCCTCGCTAATCAAGATCTTTCGAACGGTGCTCAGTCAATGACTGGCATGCAGGACGGCACGACGCAGCTACCTACCACGCAGCACCCCTCCCCAGTAGTTGGAGCTGCGTCGAAGCCAACACCCTAGTTCGAATAAAAAGCTCTCACACGAGAGAACCAAGGCAGATTGGCCCCTCACCCCGAGGGGCCGTTTTTTTGCTCCCAACATCTCCTGTTTACCGCTTGCATCTCTCCTCCCCTTCACTTCCTGTTAAATCTTGGCTTCGCATTGCTACGTCGATCGCCAGCAAATTCTCCAACAGCGCGCGCAGATGGTCCAGCTTGAGAGCGTTTGCGCCATCGGATTTTGCCTCCACGGGGTTGTCGTGCACTTCCAGAAATAGCCCATCTACTCCCGCGGCAACCGCCGCTCGCGCCAGCAAAGGAATGAACTCAGGCTGCCCGCCCGACACCCCGTCTGCGGCGGACGGCTGCTGCACCGAGTGGGTGCCATCGAACACCACAGGGGCGTATTCGCGCATCGTGGCCAGCGACCGCATATCGACCACCAGGTTGTGATAGCCGAATGAAGAGCCTCGCTCCGTCAGTGAGATACGATGGTTTCCCGTGGATCTGATTTTCTCGATCGCGTGCCGCATATCCGCAGGCGCAACGAACTGCCCCTTCTTCACATTTACGGCCCGCCCGGTGTTCCCGGCCGCGACCAGCAGGTCGGTCTGACGGCAAAGAAACGCCGGAATCTGCAGCACATCGACTGCTTCCGCGACACGAACGCAATCGTGCTGGTCGTGCACGTCCGTCAGTACCGGCAGGTGGTTGCTCTTGCCGATCGCCGCTAGAATCCGTGTACCCTCTTCCACGCCCGGTCCGCGAAAGCTGGTCACGGAAGTACGGTTCGCCTTGTCATAGCTCGCCTTGAAAATGTACGGCACACCCAGATCGGTCGTAATCCGCTGAATGGCATCTGCCATCTTGCGCGCGTGCGCTTCACTCTCGATCACACAGGGTCCCGCGATCAAAAATAATCGCCCACTGCCAACTTCGATATCGCCAATAGAGAACGGAGAGAGCATCGCTTCATTCAATCACAGCTCTGCATCTCACTGAGGCGACAATGAGTGAGGAAAGCGCTCCAACGAGGACTAATTCTATTTTTAAGCCACTGCTGATCTTCGCAATTGCGACCGGGGCGCTTTGCGGCGTATGCGCCGCGCAGGAAATGCAACTCCCCGGCCAGGCCACTTACAGCGTCAATGTCTTAAAGCCAGCTCCGCTGCCCGCGACCGATGAAAATGTGCGTTCTCTCAAGCTGCCTGCCGGCTTTACGGTCACAAAATTTGCTGAGGGCATCGCGAAACCCCGCGTCCTGCTCGTCAGCCCCAACGGCAAATCGCTTTACATCAGCAACCGCGACGATGGCACCATCGTCATGCTTAGCCTTGCCAACCCTGCCCAGCGCAAAACCGTTCGGCAGAAGCAGGACGTCCACGGCATGGCTTTTCACGATGGCAAGCTTTACTACGTCACGGTTCGAGAGGTCTTCAGCGCCCCGATCAATCCCGACGGTACGCTCGGGGAGGAGACAAAGCTCATCTCCGAGCTACCCGACGCCGGTCAGCATCCTGACCGCACCATCGGCTTCGGGCCCGACGGTCTGCTCTACGTCAGCGTCGGCTCCACTTGCAACGAGTGCGAAGAGCGCAACCAAGAAAATGCCACCATGATGCGCTTCAAGCCCGACGGCACGGGTCGTGAGGTTTTTGCCACTGGTCTGCGCAATACCATCGGTTTCACTTGGCAGCCGGGCACCGGCAACCTATACGGCATGGACGATGGCGTTGACTGGCTCGGAAACGATGCTCAGCGCGAAGAACTGAACAAGATCGAGCAAGGGAAGCAGTATGGCTGGCCCTTTATCTTCGGCGGCGGCCAACAGAATGCCTACCGCGAACCTCCTAACGGAATCACGCTCGATCAGTATGACAAGATGAGTGTCCGGCCTGTCCTGACCTGGACCGCCCATGCCTCCTCGATGGAGATCCTCTTCCTCTCCGGCAAGGGCTGGCCTGCTGAATATCAACACGACGCGCTGGCCACCATGCACGGTTCATGGAACCGCAACCCGCCGAGCGGCTACGAAGTGGTCCGCATCCACTTTGAAAACGGCCAACCGGTGAAGATAGAACCGTTCCTTGAGGGTTTTCTTAGGAAGCAGGGTCCTGACAAATGGGCGCGTTTCGCTCGCCCCTTCGGTCTGGCGCAATTGCCTGACGGCAGCGTCCTGGTGGGGGACGAACAGAACGGCGTGCTCTACCGTATCCGATACGGGCAGTAGTCATTTCTTCAAATTTATTCCGCTCTATCAACAGCGCCTTGAGACCACTTATCTACAACTTATCTACAACCACTGATCAGAGGAGAACAATATGACCGATCACCTGCAAGCGAAAATCTATCCTGTTGAAGAAGCCGTTCGCGCGCAAAAGGCTCTTCGCGCACTGGCTGGCTTAGGGCCCGAGATGTTTCCCATACAGGCATTTGTCGGGATGATAAGCGATGAGGTGGAAACTTTGCGGAACCAGGGACACACTGACGAGGTGATTGCACAAACGATCGTCGCAAATTCCAAGATCGTTATTACACCTGCTGAAATCGCCGCCCACTATGCTTCGCCCGAGGAACGACATTCGCCACGTCCTTGAGCTTTGCGGGCCACGTCCTTGAGCTTGCCGGCCAGCAGTTCCGGCGTTGAAGCTATCCAAGACCCAAAATCAAAACCACCGCGGTCTTCCGTGAGCATTGCCTTCACGAGCCTTTCGATCTGAGCGCGGTTCGTCCGATAGCCACTTGCTCCTAAAAGCAGCCCGCTTGATAGCCTCGCTAGTCGACCGCTACCTGCTCGAAGCCGAGTCCGCGCAGCAGGGAAGCAACCGTGTTGCGCGCGTTCTGCGCAGCGCTCTGCAAAATGCCGCCATCGAGCGCCGCCTTCTGCAGCTGCTTCTCCGCATTCTCGCGCACCTCTGATTCGAGGTTCGGGTCCGCGGGCACTAGCAGCCCCGTCTCCCGCGAAAAGACACGCGTATGCGCATTGTCGAGCCGCGTAGAAAAAATCTGCGCCTGCGGCAGATGGACTCTGATGTTTCGTCCGTCGATGTGAACATCCGCAGCCTTCAGCAGCGACAGATCGACCCCGGCGATCGCTTCGCCATGCACCACCAGCAGAATCCGGTCGCCGGTCAGAAAACTCGGCATGACGCGGTTATCCCGAGCTCCCTCGACGACGTTGTCCATGGAGTACGAAACCGTTTCCAGCCGGCTCAAGCGCTGGATCTTTTCGACCACCGTCGGCAGCGGCGTAACCGTCAGTGTTCGCCCAGTCAGAAACGCGGCAATCTGATTCCAGATTCCGGTGCTCGCCGTCTGTGAGAAGAGAGCGAAGGCGAGAGCGCCAAGCACGACACCGAGTACCAGCGTCAATGTGGCACTTATACGAGGAGGATTGTGCGGCGTCTCAGTCACGTAGTTAGTGTTTGCCGAAGAGAAATTCGGCAGCTTTCGGAAAACGCCGCGCCCACGCAGCTTCATTGTGGCTCGCGCCCGGTTCCACGACGAACAGCACTTCTGGGTGATTCAACAGCGCGCCCTTGAAATTTGCCGCAAGCATCTCAGAGAGCTTGACGAAACCGGCGTTATGTTGCGACAGATCTGCTGGATGCTCTGAATGTGCGTCAGCATGTTCGTCAAACTCACTGCTGCCGACGCCAATGTAAACGCGCACCGGGCCCATCGGCAACGGGCTGGTATCGCGCACCAATTGCGCGTTGCCAACTTGCAGCGCCGTGCTCTCCAGCAACGCAGAGCCGAAGACGTCAGACCGCGTCAGCACGGCGTAAAGCGCGGCCACCGCACCATACGATGAGCCGCCAATCGTCGTGTTCATTGGCCCCGTCTCGACCCGGTATTTCGTTGCGACGTACGGCAAGACCTCATCAGCGAGAAACGAGGGAAACCGCTTGCCGGCAGGTTCCCCGGCAGTGGTCATGTAGTCGAAATCTTGGTACGGCAGATATTCGTTCGAGCGATTCGTACCCGCGTTATCAACGCCGACGACGATCAGCGGCGGAATTTTACCGCCGCTGATGAGAGCAGTCATCGTCTCATCCACCTGCCACTCGTGCTTCTGGCCGAAGGCCGTGCAGACGTCGAAGAGATTCTGTCCGTCGAGCATGTAGAAGACGGGATACTTCTTCTGCGCGTTCGCCGCATCGTTACATCCCGGGGGCAGCCACACGCGCACCGTTGCCGTATCGCCAAACGCCTTGCTGGGAAAGGAAGAGATTTGCAGCTCGCCAGTAACCGTCGACTTGCACGAAGGCGATTGCGCATATGCCCTGAGCCCACACGCCAGTATAAGAACAACCACGCCAAGCCGCTTACGCATGCGCTTCTTTCGAGATTTCTGCGCGGTACTCTTTAACTGCATGCGTTCCCCGCGTCTTATAGCTTGCCGCGATAAAGTCGCGGAAGATGGGGTGCGGCTCCAGCGGCTTCGATTTGAATTCAGGGTGGAACTGGCAGCCAAGAAAGAAAGGATGATCCGGCAGCTCCACAATCTCGACATACGTCGCATCCGGCGTCGTGCCCGTAATGCGCATTCCCGCGCCGGTCAGCACTGCTTCATACTCGCGATTGAATTCGTAACGATGGCGGTGGCGTTCGCTGATTTCGGTCTTGCCGTACGCCTTTGCAGCGAGTGACCCGGGTTCGAGGATGCAGCTCCACGCGCCCAAGCGCATCGTGCCGCCCATCTCTTCCACGCCTGTCAACTCGCGCAGTTTATAGATCACGCGATGCGCTGTCGCAGGGTCGAATTCGCTCGAGTTCGCCGTCTCCAGCCCGCAGACATTGCGTGCAAATTCGATGCATGCTGTCTGCATGCCGAGACAGATGCCAAAGTACGGAACCTTTTCTTCGCGCGCATAGCGGATGGCATTGAGCATGCCTTCGATGCCGCGTTTGCCAAAGCCGCCCGGCACCAGGATTCCATCGAAGCCCTCGAGCTGCGCGCCGTAATCCGGCGCTTCAAGGCCCTCGGCTTCGAGCCACGTGACGCGCAGTTTCAGATTGTGCGCCAGCGCTCCATGCACCAGCGCTTCCTTCAGCGATTTATAGCTGTCTTCATATTCCACATACTTGCCGACAATCGCGATGGAGACTTCGTCTTTCGGGTGATACGCGCGGTCGACAATGTTGCGCCATTTGTCGAGGTTCGGCTCGCTGGATTCGAGGTTGAGATACTTCAGCACGAGCGCGTCGACGCCCTCTTGCGCGAAGACAAGCGGCACCTCATAGATAGACGCTACATCTTTCGCAGTCACGACCGCCTTCTCTTCGACATTGCAGAACATGGCGATCTTCGACTTCATTTCCCGCGAAAGAAATCGATCGGTGCGGCACAGCAGAATGTCTGGCTGAATGCCGATCGAAAGCATCTCTTTCACGGTGTGCTGCGTCGGCTTGGTCTTCAATTCCTGCGCGGCTGCGATCCACGGCACCAGCGTGACATGAACGAAAACGGTGTTTTCGCGGCCTAGTTCCTGGCGCATCTGGCGAATCGCTTCGAGAAAGGGCAGCGACTCGATATCGCCGACCGTGCCGCCAATCTCAACAATAACCACGTCGCTGTCGGCGGCGACCTTGCGCATCGCATTTTTGATCTCGTTGGTCACGTGCGGAATCACCTGAACCGTCTTGCCCAGGTAATCCCCCCGCCGCTCCTTGGTGATGATCTGCTCGTAAATGCGGCCGGTCGTCAGGTTGTTGTCCCGCGACAGCTTGGCGTGAGTAAAACGCTCGTAGTGGCCGAGGTCAAGGTCGGTCTCCGCGCCGTCGTCGGTGACGAACACTTCGCCGTGCTGAAACGGCGACATGGTGCCCGGATCGACATTCAAATAGGGATCAAACTTCATCAGATTGACGCGAATTCCGCGGCTCTCAAGCAGAGTTCCAATGGAAGCCGAGGCCAGGCCCTTACCCAGACTGGACACAACTCCGCCCGTCACAAAGACATACTTTGCCGACATCTTCGCGTCACCTTTTTTGAATTGTTTGGTTGGTCGTGCGGGATGTGCACATCCAAGTATCGCAGAGTTCGCCGGACCGGTGTAGCAGAAAATCTGCCTCCATCCGCTCCGCCCGCGCATACAGTGGTTGGAGATGACAAACCAGCGCCAAGTCGCGTCAAACCGTGTGCCTATGTCAATCATGCGACACCTCGCGGCACTTCTGTGGCTCGCCACGGCGATGTTTGCGGTCGCTCAGGATTCCCCGCCCAAACCCACGTTACCCATGCCGGACGCGCAAGCTAGCCCAACCGCCGCGAAGCCGAAGTTCCAGCGCCTCATCCTCAAAGACGGTAGCTATCAGCTCGTAACGAAATATCAGCGCGTCGGCGACCGTGTTCGCTACACCAGCGCCGAGCGCGGAGAAGTGATGGAAGAAGTTCCTGCCAGCCTGGTAGACTTCGCGGCCACCGAGAAGTGGGCGAAGGAACAGCTGCACACCACGCCGCGCGATACCAACCTCGCAGAAGCCGCAGCCGTCGACGCCGAGGCTGCCGCAGAGCGTGCAGAGTTAGCAGCCCGCCAGCCAGAGGTTCAACCCAACCTCAAGCTGCCTGACAATGACGGCGTCTGGGGCCTCGATGTTTATCGGGGCGGTCCTGAACTGATCGAGGTGTTCCAGAACGCGGGTGAGCTCAACTCCAATCGCGCACACAACCTACTCAAGGCGACCATCAACCCGCTCGGCGGTTCGAAGCAGACCGTATTGCTCGAAGGCGCCCGCGCCAAGGTCAACTTTCACGTCAACGACCCAGTGCTTTACATCGCGCTCAACAGCTCCGACGAAAAAACACGGGAGGGCGATCCAGGTGCCTTCAAAGTGGAAACGCAGGGCGGGGAATCGAAGACACAAAAAAAAGCCTCGCCCGCCAGCCATTACGTGATCGTGCGTGTCGAGCAGAAGAAGACCACTCGCCTGGTGGCAGCAATGAAGGTAAGCATGCTCGGGCAAGTCTCGCAGCAGGAGGACATCGTTGACGCAGCGACGACTGTCATGCCCGGCGGCCACTGGATGAAGGTCATTCCCAAACGCCCACTCGAGATTGGTCAATACGCGCTGGTCGAGATCATCTCGCCAAAAGAAGTGAATCTCGATGTATGGGACTTCGGGATAGACCCCCAGGCTGGCGACAACACAGGAGCGCTGACGCCCGTCACGACTCCACCTAAGCGCAGGCCCGTTCTACGCTGAAAGCACGTCGTTGCGGGTCGACTGCTTCACGGAATACATCGCGCGATCCGACGACCGGATCATCTCGTGCATGTTGATCCCGTCGTCCGGAAAGGTTGCCACTCCGAGGCTCGCCTTGATCGACAGCGAGAGTCCGTCGGCGATGCCGTAGCGCGTGCGCCGAATCGTCTGCAGCAATGTGCGCGACAGATGCATCGCTTCCTGCTTATCGGTAGCGGGATACAGCATCACGAACTCATCGCCGCCGTAACGAAACGCCATATCGCCCTGACGCATGGATTGCTTGATGGTATCCGCAACCTCAGCCAGCAATGCGCTGCCCACCAGGTGGCCGTGCGTGTCGTTCACCGTCTTAAAGTGGTCAATATCCAGAAAGACGAGGCTGACGCACTCGTTTGCTTCGCCTGACCGATTCACTTCAGCCTCCAGCGTGCGATAGAGATGCCGCGCGTTATACAAACCGGTGTACTCATCTGTGATCGTCAGCTCGTGAATACGAGCAACGGCGCGCGCATTGTCGATCGCGATCGCGGCATAATCGCAGATGGCATACAGCAGAACGATGGCGTCGTCGCCCAGGTCCTGGGCGCCTGTGTTAATCAGTTGCATCACTCCGAGCGTGCGTTCGCGCGAGCGCAGCGGAATCGCGATGATCGAGCGCGGTCGCGTGCCGTGATCGCGCACATACTGCGCGTAACGCTCGTCGCCGTCCGATTCGGCAATGATCAATACGCGGTCCACATCCGCAACCCAGCCCGCGACGCCAGTGCCAAGCGGGATGCGAATATCGCGCATACGTTCTGAATCGACGCCGCCGGCGATGGCATAGAACAGATCGCCGCGCTTCTCATCGACCATCATCAGCGACCACTGCTCCGGCTGATACAGTTGCGCAGTTTCATGCATGATCGTGCCCAACACTGAATCGAGATCGAGCGTCGAAACGATGGCCCGCGCGACGTCGTGGAATACGCGTAGCGGATCGACCGCCAGTCTGCCGCGCGTAGATTTCCGAAGTTTAGAGAAGGGGGGCAAGCATGCACTCTAGCGCAAATGGGCTACGCAGCGCATTAAGAAACGGGAATCGCATCGGCAGCGGCTTCAGCCGCCGATATGCACCATGCTTCGCGAAGGCTTCAAAAATCCCGGCTCGCCAATATGGTGACGCGCTTCCTTCTGCTCCACTGTCCGCACGATATAGTCTCGCGCATCCGCGTCGTTGCCACCGCGAGCCAGCACGCCGTACAGATCATGGTCCATTTGCGAGAACAGGCAGGTGCGTATCTTGCCGTCTGAAGTCAGCCGGACGCGGCTGCAGTGCCCGCAGAATGGCTGCGATACCGGCGCGATGATGCCGATCTCGCCAACACCGTCGGCGAAAGTGTATCGCCGCGCGGTTTCGCTGGCGACGTTCGCTTCGAGCGGACGCAGCGGCATGAACTCATTCAGCCGCGCCACGATCTCACGCAAAGGAACGACAGTATCCGGAGACCAAATGCGGCCCTCTTCCAGCGGCATAAACTCGATGAAACGGACAATCACGCCCTCTTCCCGCGAGAATTTCGCAAACGCAACAATCTGGTCGTCATTGAAACCGCGCAGCAGCACGCAGTTGACTTTGACCGGCTCGAGGCCAACACGTTTCGCCGCCCGCACCCCGGCAAGCACCGCGTCGTAGCTATCCGGCACCCGAGTGATCCGCGAAAAAGTCGCAGCATCGACCGCGTCCATCGAAACCGTCACGCGGTTCAGCCCCGCATCTCGAAGCGGCTGCGCGAGGCCGGCCAGCAGGTGTCCGTTCGTAGTCAGAGCAATGTCCAGCAGATCGCCATCGAGTGTCCGCATCTCGCGCAACGCGCCGATCAGCTTGACGATGTCTTTGCGCAGCAAAGGTTCGCCACCCGTCAGCCGCACCTTTTCGATGCCCAGCGCCACGAACGCACGAATCATGCGCAGGTAATCCGCAATGCTCAACTCGGCGTATTGCGCGCCCGATTCTCCCGTCCGGCAGTAAACGCATTTGTAGTTGCAGCGGTCGGTAATCGAAACCCGCAGATCGGTGATCGCACGATCATGCTGATCGCGCAGGCGCACAAACCCCGGCCCAGGCAAATCGGGCCGCACGATCTCCGCAATGGGCGCTGCCATGGCCATCGCCTCTAGTGTATTCGATGCGTTACGGCGATGCAGGTTTCAGAACGCAATCAGGCACGTGGAGGACGAAGAGCTTTTCACTCCTCAAAACGGATCCAGCACCTGCGTCACCACCGTTGTGCGGATGCACGAGACCAATCCGTCAGTTGCTGAACTCAGATCGCCCGCGCCGCATGCTCGTCCCGATCATCCCGCACACGATAGCCCCCAGTCCGGCCAACAGGCAGTAATACGTCATCGGCTTCCACGGCCACGGCGACAGCGTGAAATCCTGACCCGCCCACACCGTCAGCAACACCGCGACGATCAGCAACTGCCCTGCGACTACCTGATACACCAGCCCGATATGACGGTGTTTGTCGAGCGCTTCCACCTGGTCCGGCGTCAGATTGCGTTCTTCAATCGGCAGCAGCATGTTAGCCATCGTTGGTTCTCCATTTCCTGATTGTAGCGAACCCGCACCAGCGATTTCCAGCGTCTAGGCGTCGTCTTCCACGTCTCTGGGCAGGCCCTCTGCGATAAACGCGACCGACTGTAGGCCCTGCACCTCAAACCGCTTGCGGCACCGGATGTTCTTGCACGCCAGCATGTCATCGCGACGCAGCATATAACTCTGTGCCTTTGCGAACTTCGCCCGGTCGCGCTCATCCGCATTCCGCGGCAACTGGTCCTTCTTCCGCCGCACCAGCCAGTTGATCTGATAAGTGTCTGCGACGCGGCAATTCGGGCACGTCAGGGTATGGTTCCGCGTTTCGGGGCGCTCGTTATAGAAATCTTTTTCATCCATAGCTGCTTTTCCATTCCCGCTCCGTCTGGCAGTATTGCATACTCAACGTCATCATGGCGGGTAAGCGCACAAAGAAGAAAGACACATTCTCCGTCACTAAAACAGTAAAGGCCAACGCGCGCGAACTGATCGGATCGCCTCCGCCCAGCGTGCCCCTCGATCCCGAAGAGAAGCGTCGCAGCCGCGACAAGAAACACAAGAAAACGCTAAGCAAATTGCTCGCAGGAGAACAAGATGGCACTGGATAAATCGATGGTCACCACAGCTCTGGAACTCCCCGGATACCGCATCGTCCGCAACTTCGGAGTCGTTCGCGGAATCATCGTGCGCTCCCGCAACATCTTCGGCACCATCGGCGCCAGCCTGCAAACCATCATCGGCGGCGACATCACCCTATTCACCGAGTTGTGCGAGAAGACGCGCAACGACGCCTTCGATCAGATGATGCAGCACGCAGCCGAACACGGCGCCAACGCCATCATCTCAGCCAGGTATGATGCCAACGACGTCATGCAAGGCGTCACAGAAGTGCTCGCCTACGGCACCGCAGTATGGGTAGAGCCAATGGAGAAAATTTAATGGCGCATGTCACCGGCATCGGTGGAGTATTCCTGCGGGCGCGCGATCCTAAGGCGCTCGGCGATTGGTACGCAACGCATCTCGGAATCAAGCCGACCGAGTACGGCGTCACCTTCATCTGGAGCGAGTGTGCCCAACCAGAAGGCGCAGGCAAGGGAGTGACCGCGTGGTCGCTCTTTCCATCCGATACAAAATACTTTGGACCTGGCACACAGCAGGCGATGGTTAACTATCGCGTCGACGACCTCGACGCATTGCTCGACCAACTGCGCGCTGCAGGCGTTGAAATCGATCCCAAACGCGAAGACGCCGACTACGGCCGCTTCGCATGGATCGTCGATCCGGAAGGAAACCGCATCGAACTTTGGCAGCCACTTCCTGGTTAGCGATCAGCAGCGCGAAGAATCGTTGAAGTAGCCCGCAAGCGGTCTAGTGCCCGCGTTTAGTTCCAGTCTAGTGCCGCGTCTCGCCAACACCCTTCGCTTCCGCCGGTTCATCGCCAGCGCCGAGCCGGCGATGAAAGAAGTCGAGCACTAAGTCATACAGCCGGTGCGCCAGCTCCGCGTCATACCGCGCACCCTCGTCGCGCATAAACGCGTGCGCGCCATTCACCTCATGCCAACTGAAATTCGCATTCACCTCATCCAGCCGCGCGTGGACCGCCATGCGGCCGTCGAGCGAAATATGCGGGTCCTGCCGCCCCCAGATCATCAGCAGCTCGCCGTGAATCTCCTTCGCCCGCTCCATCGAGTCATCCTTCATCCCTTTGCCCAGCCCGTGCTTGTGAATGTCGGTCGCGTAGAAGCAAGCCGTTCCGCGCACGTCGGAATTCATCGCCGCGCGAAACGCCAGATGCCCGCCAATACAAATTCCCATTGCGCCCAGCCGTCCGGTGCAGTCCGGCCGCGCTTTCAAATGATCGAGCACCGCGCGCGCGTCCGCGTCATAGCTCGCCAGTTCCTTCTCCGTCTTCAGCACGTTGCCGCGATCCGATCCCGCCTGGTCATAGGCAAGCACCGTCCCCGCTGGTTCGAATTCGTGATAAATCTCCGGGACTGCAACGAGGTACCCGTGTCCCGCCAGCATCGCGGCCGTGCGCCGAATCGGCGCCGTCACTTGAAAGATCTCAGAGTAGAAAACGATGCCGGGATATTTTCCCGGCGCGGCAGGCCGAAAAATGTGCGTGCGCATCGGCCCATAAGACGTAGTCAGTTCAACATATTCGTCAGAGAGGATAATCATAGCGAGGAGAGTGTAGCAGTTGCGGCAACAGCCTGAAGGGCACCTACAAAGCCGCTCCGTGCAACAGCGAAAACATCAGGATCGCCAGCACGAATAAAGAAAAAATCACATACATACGGTCCCGCTCCAGCGCGAAGGCCACTACAGAAAAGACGACGCGCGCCACCGGAGTCGCGATCAGCAACAGAATCCCCGTCTGAATGATCCCTTCGCTGTTCCCAAGAAAAGCAGAATGCAGGATGTTGCGCAGATTGATAAAAGGACTATCCGCGCCGTGAAACAACCGGTAATTCGGCACCGCAGCATGATGCCTGCGCAGATAGAGCAGTCCGCCGATCAGCACCACAGCGGCCGCCAACATCACTCCGACGCGCAGCAGCGTCGCGATGATCTGCTCGATGCGCTTGTCGTCCATGCGCCCGTGTGTTGCTTCGGTCATAGCCTCCCCGCCAGTGCGCTCATAGCCTTCCACTCAGCCCTTT
>JBBPYY010000045.1:0-20153 GCA_038199445.1 Terriglobales bacterium | reverse complement strand
CTGCCGTCGCCGACACCGAAGCGCATCTTGATGACCTTCTCCTCGCGCGGCGTCAGCGTCTTGAGCACCGACTCGGTCTGCTCCTTGAGGTTCAGGTTGATCACCGCTTCGGCCGGCGACACCACCTGGCGGTCCTCGATGAAGTCGCCAAGATGCGAATCTTCCTCCTCGCCGATCGGCGTCTCGAGCGAGATCGGCTCCTGCGCGATCTTCAGCACCTTGCGCACCTTCGCGACAGGGATATCCATGCGCTTCGCGATCTCTTCTGAAGAGGGTTCGCGGCCCAGCTCCTGCACCAGTTGACGCGAGGTGCGGATGAGCTTGTTGATGGTCTCGATCATGTGGACGGGAATGCGGATGGTACGTGCCTGATCGGCGATGGCGCGTGTAATCGCCTGACGAATCCACCATGTCGCATAGGTCGAGAACTTGTAGCCACGACGATATTCGAACTTGTCGACGGCCTTCATCAATCCGATATTGCCTTCTTGAATCAGGTCGAGAAACTGCAGTCCGCGATTGGTGTATTTCTTCGCGATAGAAACGACGAGGCGCAGGTTGGCTTCGATCAGTTCGCGCTTGGCCTGCTCGGCGTCCATATCGCCTTGCACCATCTCGCGCTGCGTGCGCTTCATCTCGGCGAGTAGAACGCCGGCGTCCGTCTCCAGCTTCTCGAGATCGGATTTACAGTTCTTTTGCTGGCGCTTGTACTCTTTTTTCAGTTCTTCCGAGCGTGACGATTCGAATTTTTGATCGAGCGTTTTTACCTGCCGCTCGAGCGTGCGCATGGTCTCAACGGTCTTGTTGACCTTGTCGAGCAGGCGTTTGCGCTCTGCGTTGGTGTAGCGCAGTTCGCGGATGACACGATTGACCAGCACGCGTTCGCGGCCAAGCGCCCAGCGGGTTTTGCGATAGTCGCGCGCTCTCGGCTTGGTGTTCGGTATGGTCTCGAGCTTTTCCGCCAGGCCCTGAACTTTTTTCTGATGCTTAACCAGAATTTCGATGCGAGCAACCGTCGCCTTGACGCGCGCCTGCACGATTTCTTCGGTCACTTCTTCTTCGTCAAAAATGACGACTTCTTTGATATTGCGAACGCCGCGCTTGAGGTCTTCGCCAAGCCCCATGATTTCGCGAATCACGATGGGGGAGCGAGAGATCGCCTTCATCACGCGCAGTTGGCCGCGCTCGATGCGCTTGGCAATTTCTACTTCGCCTTCGCGGGTGAGCAGCGGAACCGTACCCATTTCGCGCAGATACATGCGCACCGGGTCGTTGGTCTTTTCGAGAGTGCCAGGCGTCAGGTCGAGCTCGACGTCTTCGCCGTCGTCTTCGCCTGCTTCACCGGCAAATTTTTCGGCGCCGGGTGTGAACTTCGGATTGCCCTCGAGCACGTCGATGCCCTGGGTGCCGATGGTGGTCATCAGATCATCAAGATCATCGGGGGAGTGCAGGTCACCGGGCAGAAGATCGTTGACCTCGTTATAGGTCAGGTATCCCTTCTCCTTGCCGGCGTCAATCAGTTTCTGTATGTCTTCCTCGTACTTATCAATAGCCAAACGAATCTCATCTCCAGCGGAATTTGTCTCGGACGTTTTCTTGTTCGGGCGGATGGCTACAGGCTAGAGCCTGAGGTAGGGTTCCCGGGAAGACGCACGCTCACCAACCTACTCAGAATATCAGGAATAATTAAGATCTGTGACGCTGCGTCAATCTCTTGGCTAGCACAATGGATGATTTCCACGCGCAATCCGCCACCCATTAGACGCTGTGCAGGCGAGAAGGATTCGGCCGCTCTTTCCCCCATCGGCTTTGTCCTTTCGAGCCAGCGATTTGTTCCGCTTTTGCTGACGGCTTCCCAAGCGGGACTGAACGGTTCGGCCAGATATTCCTCCGTTCGCGGGACAGATTTGGCCGCTGGCTGCAGCGCGGTTTGCGCGAAATATAGGACCAAAGTAGTCTGTATTCGTAAGGCAATGAGGGCAGGAAGCTTAGAGTGCTTCGTTTTTTGATAATCATGATATTTAACCTCTTACCAGCCTTGTCTGTCACGGCACAGGAGCTGCCTTATTTCGTCACGTATTCCCACCACATGGAAGAGCCTGGTTCTCTGGAACTCGAAACGAAAAGCGCGACGGCGAAACCGGTCGACGGCAACCGCTTTCTCGGGACCGCGCTCGAGATTGAGTACGGCACGCTTGCGTGGTGGACGACGGAGTTTTACCTCGAGGGTCAGGCCACGGGCAACGAGAGCACCACATTCACCGGGTTCCGCGTCGAAAACCGCATGCGGCCAATGTTTACCGAGCACTGGATCAACCCGGTTCTGTATTTCGAGTTTGAAAATATCAACGGGGCCAATAGGAGCCTGCGGGAAGTGGTCGGTCACGACGGCGCGGGGGACCTGGCGGGCAACGCGGGCGCGGCGCGCGCAGAGAAAAAGCGCGAGGTAGAGTTGAAGCTCATTCTGTCGAGCAACGCTAAGGGCTGGAATTTCTCAGAGAACATCATCGCGGAAAAAAATATCAAGCACGCGCCGTGGGAGTTTGGCTATGCGTTGGCGGCTAGTCGGCCGCTGCGGCTAGCGGGCATCGCACATGCAGGCATATTTGCGCTGCAGGATTTTGCTGCCGGAGCCGAACTGTACGGCGGCCTGGGCGACAAGGATTCATTCGGGCTGCACGAAACGTCACACTACTTTGGCCCGACGGTGGGCTGGTCTTCTGCGCACGGCGTGACGGCGTCTTTTTCGCCGAATTTCGGTCTGAACGATCACAGCGTCGCGCGTATTTACCGCATCGGTCTCGCGTATGAAGTCGGCCAACTGTCGCGATTCTTTTCCCGACGCGGGCAACGGGTTCAGTAATGGCGAGCACTCGGATTTTTGTGGCGCTGTTGCTGGCCGTGTCGTGCGCCGAGCTGGCGGTGGCCGCGGCGGATGGCGCGTGGTTGAGGCGCGTGCCCGCGGAAAGCCGGGCCGAGATCAACCCCTATGTGGGTAATTCAGAAGCCGCGCGGGCGGGTGCCGCCATCTTCCAGCGGAGTTGCGCTTCATGCCACGGGGAAGACGCGACGGGGCGCGGCAAACGTCCGAGCCTGCGCACGAGACGCGTGCATGATGCGACGGATGGCGAACTGGCGTGGCTGCTGAAAAACGGCAACCTGCGGGAGGGAATGCCCTCTTGGTCGCGACTGCCGGAGGCGCAGCGTTGGCAACTGATTCGCTATCTGAGGACACTGCCGCTGGATCCCGCGAACCGATTATGATCGGCCGCAGCCAAATCGCGATGTGCTGTCTCAGAGTTCATCGTGGCTTCGCGACGGTGCGCAGCAATTTCTGAATGACGGGCGATTCCAGCGTCTCGCCTTTCTTGACGATGCCGCCCTCTCCTACCTTGTCGTCCTCGCTGTTTGCGATGAAGAAGTATTCGTCGCCGACGATGACGCCGTGCGTCGGTTCCGTGAGGTGCAGGGTCTTCTGCTCCAGCACCGTCACGCCCTTGACGGCGGTGAAGTCTTCGTCGAAATCGATGGCAAGGATGCGCACCGGATTTGTTCCGTTCTGCACCGCAATCGCGCGGGTGCCCTGTAACGCAATTCCGTCGATGCCATTCAGCGCGACATCGCTGGGATGCTTGAGCCAGGTCAGTGCGTTGGTTTTGAGATCGATCTTGCCGATGCCGAGCACGTAGTCTACGACGAGCGCATGGTCTCGGTCGGGCAAGGCGGCCGGCTCTTGCACGGAGACGAAGCTGCTGCGCTCGCCCATCGGTTCTGGCGTGGGCGAGCCGGGACGAATGCGATACAACATGCCGTACGCGTCTCCGGCGAGGACGTCTCCACCCGCCGTCAATGCGATGTCGCCGAGAAGTTGCGGCGTCTTGATGGCCGGCAGATCGTAGCGGTGGCGCAGGGTGCGCTTGTCGAGGTCAAATTCAAAGACCGCGGTGCGGCCGGCGTCTGCCGCGGGGTAGCCCGTGGTCTCAGGAGTCGCGCCGCTCGAGACCCACAGGGCACGACGTTTTTCATCGACCGCGAGACCCATCGCAGCCCACAAACCATCCTGGCCTGTCTTGATGAAATCGGACGTGGAGCCGTCGGGGCGGATCGCGACCACTTTGCGCTGTCGCGTGCTGCTGAGGAAGAATGTTTTGGTCTTCGCATCGTAGGCGATGTCTTCGGGCATGAGTTCTTTGTCGGCCAACGTGAAGGCCGTCGCCGCCACGCCGATCGGTTTTTCGTTCTGACCGAAACGCGCGTGAATGGTCGCGTATTTTGCGCGATCTTCGGCGCTCCAGCCCTTCTGCTCGGGCACTTCGTCGGTAAACAGGCCCATGCGTGCATAGAGATCCAACGCTCGCAGACACGCGGCGGGCTGACCGTCGAGCGCAGCCGTCATCGCGAGGCGCGGCAGCATGCGCGTGTAGCCGTTCATGGCGGGGATGAGTTTGTCGAGCGCTCGCCAGGTCGCCGCGTAATCTTTCGCATCGAGAGCGGCGCGGGCTTTGGTGTTGAGTTCGCGCCAGTCGGGTGCGACCTGGGCTGTCGCTTGGGCTAGAAGCAGGGCAGATGCGAAGCACATCGCCAGAATCCAGAATCTGCGCATCTCGATATCTCCAGTTAGAACTCGCGAAGCGCGCGGTCCAGGACGAGCTTCTCGTCAGATAACTGCTGTACGTCTTGCTGCCGGCCTTCGCGGGAAGCCGTTGCCAGCAGGCTGCGCAATTCACGTTGCCGCCGTTCCATGCAACCGCGTTCTAAAATTTCCAGCGCTTGCCTCGCTAGATGCTCATTAACCGATTCTTGGTGGCCGAAGAGAGCGGCAGCAATCGTCTTTTCAATTCGGAGGTCTGCGGCCCGAGCTATGACTGTCGACGGCTGATCTGTTGCTAGAAGGGCGTCAATCGTTGGAGCCCCGCTAAATCCCTCGTACAAGTTTTTGTTGTTTGAAAGCTTCGACCGCACCATCTGCGCCACTGGATCGCTAGGTGGCATTGTGAGCGCTCGTATCAGAACGCGTTCGGTGTCTGTGAGGTTGGTATGCAGAATCGCGGCACTTGGCTTCGCCACGATGTCACGTTTGGAAATAGCAGCTTGATCAAGCGCCTTTCTTTCGAGGGCAGATCGGATGTCGAATACGTATGCTATTTGTTGAGCAAATTGTGCACGGGCGATGCGAGTTTGAAGTTTCTCGATATACGGTGTAAGAAACGCAACTGCCTTCACCTTGGATTCGGCGGTGCGGGCTGGAAATAATGCTCGCGCACGGTCGATCAGGTAGTCGGGATGACGCTGTGCGGCTTTGATGGCGGCAAGATACGCGGTGGCTCCGCGCTCGCGGATGTAGCGGTCGGGATCGAGGCCGCCTTCGAGGGCGACGATCTTCACGGTGAAGCCTTCTTCGGTCAGCATGCCGATGGATTTCTCCGCTGCATTCGCGCCAGCCGTATCGGGGTCGAAGTTGACGATGACCTGTTTGGTGAAGCGGCCGAGGAGGCGGACCTGCGCTTCGGTGAACGCGGTGCCGCTGGTCGCGATCACATTTTTGGTCGCGTTCATCCAGACTGAGATGCAGTCCATCTGGCCCTCGACCAGCAGCGCGAAATCGTATTGCCGGATGGTCTGCTTGGCTTTGTCTAGATTGAAGAGGACGTTGCCCTTGGTATAGAGCGGCGTCTCGGGCGAGTTGATGTATTTCGGCCCGGCCTTGTCTCCGCTGTCGAGGGCGCGCGCGGTGAAGGCGATGACGCGGCCGCTTTCATTCATGATTGGAAAGGTGATGCGCTTGCGGAATCGCGCGTAGAGCGGGCCTGCGCTGCCGTCTTCTTGCTGCTTCCAACTGAAGAGGCCGGAGGCGCGGAGCGTCTCTTCATCGAAGCTGCCCTTGAATCGGTCGCGCGCGTCATTGAAAGAGTCGGGTGCGAAGCCGATGCGAAATTTCGCGAGGGCGTCTGCTGTGAGGCCGCGCCCAGTCAGGTATTCGCGCGCGACCGCGGCTTCGGGCGTTTTCAACTGCTCCTCAAACCAGGCACACGCGGCTTCCTCAATGTCCAGCAATTTACCGCGTACACGAGCCTCTTTTGCCTCTTGCGGGGACGAAAACTCCCGCTTTGGCAGCTGAATGCCGCACTTTTGCGCTACGGTGCGGACGGCTTCGGGGAAGCTTTGCGACTCCATCTTCTGCACAAAAGTGAATACGTCGCCCGATTGTCCGCAGCCGAAGCAGTGAAAAAACTGCTGCGTTGCATGGACGTTGAACGATGGCGTTTTCTCATTGTGGAAGGGGCAGAGACCGCGAAAATTCTGCGCTCCCGCACGATCGAGGCGCACATAGTCGCCGATGATGCGAACGATGTCGGCCTGCTGCTTTACGGATTGTGCGAAATCGTCTGCCATGAGCCCGCAGCAACGAGTGTAGTCGAGCCAGCCAACCCGATTTGTTCGGCTGTCAACGCATTGAATATGCGCGTCACAAAATACGTCCACTCCTGCCTGCTGCTAGAAGATTGCGCTCAATCCGCTCACCGCCAATCCTGACGCGGGGCCGCATTTCATTCTCTGGATTATTGGAGCGGGAATGCTCGCGCTGTTCGCAACGCTGTCCTACGTTTTGCATTCTTCTCGTCGCGATGCGTCGGATCGGAATCGCTACGATGCGTGGGACGGGACCCTCGACTCTGGCTTGCTGTGGGGGATGATTTATTACAATCCCGCAGACGCAGCCGTGCTAGTGAAGAACCGCTTCGGTCTGGGATGGGCTTTGAACTTCGGCAATCCGCAGGCGAAGCTATGGTGCGGCGGTATGCTGGTGCTCATTGCGATTGTGCTGCTGTGGTTCTCACGTCTGCTCAGCATTAGCGCAACCCTAACGGCGCGACGGTTATCATCGCGCGTACATCGGCGGGCGTGTGGCCACTTTCGCGCAGTGATCTTAGGCTGAGAACGTCGTGCCGCTTCGCCAACCGCTGGCCATATTGATCGACCAGCAGTGCGCAGTGGAACCACGACGGAGAAGCATAACCAAGGGCCCGCGCCAGCAGGATTTGCCGTGCGGTCGATTTGAGCAGGTCTTCACCGCGCACGACTTCTGTGATCTGCATTGCGTTATCGTCGACGACACATGCGAGCTGATACGCGGGAACGTCGTCGCGCCGCCATACGATGAAATCGCCGAAGTCGCGGCCTGCGGCGAAGTGCACTTGGCCGAGGCGAGCATCGTGAAAGGTGATCGTTTCACCGTCGAGAACACGGAAACGCCAGTTCACTCCGGCTGGAGATGCTCTATTTGTAACTGTGTCGATTGCTTGTCTGCATGTCCCGGGGTAGAGCGGCTCGTCGTTCTCATTTACCTCATTCGCCTCGCCTTCGTGGGGCGCTTGCGCGACGCTGGCGAGTTCGCGACGGGAGCAGGTGCATGGATAAATCGCGCCGGCACGATACAAGGCTTGCCACGCGGAGAGATAGTGTTCGCGACGCTCGCTCTGGCGGTAAGGCGCGTGCGGGCCGCCGACATCGGGCCCTTCCTGCCACTGAATGCCGAGCCAGCGAAGATCCTCGAGCATCGCGGCGGCGAATTGCGCCTGCGAACGGTCTGGATCGAGATCTTCATCACGCAGCACGAGCACTCCCCGCGCCTCGATCGCGCGCTCGTACGCTTGGAGGAACGTCGCCGCATGGCCGAGATGCAGCAGCCCGCTGGGCGAGGGAGCGATGCGACCGCGGTAGTTTTTATTGCCGGACATGTTCATCATTCCCAGACATACAAGCGATGATATGCAATACTCCCCTCTTGTATGGCACGCGACGAGTTCATCAATCAGGCTTGGTTTCGCGCGGTAAGCGCGCTGTTCTTTATCGGCAGCGGCATCTTCCTGCTGCTGCTGGTGCTGCATTGGCACAGCGGCTTCTGGAAGATTCCCTGCGTCGCGCTGTGGATTCTCGCGGGCGTTCTGTGGGCGGTCACTCCACGCTGGGGCGCCGGATTTATCCTGGCGCCGATTGCCGGCGTGATCTCATTCGCGTTGCCGATCACGCGTTCCTTCACGTTTAACCGCGAGGCGTATTCTTTTCTCGCGGTGCTGGCTATGGCGGTCGCATTGACGGCGTTGGTCTTGATCAAGACGAGGAAGGCGAGCGCGGTCGCATGCGCGGTGTCGCTGCTGCTACTGTTGCTCAGCTTCGCGGTGGACCGGGCGTTTTTAAGCTAGAACAAATCAGGAATTGCGGTGAACGCGATGCGTGTCGGTGCGGCTGCGCGGGCCAACTGCATGCTGCCGAAGTAGAGCGTCTCGGTACCGTATTTTTGGTTGAGCGTGTCCATGGTCGTTGCCACTTTGCTGCGGCTGCCTCCGCGATTCATTTCTGGAAACAGGCTGAGCGTATGCAATTCGTCGGGCACGAGCTCGCTCAGGGTTACGCCGACGAAAAACGGCTTTTCGTAACGCGCGCCTTGGGGCCGTGCGTTCCATAGTTTTTGCAGGCCCTCGATCAGTGTTTGCGTGTCCTGGCACTCAATCAGGCGCACACTCTCGTGCCAATCCTGCTTGGGAATTCCGGATGAGTGCTGGCCACTTGAGGCTGATTTCTCGACTGCGAAGCGGATGGTCAGCGTAATGTACGCGGTCCACATGCGGGCGTTGCGCAGGCGCATTGCGGCCTTATGCAACAGCTTGTGCGCAACGGCGTATGCGCCGTCGATGGTGCGCAACTCGGGGCCGAGCACGTGGGAGTGGCCGATGGATTTGGGATGCTCGAGTTCTTCATCATTGAAGTCTTCGCCGCGCAGCCAGTGCCATAACCTCTCGCCGCCGACGGAGCCCCATTTCTCGCCCATCTTTTCGCGATCGAGCGCGAGCACGTCGGCCATGGTGCGAATGCCTTGCGCGTGCAGACGCTTCTCCATGCGGACGCCGATGCCGGGCAGATCGCGCGGCGTCAGACCGAGCAGCGCGTGGGGAAGGAGATCCTGCGGCAGCGCGGTCAGGCCGTCGGGCTTCTCCATATCAGACGCGACCTTAGCCAGGTAGCGGTTGGGCGCGAGACCGATTGAGCAGCGCAGGGTTGCGCCAACCTTTTCGCGGATGGTCGCCTTGACGCGGCGCGCGAGATCGAGCGCTGTCAGCAGCGGTTGTTCGCGGCCGATCAACCGGCACGCCATCTCGTCGATAGACGCAACGCACGTAACCGGAATGCAACTCTCGACGGCCTCGACGACGCGATGGTGGTAGTCGACGTAGACCTCGTGGCGGGCTTCGATGATCTTTATTCCGGGACAGAGGCGCTTCGCTTCGCCGACCTGCGTGCCGGTGTGGATGCCGAATGCCTTAGCTTCATAGCTGGCCGCGATGCAGACGGTGGTGTCGGTGACCACGGGTACGACGGCGAGAGGAATGCCACGCAGTTCCGGACACATCTCCTGCTCGACGGAGGCGAAGTAGGAATTGAGGTCAAGGAAGAGCCAACGAACGCGCGGTTCAGGGGCGAGGGTCACGGCTTAGGCGAATATACAGCGAACCGCTGTGCTTTCTGAGAAAAATGCGTGCTACGACATTAAATGCAATGCAGCCAGCGATACGGCAGCCTGAGTGACGGCGAGCGCAATTGCAAGTGCGGCGAAGACTCTGCGCTGGCGCGTCTCAAACAGATCGGCAAAGACACCGCCGACGAAGGTCAGCAGAAACGGCAGCGCCCAGAGGGCGGGGCGGCCGTTGGTTCCTGTAGTGACCAGAACCGCGAGCAGCACGAAGATCACCAGCGGCACGGTATTGCCGAAATAGCGCGAGCGGCGCTGCGCGGCATAGAAGACCAGCGCGACCAGGGCCGCAGTCGCTTCGGCGGCAGTGGTCAGGCTGGCCGCGAATCGACGCAGCGCATCGAACGAGATCCACAGGCGCGCCGCAGCAGAACGAAATACGAATTCAAATGCGGAAAGCTGGAAGGCGTAGCTGGCGATCATGACGCCCAGCGCTCCCGCGCAGGCGATGGTCATGACCTGGAGCACCGCTCCGCGGCGGCCTTCGGCGAGATACATCATCAGCACGAAGGCGAGCGCGACGCCGAGGAACGCGGCAGCGAGATGCGCGCACGCGGTCAGCCCGAGCGCGATGGCGAGCAGCGCAACGCGCGGGCGCCATTTACGGCGCGGACCCTGCATGGCGTGCGCGACTCCGATGGCGGTGTAGACCACGCCGTAGAGTCCCCACGCAGCGAGTATTTCGTTATTCGGCGTGACGCATGCGGCGATGATGGGCGGCGAAAAGCAATAGAGCGCGAGCGCGAAAAGACCGCCTGCATCGCCGAAGAGCCGGCGCGAAACCCACCACAGTCCGCCGCCAAGCCACACGCCGAAGCCGATGAACGGCAGCCGCAGCAGCAACAAAACGTAGCTGAACTGATGGCGCATTTCCCACGGTGTGGTGCTCGCGTCTTCTCCGGTGAACTCGCGGTTTTCTGGCTTGCGCAGTTTGTCGAGCGAGCGTCTGGCGAGAAACTGCAGAGTCAGCGGCAGACCGGCGACGCGATACGCGAGCGTTCCATCATGGATGTTGCCGCAGGTGGTGAAGTAGCCGGGCAGAGGCGATGGCCGCTCCCACATTTCGCGCCCGCAGCGCGCATATTGATAATCGATTTCGCTGATGGTCTGCCGGTTGACGACCCATAGACACTGGCCAACGAAGCAAAGCAACAGCAGCGCGGCGAATTGTTGAGGCCGCTTGAATTCAAACTTAAGAAGCTGCATGCGGGTGTTGCGAGTCTACTAGGTGTGTGGGTGGAGCCGCAGTCACTGACGCTCTCTAGGCTTTAGCCGGCGGCGCGTCTCTGCTTCGCTGATTCGGTGCGGAATTCTTGTTCCTTTTTGATTACGAGCCGCTCGTAGCCGTCGGGATGGATAAACGGTTCGTGCTTCCCTCTTTCATGGGCGAATACTTTTCTTCTAGTCCCAAGTAGCTGCAATGAACCGCATGTATAAAGCCTCGTCGTCCACCCCACAACTGATCCACTACACCCTCCACGCGTGCGCTGATAGACTCCGCGTTAGTGAACTCGTCAAATCCCTCTGCGATGAAAAACTCAGGTCCAACTCGCATGAACAACTCAGATCCTTCGCGCATCATTTCTCCCGTCGCCGGCGAAGATGATGCATCGTTTGAGATGAAGCTGCGGCCGCAGCGGCTGGCTGAATTCATTGGGCAGTCGCGGGCGAAGGAGCAGCTTGCCATTGCGCTCGAAGCGGCGCGTTCGCGGGGTGAGGCGCTCGATCATGTGTTGCTTTCAGGCCCGCCGGGATTGGGGAAAACCACGCTTGCCTCGATCATCGCGCATGAGCTGGGCGTTGCGTTTCAGCAGACCTCAGGGCCGGCGCTGCAGATTCAGGGCGACCTGACGGCGATTCTGACCAACCTGCATACGAACCAGGTTTTGTTTCTTGATGAGATCCATCGCATGCAGCCGGTGCTGCAGGAGAAGCTCTACACTGCGATCGAGGATTACAAGCTGGACATCATGATCGGCCAAGGGCCATCGGCGCGCACGCATGTGATGGAGTTGAAGCCGTTCACATTTGTCGGGGCGACGACAAGGCCGGGGCTGCTGGCTTCGCCGCTGCTGGCGCGGTTTGGAATTCTGCTGCGGCTCGATTTCTATACAGATCAGGATCTCGAAATCATCGTGAAGCGTTCGGCGGATGTGCTGGGCGTAGAGATCAATCACGAGGGTGCGTGCGAGTTAGCGATGCGTGCGCGCGGCACTCCGCGCATTGCGAACCGTTTGTTGCGGCGCGTGCGCGACTATGCGCAGGTACGTGGAACGGGAAAGATCGACAAAGAAACGGCGGAGGCGGCGCTCAAAATGCTGGCCGTCGATGTACATGGCTTCGACGAAATGGATCGTCGCCTGCTGCTGACCATCATCGAGAAATACGATGGCGGCCCGGTGGGGTTGAACACGCTGGCCGCAGTGCTCGCCGAAGAAGAAGACGCCCTCGAAGAAGTGTATGAACCGTTTTTGATTCAGCGCGGGTTTCTGGATCGCACACCGCGCGGGCGGATTGCCACGCGTCACGCGTATGAGCATTTTGGGATTCCGTTGCCGCGACGGCAGACTCCCCTGTTTTAGCCAGCGCGCTTCACCTACTTAACGTCCTCACCGAGAACGTTCACTCGGCTGGTAATATTTGGTTTCCAAGTTGAGTAAGCCATTCTCTCGCAGACGCTTTGAGGCTAATCAATGTGCAGGAACATCAAAACCCTCTTCAACTTCGATCCGCCCGTAACTCCAGAAGAGATTCGAGATGCTTCGCTTCAGTTCGTGAGAAAGATTAGCGGGTTTAACAAACCGTCCAAAGCAAATGAAGCCTCGTTCACAGCAGCTGTCGAAGAAGTAGCCAGCATCTCGACTCTTTTTCTCTCTTCACTCGAAACGAATTCGCCGCCCAAGAATCGAGAACAAGAGGCCGCAAAAGCGAAGGCTCGCGCCGCAGACCGATTCAATGCTTGAGTTCGGTCTGTTTTGAATTCACAGCGGGAATGTGTTTTCATGCCAGCGCTCTCAAAGTGCGGTCTAACTCTCAAAGTGCGGTTCTGGGCGGACGCTCTGGCTCGCACGCAATCGTCATTAGCGGCTTGGTTGCTTCGGCCAGGTCCATGCGTACCAGATGATCAGTGCGGTCAGGGTGATTTCAATTAATCCAAAAACCACATAGAAGTGCCAACCACCCCTGATCACCAGAATCATGATCGCGGTGTAGATTGCGCCGAACACGATATTCACCCAGCGGTTCACTGCTGCAGGCAAGACAAGTGACAGAAAAGGCATCAAACTCGGAACTATCATGATCGCGGCCATTCCCAGCAAGACTCCTTGAGACACAGCACCCAAAGCCGTCCTCCCGGCGATCATTTCCTGCAGTTTGCCAGGTTGATAGAGTTCGAAATAGTCCCCATAGATGTAAAAGAACATTACCGAACACCACAACGCGAAGAGCTTGAACCGCACGTTGACCCTGATCTCCTCGAATATCAAGTCGTTCCTCTTTTCCATCGTCACCCCTCCTCTGAGAAGATGTGCACGAACCTGCCTGACAGCAAGTGGGTTCCTTCACTCATACGAGCGCCCAGGCCGAAAGTTCCCTTCGAAGCCGTTCTGAACGTCCTCTGTGGCCGCACTTCAGTCTTTGGATTCAACCCACTGCCAAAATTCCAGCGGAAATTGCCGCGATTTTCTTGTAGGCTGTCTGCCCCTGCTGGTCACGAAGGAGGAGTCGCTTGAAATTTGCCGGCCGTTGGATCCTGTTTGCCCTGCTAGGTTCGCCTGTCGCTGCAACCGCCGACATCATCGTGCTCCACGATGGCACCAGCTACTCCGGCGAATATGCCGCCCCGAAGAACACGATTTCTTTCACAGACAATCAGGGAATTCACTACGATTTTCCTATCTCGGACGTGCAGTCTCTGGTGTTCGCGACCGGCGTCGATCACGTCACGCTGCGTAATGGGAAAACCTACTCCGGCGAATTGGCTGGCGACGTTCTGCCCTTCAGCGGCAGCGGCGGAGTGGACTATGTATTCCCGGTTCGCGATGTTGCGTCGCTGGTGCTGACCGGCTCGGGCCAGCCGAAGAAGCATCACGCGGTGGCGTCGCTGGTG
Source organism: Terriglobales bacterium (assembly GCA_038199445.1). GTDB lineage: Bacteria > Acidobacteriota > Terriglobia > Terriglobales > Acidobacteriaceae > JBBPYY01. The sequence continues at coordinate 6,513 of JBBPYY010000045.1, read as the reverse complement.
ATTCCCCAGGGGACGGAGATTACGGTGCTGACGTCGAATTCGATCGAGTCCGGCAGAGACAGCGGCGGGCAACTGTACCCTGCGGTGATCAATCAAGACGTGGCGGACAGCGCCGGCGCGGTTGCGATTCCATCGGGCACACACGCCAAGCTGGTGGTCAGCAATGTGCGGGGCGGAGGAGCGGTGCACAGCCCCGAGCTGATTCTCGATTTGTATTCCGTCCAGATTCATGGCGAGGAGTACCGGGTGGATTCTTCATCGGTGAAAGAGAGCAATAAGAGCGGGCTGGGAATGAACCGGCGCACCGCGGAGTGGACCGGCGGCGGCGCAGGACTGGGCGCGTTGATGGGGGCGGTGTTTGGCGGCGGAGCCGGCATCGGCGCTCTGGCGGGCGCGGGCGGCGGCGCGTTGACGCAACTCTTCACGCGGGGGAAAGAGATCGAGGTGCCGGCGGAGACGACGCTGACCTTTGAGTTGGAGCGGACGCTGGTGCTGCATCCTTAAGCGCTTTGAGAGCGCCCACCAATAGCTCTCTTAACAAGGGATGTAAATTCATTTTCCGTGACAAGATGCATCAAGTCCTGAATCTCTTGCATGGGAATCAGGACTTTCGCTTGCCGTTTTGCTTCTCTTCTTCCTACATCTTTCTGCGAAAGGATATGTAAACTACCTGACACAACTAATAACTCCCAAAAGGCCAGCAACTTGAGAAACGCCCTCATTTCATTATCTCTTTCCTGCCTTAGCTCATCAATACCCGTGGACACTGTTCGACTATCGCTGGAATCTGAAAGCGCAAAATGGTTTCGCTGGCTATTGAGGTCAAGCTGGATATTAGCGGCTGGCTGCTTTCTTGAGATTGGAGAGGCGTGGGGTGCGGTCGCCGCTTGGTATCGAATCCAAAGAAAGCAGGATGTCCAACATGTCAATGCGGGAAGCTGGCACGCCCCAGCCGCAGCGTTGGGATTATTGCTCGTCATCGTTGGAGTAGTCGGTGAGACGGTGTTCGAGTCTCTCGCGTCCAATGCTGACGCTAGGATTCGCACGCATGAATCTGAAAATCTTAATGCAGCCGACGAAAAGGCTTCACAAGCGCAGCTCGGGGCGGCCTTTGCAAACCGAGCCGCAGCCGAAGCAAACGAACGGGCCAAATCATCTGAACTGGAATTGGCACGGTATAAGGCCCCCATATACAACATTCCGGTAAAAAACGGATTGGCAATACCCGATTTATCAAATGGGTATAACCAGCGCGTTTTGTTGACATCGGACACCCGTATTGGGATTCCATTGTTTGCGCGGTCGTCCCACAGCGCCTCATTCACATGGGCTTTGTTCATAGACCAAGATGCGGTCGGAAAGCATGTATACCATCTCGATTTTGTTCCCGACTCGGGTCTATACCCCAGCACGGCTCCCAATTCGCGTGCGATCCTTGAGTTCATTACGGAATCCGACGGCACAACCACATTGCGGGGTAGCGGAATTATCAACATGCCGCTAATCAAAGCCAAAACAAAGAAGTAGCACAGCCTCCTTAGAATCGGGGCTCTACTACTGCCCTGTCAGGTATTTTGAAAATACCTGACATGATGGGATATTTACCTCCCTGTGTATCTGACAATAAAGGACTTAGACAAAAAACTCCGGGCTTTCTGTCTCGAATGATTTGTCGGGCCCAACAAGCTACATTCGGATTATAGTGAAATTAGTCAAGTTATCTAAAATAGATAAACTTCCTAAACTCGGTATAACTTCAATACGTTGAAAAGGAGCAGTTTGCGTCCCTTATCTCGACGCTTCACCGACGTGCTCAGAATCAGCTTCCCGTAACAGTTGTGGGGGCTGGGCTGCCACTGCTAAGAGGAAGGGCCGGCAACGCCAAGTCCTACGCCGAGAGACTTTTTGACTATCCGACAATTGGACCTTTAGCTGATTCCGAGGCGGAACTCGCCATCGTAAAGCCAGCCAGCGATGAGGGTGTCGAATACGCCCCGGATGCGGTTGCTGAAATCATACAAATAACGCGCGGGTATCCCTACTTGCTGCAGGAATGGGGGAAACACTCGTGGATGTCGCGAAGAAGAGCCCCATCACGCTTGCGGACGTTGAGATTGCTTCGATATCCGCGATCGCCGCACTGGACGAGAGCTTTTTCCGAGTGCGCTTTGATCGTCTCACGCGCGCCGAGAAAATATACCTGCGCGCCATGGCTGAACTGGGCGCGGGACCCCATAGGTCAGGTGACATCGCAGATAAGCTTTCTAAAAAAGTGAACTCGTTGGGCCCGCTTCGCAGCAACTTGATCTCGAAGGGAATGATTTGGAGTCCCACGCATGGCGATACTGCTTTTACGGTGCCGCTCTTTGATGAGTTCATGAAGCGGATCATGCCCGGAACCGCTTGGGAACCCTGATTCTGACGACGTAGGCGCGTACCAGGTCAGCCAAGCGACAGGGAGTGCTAGGAACGAGACTGGCTAGTCGGCCGGCTCGACCAGGAACTGTTCCCATTTGCCGTCGGGCATCTGGTAGGTGCTGATGTGGACGGTCTTGTCCTTTGTCTTCGCTTCGAAGGCGCGGTAGGTCATGCCGCCGCGCAGTTGTTCTCCGGTTTTCTTGAAGCTGATGAGTGGGCCCAGCGGGCCGAGGCTGGAGTGGTAGTCGTCGAGCGCCTGCTGGTTGAAGTAGAAGTTGGCGTTGTCGGTGAAGAGCGCACGGTCGATCTTGCCCTCAGCGAGATCGACGTAGAGTTTGCGCGCGGCGGCTTCGGCGCCGCCGGCGGCTGCGTCTCCCGGGTGGGCGTCAGGCAGGAGCAGCATGGCGACTTTGTGCGCGATTTCGCTGGCAGCGGAGGAGGCGTCTTTGTTGGTCAGCACAACGATGGCCGCGTGATCGTCGGGCAGCACGAGGTTGTCGCTGACGAATCCACCGACCTCGCCGCTATGCGTAATGAACCGGTGACCGCCGCGCGTGCCCACCTGGACGCCGAGGCCGTAGTGAGTGGGCTTGCCGTCTTTGAGCATCACTTCGCGCTCGAGCTCGTCGTAGGAGCCGGGCTTCAAGACTGTCCGGTTGATGACGCTGATGTCCCACTTGGCGAGATCGTCGGCGGTCATGGCGAGTTCGCCGGCAGCAAACATCCAGCCCTTGCCCTCATGCGGCGCCGGGCGCAGCGGCCCCAGAGCGTGGCGCAGATATCCGACCGCGTCATGCGGGTCGAGGCCGAGCGCGTCGATGTCGCGTGCGCTGGTCATATGCAGCGGCGTGAAGACATGCTGCTGCAGGAAGGCGAAGATGGTGGTGCCGCTGACCTGTTCCACGATTTGGCCGGCGATGACGTAGTTCGTGTTGCTGTACTGCCACTGGGTGCCAGGGTCGAAGTCGAGCGGCTTCTTGGCCCAGGTGTCGAGGATGAAGTTGGCAGTAGTGGGCCGCAACATGAGCGGCGGATCGTAATCCTGCGGGAAGAAGTCCTGATAGCCGGAGGTGTGCGAGAGCACCTGGCGCAGCGTCACTTCATTGGCGCGGGTGAGTTGCGGCAGCCACTTAGAAACTTTGTCGTCGAGCGATAGCTTGCCCTGCTCGGCAAGCAGCAGCACGGCAGTCGCGGTGAATTGTTTGCTGACGGAGCCGATGGCGTAGCGCATCGACGGCTCTGCAGCGCGCTCGGGCTCGAGTTGGGCCTTGCCGTAGGCGTGGGTATAGGCGATCACGCCATCTTTGACGACGGCGATGGAGGCAGAGGGCACTCCGGTCTGCGCGAGCGAGGTAGTGGAGGCGCTGTCGATTTCTGCGGTGGTAGCGGGCGTCAGGGTTTGCGCGAAGGCAGCAGAGGAGAGGACAGCAATGAGGACGAGCGAGAGTTTGAGACGAGGCACGGATTCTCCTGTGGAGAGAGAAGTATAGATGGCGTGGCTATCCTAACCCTTCGCTGCGCGAAGGATGGGGCACCCCAGCTTTTGATGAGTGGTGCGGCAGTAGACTTATTCCGCTTTAACGGCGGCTTCGGCGGCCTGGAAGCCGATTTTGGAGTGCTGGCCGTCGCAGAAGGGTTTGTTGACGGAGGCGCCGCAGCGGCACAGTGCGACTTTTTCTTTCCCGGTCATGTCGTAACGGTTGCCGTCACCATCGGTGAGTTCGAGTTCGCTGAGATTGCCGGTAACGAGGTAGGGGCCGTTCTTCAGTGCTACTGCTTTGATCGCCATTCGTGTTCCTCAGGGGAGATTTTGTTGTAGATAGCCAGCCTACTACGACGCTAGGAAATCTAAGTCTGGCAGAGATTGAGGGACAGGCACTTGGCAGAGCCGCCAGCCAGTAGAAATTCGGTCGTCGGCGTTTCGAGCACCGAGAAGCCGCGCTCGGCCAGCCACCGCTTCAGCGGCTCGGTGGCGAGGTGCAGGATAACCTGCTCGCCGGCATTGATGGCGTTGCAGGCAAAGTTCGAAGCATCGTGATCGGAGACGGCAAGCCGCTGATGGGCGGGGACACGCTGCTCAATGATCTGGTTGCTTGCGGCGTCGAAGGCCTTCGGGTAATAGAGAAGATAGCCGCCCTCGAGTGGGCAGAAACACGTATCGAGATGGTAGAAGCGAGACTGGAGCAGTTTGAGTGGCTGGACCTCAATCTGCAACAAGTCTCGAAGATGCGCGACGGCGCGCTCGCTGGAGCGGATGCCATGACCGAACCAGAGCAAGGGATGGCCGTGATCGAACAGCGCGTCGCCCGCTCCTTCGAAGTGAACCTCTCGCGGCAGAGTGTGCACCTCGAAGCCGTCTTCGGTGAGCCATGTCTGGAGATGGGGCTCCTCCGCCTGGCGCTGTTTGTGGAGAAAGCTGCTGAGCACGGCGGTCTTGCCCTTGATGACAGCGGCGTTGGCGGTGAACACCAGGTCAGGCAGGCCGGTTACGGGGGGCAGAAGGGCAACGTCGGTGTGCGCGGTGAGCAGGCGGTACAGTTCATTCCACTGGGTGGAGGCAACCGCGCTGGAGGTGCCGTCGATGTGCCCTTCCATCCATGGATTAATGACATAGTGCACCCCGAAATATACGGGTGGGCACATCAGATAACGTGGCCGCTGCATGCGGGGTCCCCAGTTCTTTGGCGGTGTATCTCCCTCAGGGTAGCAAGTTTCGCTGCTCGCGACGATTCTTTTCGGCTCGCCCGCAATCGAGCGGTGAATGCGCGGTAAAATGAGGCTTCACCGCTGAGCGTTCCCTCCTGAACGCTCACTTTCAACAACGTTCTCAGACGAATTGCTGAGTAGGAACCCATGACAATCCATACCCCCACGAAGCTGACTGCTGCTATTGAGACGTCTGCGCCACAGGTCGGGCTAATCGTTCTGACCAGCGAGCGCAGCACGGCGCACGACGGGCGCGCGACAACGCGATTCACGTTGGCGCTGTGTCCGGATGCGCCCCATGAGAAGACGGCCACGCTGGAGTTGAGCGACGGGTTTGAGTTTACGAACCATGAACTGGTGCCGGCGCTCGAGGCTTTTCTGCATGAAACTGCGATGCGGCTCAAGAATCCGCGGCCGGATGCGTATGTGACGATGGGCGGAATTCCGGTGAGCTTTTCTGAGTTTGGCTGGCCGTTTCATCGCTCGACGACCGGCGCAGATACGAATGTGGTGCACGGAATGATGCGGCTGGAAGACCCCAAAGAGGGCGTGAAGTCGGTGCTGCACGCGAAGATTGCGGCGTCGATGACGGTGACGTTTGAAGAGGTCGTTCCGGCGCCGGAGCAGCCGTATGCGGAGAACGCGATTTACAACGCGATTCGCAAGACGCTCGATCAAGGGCAGCTCGAGCTGTTGAAGTCGGGCAATCGACAGCCGGTGAATGTGACGACGCGCTTTTACAGCCGCTGGAAGAAGTCGTTCGTGTTCACGGATACAGACAGCGCAGCGCGACAGGAATTCATCGCGAGCAAGGTCTACTGGCTGTCGCATGAACTGGGCGGGGACGCACCGGTGTGGATTGCGGATCCCAGGGACGCGCAGTATTTAAATGCGACCGAGGCGGATCTGGCGCAAGCGGCATCGGCGCTGGCGGCAGAGGGTCTGGTGCACCTAGCGGACGGCGGCCAGTACGCCGCGGCGACCGCCGCGCTGGTGGCGCGCGGAGAGCAATATCACGCAAAGCTGGCGGCCGGACTGGCGTCGACGAAGCCGGCATTCAACGAAGAGATGCGGCAAGGGCATACGAATATGTAGGCCTTTTGCCGCGTGGCGGAAGCTCATTTGACAGTTTGCCTCGACGCCCGCGCACAAAAAACCGCATGTCAACCTGAGGAAGCGCCTTGGGCCCCATCGTTTGGCTCAGGACAGGCCATGCTGCGCTCTGTGGGGATGACGAGCTAAGAAAGATCAAACTTCGTGCGGCTTCAGCCTGCCGTCGTTGACGGTGAATTTTTGCCCGCGCCACACGACGGTGTCGCTTGCGTAGGCGCATATCCACAGCATCATCGCGTAAAGGTCGCGGAGCGGCAGGAGCCATAGGTTTTTGAG
>JBBPYY010000044.1:0-11490 GCA_038199445.1 Terriglobales bacterium | reverse complement strand
CAGCATCGCTACGTTGCTGCACGCGATCAGCAATACGAGGCCAACCATCGCCATCAGCGCATAAAGCGGCTGCTGGAATTCTTCTGGGTCGCCGCCGATGCCCTTCGCGGGAGCGAAGGTCAGCAGTGGCGAGACCTCTTTAGTCCGGGGGGTGCCGAGACCAATGCGGGCCGCGCGCTGAAAAATAGGATCGAGTTGCGCGAGAGCCTGTTGCTGAGTGACGCCCGGCTGCAGGCGGGCAATCAACATCAGATACCACCACTCGGGGGTGTTGTACGCAGTCTGTCCCGTTGCGCCCCACGGTGTGAGATCGAGGCGGTCCTGCAGGGGAATCCAGAAGTCGGTGACCTGACCCGCTTCGACGCCGTTGAAGTCGCGAGGCGCTACGCCCACGATGGTGAAGGGCACGCCTTTTACGAAGAGCGTCTTACCGAGCACGTTAGGGTCGCGCGAAAAGCGGCGAGTCCAGAAGCTGTAGCCGATGACGACAACCTGAGCATGTTGCTTTTCCTCGTTGAGAGAGAAACCACGCCCGCGGTCGAGAGACACCTGCAAGCCGGAAAAGAAATTACCGCTGACCATGTCGCCGAGCGCTTCTTCTGGCGTGTCGCCGATGCGGATCGGAGTCTTGTCGGTCGCGAGCGGCACGAACGCCATCAGATCGCGGAAGACTTTGCCCTCATTTCGCATCTGCTCAAAGACAGCCATCGAGAATGAAGCATTGTCGTGACCGGTCTGGCTGCTGCCGTCGGGCATGCGTGGAACATTTGCGTAGAAAAGTTGCTGCGGATCGGGCACCGGCAGTGCACGCAACAAGACCGCATTCATGACGCTGAAGATCGCAGTGTTGGCGCCGATTCCCAGGGCGAGCGTCAGTACGGCGGTGATGGTGAAGCCTGGCGACTTGCGCAACTGTCGCAGTGCGAAACGTACATTTTGTGCGATGTTCATGCCCTCTCCTTATTCGCTCCTCAACGCCTCAATCGGATCAACGGAAGACGCGCGGTGCGCAGGAAAATATGCGGCCGCGGCGGTGACCGCGAGCAGAACCCCAACGGCCACGGCGTAACTCGCGAGGTCAAAGATTGCGACGCCGGCAAGCAGGCTCTGCATGCCACGCGTTGCGAGCAGGCTCAAAATCAATCCCGCGGCGATGCCTACGAACGCGAGGGTCATGGCGCCACGAAGAATGATGCGAACGACGAGAGAACGATCGGCGCCAAGCGCGATGCGGATGCCCATTTCCACCCGGCGCTGCGCTACAGCGTGGGCCATGACCGAGTACACGCCGAGAGCAGCCAGCGTGAGGGCGAGCAGCGCAAAACCAAACAGCAGGGCGGTACGGAAGCGCTGCGTAGCGATAGATTCGCCGACGCTCTGATCGAGTGTCGTGAATTTCATAGCGATGGTGGGGTCAATCGATTGCACCCTTGCGCGTACTTGATCGATCAGCGACGCCGGTGGTACGTGTGTCCGCACGACGATTGCCACTTCATTTGCGTGTGTAGGGTGCTGCGCCAACGGCATGTAAAGTGTCGGACCAGGCAGGGCGGCGGGGGAGTTCTGGCGGACGTCGCCGACAACGCCGACGATGGTCATAGGCTGCGGCGAATCGAGGCCGTAGAGAATCTGTTTGCCGACGGGATCTTCGCCGGCAAAGCTCTGCCTTGCTAGCGCCTGGCTGATGATCGCTACGAACGGACTTGTGTATTGGTCATGTGGGCCGAAGTCGCGGCCATGCACCAGCGGAATATCGAGGGTTTTGAAATAACCGGGGGCCGAGAGTCCGAAATCCGCTTCTGGCAAGTGGGTGTGATCGTTGGGATCGCCCTTGCCGACGATCATGTATCCGCCATTGGAGCCGTATTGCCCAGTGGGCAGCCCCATCACCTGTGACGCGCGTTCAACCCCGGGAATAGAAGCAATCTGCGCCACGACGTTTTGGAGCGTGCGCGTCTTCACAATGGCTTCGCTCTCTGAACCCGCGGGAGCGTGCGCGGACACGACCAGAACATTTGAGCTTACATAGCCGAGGTCAATCGTCGAGAGCCGGACTAAAGTGTGAACGAGCAATGCAGCGCCGACGACGAGCGTAAAGGTCAGCGCGATTTCGGCGATCACCAACAGATTGCGGACGGTAGACGAATGGCGTCCGGCGAGGCCGCGCGCCGTGTCCTGTTTGAGGGCTTCGGCGGGATCGATGCGAGACGCGTGCCAGGCGGGCGCGATGCTGGCGAGCAGAATCGTCAACAGGCTGGCAGCGAAGGAGAACGCGACGACGAGCAGATTGAGATGGATGTCGCCGATGCGAGGGAGGTCTTGCGGGGCCATACGAACCAGCAACTTGACGGCGGGAATGGCAAGAATGATTCCGGCGACGCCGCCGAGGGCGGCGAGCAAGACGCCTTGCACGACAATTTGTTGGACGATGCGCGCGCGTGTTGCTCCGAGCGCGGTCCTAATCGCGGTCTGCCTTGCCTGTTGCGTGGCGCGAGCCAGTTGCAGCAGCGCGACGTTGACGCAAACGATAAGCAGGACGACGGTAACTGAAGCGAGCAACAACAGCAAGACCGGACGCACACGCCCAACGATTTGTTCCTGGAGCGGGACGGCGACGAGCGTCTTCGCGTGATTGCTGTCGGGATGGGCGGAGGCCATGCGGCGGGAGACTGCGGCCAGTTCGGCCTGTGCCGCAGTGAGGGACGTACCCGGCTTCAGCTTGCCCACGGCGCGATAGTTGTAAGCGGTGCGCTCAAGACTCTCTGGAGTCGACGCCATTCCGATCCAAACAGAAGTGTTCGCCGGGTATGCGGCCGCGACGGGCAGTACACCTACGATTTCGTAAGACTTTCCCTCGACGTTGAAGGTGCGGCCGATGGCCTGTTGCGCGCCGCCGAAGTTGTCGCGGGCGAAAGGCGCGCTGACTAACGCGGTGTGCGCGACTGAGGCATCGTCGAAGAGGCGGCCCGCGAGCGGAACGACGCCAAACACCTGGGGAAAGTCCGCACTGACCTGCTGCACAGGAGTAAAGACGGAATGGTCGCCAAGCTGAACGCCCATTTCGCCGCCGCCGCCGTCGTAATAGGCGACCTTTTCGAAGGTGGAAGCCTGTGTGCGAACGTCGAGATAGTCTCCGCCAGTGACACGTGCGAAGGGCTTGCCGGAGTGGGATTCGCTGGAGTTCTCAATCGTGTTGAACTGCACGATGCGGTCTGCTTCGCGATAACGGAGCGGTTGCAGCAGAACGGAGTTCACTACGGTGAACATGGCGGCGTTGACGCCGATACCGAGAGCAAGAATGAAGATGGAGATCGCGGCAAAGCCGCGCGACTTGCCGAGTTGCCGCAATGCGTATCGAAAATCCTGCATCAGTACGATCATGACCCTACCCTCGCCGAATGATGGCCCACACTAGTCCTGCCCCAACGTCTTTACCGGATCTAGCTGCGAGGCTTTGCGCGCGGGCAAGTAACTTGCCACCAACACTGTTGCGAGCAGCAATCCGGCGGTGAAAGAGATGCTGGCGATATTGACAACGGGCAGCTGATAGACAAGACCGGCAATGACGCGCGCCAGCGCCGCGATCAGCAGGACGCCCAGCACGATGCCGAGCCCGGCAAGTTTCATTCCCTGACGCAGAATGAGTGAAACCACATCACTGCGTTGCGCGCCGACGGCGATCCGAATGCCGATTTCGCGCGAGCGGAGCCTGACAGCAAACTGGATGATGCCGTAAAGACCGATCGCAGCGAGCAACAGAGCAATGCCGGCGAAGGTGGACAAAAGCATCATCATGAAGCGGCGGCCAACGAGCGATTGATCGACGCGTTCCTGCATCGTCTTGACGTCGTAGAGCGGCAGGCTTGAGTCGACGGTGTGGACGGCTGAAGCGATGTTGCTGATGAGATCGCGTTCGTCGCCGCGCGCGGCGCGAACCACGATCGAGGAACCCATCTGGTCGGGAGTCTGCGAAATGGGAAGAAAGTAAAAGCCTTCCTTCGTATCCGCCTCGAGGGAGGCGGAGCGGGCGTGAGCGACCACTCCTACGATGGTTATCCAGTCCTTTACTACGCCCGCGTCATCTCCAAATCCGATGCGCTTGCCAACCGCGCTTTCTCCCGGCCAATAGCGCCTCGCCAAGGCGTCATCGACGATGGCTACCTTCTGCGTATTCGAGCGATCCGTTGTGGCGAAGAATCGTCCTGACAGGAGCGGAACTTGCAGCACGCTGAAATAGTTCGACGTGATCGAACGGATATTGCCATGGGGCACCTGCGCGTCGGGATTCACCGCCTGACCCTGGATCTGAAAAGAAGCAGCGCCGCCATCGCCGGAGAAGGGAAGATTGTCGGTGATGGCTGCTGCGCTCGCGCCTGGGACATTCGATAGCTGCGATTCCAGCGAACTGTAGAACGCTTCCTGCTTTTCAACACTGGCATAGGCCTCACGCGGAAGATTGATGGAGCCTGAAATAACGCCCGCGGGCTGGAAGCCGGTGTTGACTTGAGATATCTGACGCAGGTCGCGGAATACCAGACTGGCCGAAAAAAGCAGCAGCATGGAGAGGCCGATTTCGAAGACGACCATCGAGGAACGGAGACGCTGGCTGCTGCCACCGTAGGTGGCTGATCTTCCACCGTCCTTTAATCCCGACAGGGTGCGCGCGCGCGTCTGCAACCATGCTGGCGCGAGACCACAGAGCAAAGTGCATAGCAGTGCAACGATCGCGACCCAACTAAGCACGGGCGCTGAAAAATGGACAGTAACATTTTTAGCTAATTGATCGGGCGCAAGGCTGAGCAGCGCCGGCGCCACCGTTCGCGCGAGCACAACCCCTGCAAGCGTGCCGAGCACGATAAGAACAAGACTTTCGGTCATCGCGGTCTGGATCAGCTTGCCGCGACGCGCGCCCAGCGCGACGCGAATCGAGGTTTCTCGGTCGCGTGACGAGGCGCGGGCGAGCTGCAGCCCGGCGATATTGGCGCACGCGATAAGCAATACCAGCAGGACGGCGACGAGCATTGCCCGGAGCGGGCCCTGCATATTGCCGCTGATCAGCTGGGTTAAAGGAATCGCAAACATTCCCCAATCGGATTGCACAGCGTATTCGCCTAACCTGCCAGGCGTGTGTTTGACCTCTTGCGATTTCGCACCGAGATAGGCGTTCGCGGATGCGACTGTCTTGCCCGGTTGCAGGCGCGCGACGCCCGTGAGGTACTCATTGAAGCGGTAGCCTGCAGGCACGAATGAAGCTGGTTTGATGGCCAGCGGAGTCCAGAACTCGGCGGTATTCGGCCAGCCAAAATCAGAACCCATCACGCCGGTGACCCTATATGGTTGCTGATCGAGAGTGACGCTGCGTCCGAGGATGTTTGGATCGCCGCCAAAACGCTGGTGCCATGCGCGATCTGACAGGACGATCTCATGCTCAGCACCGGGCACATCTTCTTCAGCAGTAAAGACGCGGCCCAGCGCCGGCTTTGCCTGGAAGACATCGAAGTAGCGCGAGCTGACGCGGGCAGCGGGAATCTGTTTCGGCTCCCGGCCGTCGCCGCTGAGGTTGTAGTTTCGCGCGACCATCACTGCCGCTGCGGCAAAAGTGTCTGTTCCTTTCGCCGCGTCGGCAAAGTCAGGGGGAGAGATAGGAATGTTGGCGAGGTCGGCGTTGGTTGCACTTTTGTAGCTGACTCGAAGCGCGACGATGTCGGTCGCGTGAGGGATGCCGCTGGGATTCAGAAGAACCGCATTCATGACGCTGAAGATTGCGGTGTTTGCGCCAATTCCGAGAGCGAGAGTGAGCACGGCAGTGATCGCGAAGCCGGGAGACTTGCGCAACTGACGCAGTGCATAACGGATGTCTTGAACGAAGGAATGCATGGAACTCCTATTCGCTTCTCAGCGCTTGCATGGGGTCGACGGAAGCGGCGCGGCGCGCCGGGATGAATACAGCAACCATCGTCACGGCGAGTATCAGAACGGCGACAGCGGCTAGAGTGATTGGATCCTGGGCGACGACGCCGTAAAGGAAGGTCCTGAGCACCCGGGCGCTGAGCAGCGCGGTCAACGCGCCTCCCGCCAGCCCGTACAGGGTCATGCGCAACCCGCGACGCAGAAACAGAGTGAGGACTTCCTTTCGCGTTGCGCCCAGCGCCATGCGGATGCCGATTTCGCGCACACGCTGCGCGACGATATACGCGAGTACGCCATTGATGCCAATGGCTGCGAGCAGGATGGCAATAAAGCTGAACCCGGATGCAAGGCGCAGGGTGAGGCGACGCGTCTTCAACAATCCATCGACCGCGGGTACGAGCTCACGCGGGCCGGCCAGAGTGTAGGTAGCCGCTTCCTGATGGACGATGGAACGCAGAGTGGACTCGAGTGTTGCGTGCGGCAGAATAGTGCGCGCAGCAAATTGTCCGCTGAGTCCGACCATGAAATGGCTGAGCACGGAGGCGGGTGGCAACTGATCGAGCAGGATGTAGGCTGTGGGTTCGATCGGCGCGCCGAGATCCCCGCGCATGGTGTCTCCCACCACGCCAACGATGTTGAGGTCGGGCATCTCGGCATCTTTGTCGGCAAGAATTTGCTTGTTCAGCGGGTCTTGCCCGCGCAAATAGCGGTTGGCAAACGCCTGGTTAATAAGGATGACGGGCTGGGTCGAAGCGGTGTCTGTCTCCTGGAAGCCGCGTCCGTTCACGACGGGGATGCGCATCATCGCCATGTACTCCTGGCTGACCGAGGCCATCTGCATGATGTCTTTCTTGTTTTCGGGCCGGCCTGTCAACCGGAACGTACCACCGACGTTCAGTCCGAATGTCGACACCGGTAACGCAGTGACGAAGGCAGCGGACTCGATGCCGGGCGTATGTTCAAGCCGGTCGATGACGCGCTTGTAAGTCTGTACTTGCTGCGGCACGGGAGCATTGGCGTTGTCAGGCCATAGCAGGAACGAGCTGATGTTCTGCGGGTTGAAGCCGAGCGGGACTTGTTCGAGGGATTTAAGCGTGCGCAGGAACAGCCCGCTGGCAAAGAGAAGCAGGAACGTGAGTGCGATCTCCGCGACGACCAACCCTTCGCTGAGGCGATTGCGTTGGCTGACCCGCGTTGCACCAGCGCCGCTCTGCTGCAGCGAGAGCGAAGGCCGCGTGCGCATCATGCGCATCACAGGGAACAGGGCAGAGAGTACGCCGCATACCAGCACGATGCCGAGATAGAGAACAAAGGTAGGTAGATCGAGCGAGACCTGACCAATGCGGGCAAATCCGCTGCCATAGGCGCGACGTGCGAGACGCAGTATGGTCAGGGCGAGAGCGAGACCGGCCGCGCCGCCGGCAAGCGAAAGCAGCACACTCTCGACCAGCATGTGGCCGGCAATGCGGCCACGAGAAGCGCCAAGGGCCGAACGAACGGCCATCTCACTCTGACGAATCGTGGCGCGTGCGATCTGCAGGTTGGCTGTATTCAGGCACGCGATCAGCAGCAGCACGAAGCAGCCGCCAAGCATTATCAACAGCGGCGTTTCCTCGTTGCCGATGACAACACTGAGGTATGGCGTGATGAAAAAATGAACTGTCTTGTCGGCCTTCAAAGCGGGCGTGTTCCTGACGAATACCTCGCCTTGCGCGGCCGCGGCAGCGCGGGTGACGCCCGGCTTCAATGCTCCGATAACGGTGAGGAAGGTAAAATCGCGCGTGTCGCGCATGTGCGGGTCGATTTTGAGGCTTGTCCACACCTGCTCCTGTTGTTGGCCTTCTTCCAGGGGAAAAGTGAAACCACGCGGCATGACGCCCACGATGGTGTAAAGCTGATCGCCTACTTTGAGGCTTTGTCCCAACACCGCTTTGTTGCCGTTGAGTTTGTTGTGCCAGTAGGCATCGCTCAGCAGCATTTCATGAATGTCGCCGGTGTCGTCAGAGGCCAGCGAGTGTCCGAGCGCGGGGTGGACGCCGAGAACCTCGAACAGATTTGCGGTGACCGAGGGCGCCAGCACAATATCTTTGTAGCTGCCACTGCCAACCGACACGGGCAAAGTCGTGTATGCGGCAATCGCGGAAAACGCAGGAGCGAGACCGCGGCGCGCGTCGAGATAGTTCAGCCACGAAACCGACTCGACTGATCTCTTTTCGGAAGCGCTAAGAAGGTAGAGGCGTTTGGCATTGGGATAGTCGAGCGGGCGAACCAGCACCGAACTCACCACTGCCAGCATGGCCGTCACTGCTCCCAAGCCCAGGGCAAGTGTCAAGATAGCGGTAACGGCAAAGCCGGGCGATTTGCGCAACTGGCGAAGCGCGTAGCGGATGTCCAGGACCAGATTCTGCATTTCGCCCTTCTAAATTGTCATTCTGTAACTGCGACGGTTACATATCCCTAAAGCCGCACTTCGGCCATCTGTTTGCGCAGCTCTTCTTCGCTGACGACCTTGCCGTCGAAGAGATGAACTTCACGCTCAGCGTGTTTTGCGAAACGCGGATCGTGCGTCACCATGCAGATGGTTGCGCCGTCCGAGTGCAAGGCCTCGAGGAGTTCCATCACAGCTTCACCATTGCGCGAGTCAAGGTTTCCGGTCGGCTCATCGGCCAGCAGGATAGACGGAGATCCGGCGAGAGCTCGGGCTACAGCGACCCGCTGCTGCTGACCGCCTGAGAGTTGCGATGGGTAGTGGCGCATGCGGTGCGCCATGGCGACGCGTTCGAGCGATTCTTGCACGCGGCGCTTGCGCTCAGGCGCGGTCATGCCGGGGCGATATGTCAGCGGCAGCTCGACATTCTCGTACACGGTGAGGTCACCGATCAGATTGAAGCTCTGGAAGATAAAACCGATCTCCTGGTTGCGGATGCGCGAACGCTCGGCGAAATTGAGGTTTTCGACCGGCTTTCCGTTGAGCTGATATTTGCCGCCGCTTGGCGTGTCGAGCAGGCCAATGATGGAGAGCAGCGTCGACTTGCCGCAGCCAGAGGGGCCGGACATGGCGACGTACTCGCCGCGCGCGATGCTCAGATGGATGCCTGAGAGCGCATGTGTCTCGATTTCGTCGGTGTAGAAGACCTTGGTCAGGCCTTCGATCTCTATCAGGTTTTCTCTCGGCGTCTGCGCCATGATGGCTTCCTCTTTATTGGTGGAGATGGGTGAATAAGTCGTGGACATCGCTGACTCCAAAGGGTGGCACGTGCGGTTCTACTCGAGGCGCACGCGGTCTACATTGTCCCAGCGCGACATGTCGCTGAGGATGACGGTGTCTCCAGGATTTAGGCCCTCGATGATCTGAATTGCATTGACCGATGCTCGGCCGACTTTGACCGGCGCGCGGACTGCTCCCTTGCCATCCGGGTCGAGGCGGAAGAGCGAGATGGTTGAGTTTTCGTTTCCAAATGCGGGGCGGCCCACGTAGAGGACGTTGACCATGCGTTCTAGATCAATCGTGCCGTCCACGCTGAGGTCTGGTCGCGCACCCTGCGGCAGGGCGCCGCTGAGTTGTACGTCAACGGTGACGGTTCCGTTCTGTACGGCTGGATCGATTCGCATCACGGTGCCGTCAATGACACCGTTATGTGTATCGATCGAAGCTGGTTGGCCGATCTGAATGTCTCGGGCCTGGGTTTCAGGAATCTTGAGTTCTGCCTTCAACTGGTCTGGCTGAACGACTTTTGCCATCGTGGTGCCGGCAGCTACGTTTTGGCCGACTTGCAGCGGGAGGTCGACCAGGACGCCCGCGATGCCGGCATGCACAGTCAGTGCGCTGAGCTGGCGCTGCTTCAGCGCAAGGATGGCACGCGCCTGGTCGATTTTTGTCTGCTCTACGGCAAGTTGCGATGTAATGACCTTTTCGTTCATGGTCAGGCGCTCGCCCTCGATGCCGTTGCGCGTGGTCAGCTCGTCGGCTTTGCTTTTTGAAGCAGAGTACGTGAGGCCGCTGATGACACCGAGATCATTGAGTGCCTTGTCGGTCTCCGCCTGGCGCTTCGCCTGGGCGTAGTCCGAACCGACCGTGGCTGCGGCTGCCTTCTGCGTCATCAGCGTGCTTTGCAACTGCACCCCGACATTGTGATAACTGGCCTCGGCAGCTTTGAGAGCGAGCTGCGCGTCCTGCGCTTCCTGCTGCACCTGCGGATTGGCGAGATCGACCAGCACCGTATCCGGCTGCACCTGCGTACCGGGCAGCACACGAATCCGCAGCACCGTCGCTTCCGTTTCCGCTGGAATCAACCGCAGTTTGTCTTCGCGGGGCACGAGCGTGCCAAGGCCGCGCACCTGGCGAACCAGGGGGCCGCGCTTGACGACGTCTGTATACATCGAGGAGCGTTCCACCGAGGGAGCGGCAGGCTTGAGTCGGAACACCAAGGCCGAAGCCACTCCGACGGCGATGATTACGCTCACAATAATCACGGCGAGACGGCGTTGACGTTTGCGTTTAATGTCTGGGCGGGCGATGTCCACAACTTACTAATACGCACTTGGGACGCCACTCGTTCACATTCCGGCATATTAAGATAGGCAAGGACTTATTGTCTGTTCAATGAGACATTGTCGATCCGGTTTGTCCGATTGCCGAACGAATTGTCCGATTTCGGACAGTGAAAAAAGAAGCAGATAGCGACGGCATTTGAGACCTCAATCGTTTGGCAGTGTAGAAACCTTTTGCAGCAGAACGGCGTCTTTCCCTTCAAGCGTAACCATTTCCCTATCTTTGGTTTGCTTCGATGGCGACTGACCCACAGATAAGGCTTCCTGAAAGTGCATATGGCTACTGTAGAAACACAGACGACTCTTCCGCCGTCGTATACCAATCACACCGAACCGCCACCGGATAAGAAGAGTTGGTGGAGGAGCGCGGTGTACACCGCGATTGTCGTCATTTTGCTTCTCGCGGGTTGGTATTTTTACCGAACAAATGCGGCAAAGAAGCAACAAGCATTGCAGGCCCAGGCGGCGCGGGCTGCCGATAGACCAACGCCGGTGCAGGCGGCGCCCGTACAGCAGAGAACGGTCCCTATTTATCTGACCGGACTTGGCACAGTGAATGCGTACAACACGGTGACATTGAAGAGCCGCGTCGACGGACAGTTGATGTCAGTGAACGTTCGGGAAGGCGACGAGGTAAAGCAAGGCCAGCTGCTGGCCTCGATCGACCCGCGCCCTTTTCAAGCGCAGTTGGATAAAGATCAGGGACAGTTGGCCAAAGACAAGGCGCAACTAGTGAATGCACAAGCGGAAGCAGGGCGGTACAAGGCGCTTTTTGATCAGGGAGTATTTTCGCGCGAGCAGATGGACACTCAAACGGCGAATGCCGGCAACTTTGAAGGTACGGTGCAATCGGACCGTGCCGCTATTGAGAGCGATCAGGTTCAACTCGCGTATACGCGGATCGCTTCTCCCGTGAGCGGACGCGTGGGCCTGCGGCAGGTCGATGCGGGAAATATTGTGCACGCGTCTGACGCGAACGGAATGCTGGTTGTGACGCAGTTGCGCCCCATTGCAGTGCTTTTCACTTTG